>JBCBNX010000004.1:120934-140515 GCA_039821555.1 Bacteroidota bacterium
ACCGCCACACCGCCACACCGCCACACCGCCACACCGCCACACCGCCACACCGCCACACCGCCACACCGCCACACCGCCACACCGCGAAGAGCAGAGGAGGAATCGCTCGCACCCTTGACCCCGCCGCCGCCGCCCTGCACCTTCTCGACCCTCGACCCTCGACCCTCGACCCTCGACCCTCGACCCTCGACCCTCGACCCGAACCCATTCCGTGCGTCGCTACGACTACCTGATCGTCGGAGCCGGGCTGACCGGCAGCGTGCTCGCCGAGCGGCTGGCGTCGCAGCTCGGCAAGCGCGTGCTCGTCATCGACCGGCGCGCGCACCTCGGGGGCAACGTCTACGACGAGGACGACGAGCACGGCGTGCGCGTCCACCGCTACGGCCCGCACCTCTTTCATACCAACAGCGAGGCCGTCGTCCGCTACCTCTCGCAGTTCACCGCGTGGCACCCCTACGAGCACCGCGTCCTCGGGCGCATCGCCGACCACGACGGGGTCGAGCGGCTCGTGCCGGTGCCGTTCAACCTGACGTCGCTACACGCGCTTTACCCTGAGCGCCAGGCACAGCGTCTCGAAGCACGTCTCTTGTCGACCTATGGCGAGGGCGCCAACGTGCCGATCCTGAAGCTGCGCGAGACTGCCGACCCCGACCTCCATGCACTCGCGGAGTTTGTCTACGAGCGCGTGTTCTACGGCTACACGCTCAAGCACTGGGGCTGCCCACCCGACGCACTCGGACCGCACGTGACGGCGCGCGTCCCTGTCCGCGTCAGCCGCGACGACCGCTATTTCCAAGACGGCTTCCAGGCGCTACCGCGCGACGGGTACACCGCGATGGTCGAACGCATCCTCGACCACCCCGGCATCGATCTGGAAACCGGCGTCGCCTTCGAAGACGCCCGCGACACGGTGCAATTCGATCGCCTGATCTACACCGGCCCTATCGATGCGTTCTTCGACGAGGCGTACGGGCCGCTACCCTACCGCAGCCTCCGCTTCCGCTTCGAGCACACGGCCGCAGCCGACCTCGACGGCGATCTCGGGGCACGCGGATTTGCCCAGCCTGTGGCCCAGGTCAACCATCCGGCGCTCGATGTGCCGTTCACGCGCGTGACGGAGTTCAAGCACGCCACGGGTCAGCGCGCCGCGGGGACGACCGTCGCCCGCGAGTTTCCCGAAGCCTACGCGCCGGGCACGAACGAGCCCTATTACCCCGTTCCCGCTGCTGCAAACCGCGCGCAGTACGCGCGCTACGCCGCCGAGGCCGCCAGCCTCGAATCCGTCACCTTCGCGGGCCGCCTGGCCGACTACAAGTACTACAACATGGACCAAGCCGTCGCGCGAGCCCTCGTCGTGTTCCAGCAGCTAGCGGCGGTGTCCTGAACGGGACGATGTGGGTTTTCTGCAGATGCATTGCCCTCTGGAGACACGAAGGGTAGTTTCTGCCGATTTCCCACCCACCACTACCACCCGACTACGACCTTGCTCGTCAGGATTCCAATTCGACAGGGTACAGCCGTTCTGGCGATAGCCCTAGCTTGCTTCTTGCCGGGCCTCGGACAAGCGCAAGGGCTCGAAAGCAGCCTGCGCGACCAGGTTGCGCAGCAGGTGGCAGCCCGCGGAGGTGGCTCTGGTGCCCCCATTGCTCTCGAAGGAGCACTCGATCCGGCGGCCTACATCGTGGGCCCGGGCGACGTGTTCACCGTGACGGCAGGCGGCGGAGTCCCAGTCGTGCAGAGTGCCACGGTCTCCGCCGATGGCCTGCTCGTATTTCCGAGCCTCGGGGCGTTTGAGGTCGATGGTGAGACCCTGCAGACGGTGCAGGGCGAGGTGCGCGCAGCGCTGCGGCAGGCCTACCGCAACGTTCCCACGAACGTGACGCTGAGCTCGCCACGCCAGTTTTTTGTGCATGTCTCTGGCGCGGTTCCCGAGCCAGGACGACGCTTGGTTGGCCCCATCGCTCGCGTTGAAGACGCCCTGGCTGCGGCGCTCGGTGGCCTGACTCCGTTGGCGTTGCGCAACCAGGGCGGACTGCGTCAGGGCGAGACCCTCATCCGTGTTCCTGCCAACATGACTGCCGAAGTGCTAACGGCCCCCATCGAGGACGAGAGGCGGGGCAGCTCCTTGCTTGAGGCTCCGGAGGAGTCGCTACCGGCGCTGAGAAACGTGCTGGTGGTGCACCGCGATGGGTCCCGCACTCGCGTGGATCTGATGCGCTACTACGCTACAGGCGACACGCAGTACAACCCGTATCTCCGGGACGGCGACGCCGTGCACCTTGCGCTGTTCGCGCCAGATGTGTCGGGGGTACACATCGACGGAGATCTGATCGAGAGCCAAGTGCATGACTACCGCGAGGGAGATACGGTTTTCGATCTCGCCGAAGTCGCCCTCGGCCCCGGAGCGCTTGACCAGGTGCAGGCGGTTCGGCTGACACAACTTGCGGAGAACGGTCGTCCAGAGACCCTCACGCTTGATGCAGCAGCACTGCGTGCGGGGACGGTCCCCTCGGTGCAGCCACGTGCGCAGATCTACCTCGTCACGCAGGACGTCACGGCCGGGACGGCTGACGCGGTGGGGGCTTTGCTCTACCCCGGCACCTATCCGATTCGCATCGGCGAGACGAGTGTGCAGGACCTACTTGCCATGGCTGGCGGACTACGCCCTGAGGCCCTACCCCGCGTAGCCGTGCTCGAACGACGCTTGGAGACGGACCCTGCGCTATTCTATCCCGTCAACGAGACGGGCCGCCTCGGCAACTTGGAGTTTCTGAGCCGCGACTTCCTGGCGCGCGACTTGCTCCAGTTCCAGCGGATCCCGCTAGACTCTAATGTGCTCGCCGTGAGTGCGCCGCCGCTCTTGCTCCAAGATGGAGATCGGCTGCTCATGCCCTCTGGTGAGGAGGCGATCCAGGTGCTAGGTGCAGTACGCCGACCTGGCTTCATCCCATTTGTAGAGGGTGCTGCAGTCTCCTACTACATTGAGCAGGCCGGCGGAGTCGCCGCCGAAGCGCGGGAGATCTTCGTGCTCAACGCCTCGACGGGCGAGATGATGTTGGCGTCTAACGCTACAGTGCAGCCGGGCGACCGGGTGTTCGCGGACCGCGAGCCACGCCCTGAGACTGAGCAGCAGCAGCAACTCGCGATCCAACTGGAGCAACTAGAACGCCAGGAGTCCCGAGACCGCCGCGGCTTTGCATTGCAAGTCATCCAGACGACTCTAGCCGCCATCTCGACGGCTGTAACCCTCGTGCTCCTTCTAAACGATAGTGGCAACTAGCATGGAGCCTCTTACGGTACAGCGTAGTTCGCGCCAAGATTCGCTCCGGCCGGGCCGAGGTGACCACCCAGAAGCGGGCGCTTCTAGCGCGGGTACAGACGGTTGGACATACGCCCGAGCCATCTACCAGCATTGGCGCCTCATCGCGGCGGTCACGCTTGCGTCGGCGGTGGTCGCGGTCGGTATTGCCCTCCTGGTTCCGCGTCAATATGCCTCCGAGGCCCGGCTGCTCAAGCCGGAGGATACCACCGGATTCTCGCTGGGTGCGTTGCTAGGCTCAGCCGGTGGGGCTGTCGGGGGCTTGCTCACCGGTGGAGGGGAGTACTCCCGGTACCTCACGATTCTCACGAGCCGGACCATGATGGACACCATCATTGACCGGTTCGATCTCGTGGAAGTTTATGGTTTCGCGGACCAGGAGCATCCGCTCTCGGCCACCCGGGAAGAGCTCCGCGACAACGTGGAATACGAAGTAGACCTCGAATACGACTATCTAACGATCCGCGCGTACGACCGCGATGCAGACCGAGCCGCCAACATCGCGAACACGCTCGTCGAAGAGCTAGGACGAGAGCATGTGCGGTTGACCTCGGAGAATGCCCGCCGTACGCGGGTGGCTGTGGAGGCGAGGTTGGGTGAGGCCGAGGCAGCCCTAGACTCCGTACGGGGTAGTCTTCAGGATTTCCAAGAGGAGTACGGCGTGACAGAACTGGAATCTCAGGCGCGCGCGCTCTTGGAAGCTGTCGCTCAAGTCAAAGCCACTGAGGCTCAACTCACCGTCGAGTACCAGGCGCTAGCCGACCAGTTCGGTTCGGAAAACCCTACGGTTGTGGCAGCTCGTGCCGCACGCGACGCCGCACGCGGCGAAGCCCGCCGCCTGCTGTCCGGGCAGGATGCTGCGCTCCCGATTGCGCTCGAAGACCTCCCCAGCTTAGGACGGCAGTACGCGGGCCTGGTCCAAGAGCAACTCATTCAGACTACCATCATCGAGAGCATCTATCCGCTGTACGAGCAGGCTCGGTTCCGCGAGGAGAGCGAAGCTCAAGCCGTCCAAGTGGTGGATGCAGCCGAGCCAACGGTCGTACCAGCTCGTCCCTCTCGGAAGGTGCTCGTAGTGTTGCTCACGCTCTCCGGGGTTCTCTTGGCGTGTGGGTATGTGGTCGTCCGCGCTTGGACGCGGCTCCACCTCCCCGAGCTTGCATCCCGGCTGCGTGAACCATCGCGGCAGGACGCATGAGCGCGGCCTCTGGCGGTGAGGCCGGCACAGCGTTCACGGACATCGCGCTCGTGCGAGGTGCCGAGCGCGCGCTTGCAGGCGTGTTTGGCCTCGGCTTGCTCGGTGTAGCGGTACTAGGGGCTCTAGAGCCCAGCTTGGTCTGGATTCCGCCGCTGCTTTTGATCGGAGCAGCGGGACTCCTATTTCTCTGGGGCAAGCCGGTCTACCACCTCGCGGCGGTGCTCTTCGGGTTCCTCGCTGTTTTCGATTACGCCGAGGGGATCCAGATCCACGAACTCGCTTTCGGAGTCTACTATCTGGCCTATCTCGCTGCCTGGTTTCTGTACCACACGTTTGTGCGTCGGGCGAGCTACGTGCAGAGCTTCGTTGACGTGGCAGTGCTTGGATACTTGATCGTTGCGACTGCATCGCTCTTACTCGTGCCATTTGTAGGCAGTGACCTGGTCGTGGCTGTGAGTCAATGGACGGGCATGGTCGTGCTCGGCTTCTACTTTCCGATCAAGCATGCCGTTGCCCAATCGCCGAAAACGCTTGGTTTGCTACTGCTTGTCTTTGCTGCGGTCGTCGTCGTTGTGACGGTGCGCAACTTTCTGTATTACCTCCAGGCGCTTCAAAACGCCGAGGCGCTGTGGGAGATCATGCAGAACCGGGCACGCACGAACGAGCGGCAAATCATGGTCGGGCTCATTGGAGGGCTCACCTTTTTGCTCTACTACACTCGGAGTACCAGTGCACGCGTCGTACTCGTGGTCTTTTGCTTTACACTCACGGCCGGCGTGGTCGTGGGGCAGAGCCGTGCGATCTGGGTGTCCATGATGCTCGCGCTCGGTGTTATGCTGTTTATGATGGAGCGCCGCCAGCGTGTTCGCCTGGTCGTCGCGCTGACGTCCGCTGTGGCGGTATTGCTGCTGGTCGGGTTTATTGCCTTCAACAATCTGTTCGAGATCATTCTGACAGGGCTTTCCACGCGTTTCGTTTCGCTCGGAACGGCAGCGACACAAGACCTCTCGCTCGTCAACCGCTTCTACGAGTGGGAGGCCGTAGTCCGTCGCGCGGTGCGCAGCCCTCTGTTTGGATGGGGAATGGGAGCAGAGTACAGCCACTTCAGCCTTGTGTTTGACGCAACCCACGAGAAGGCATACGTCCACAACACCTATATCGGCATCTTATTCCGCCATGGGGTCTTGGGGCTCTCCCTGTTCGCTACATTCTTCCTCGGTAGTTTTGTGCTAGGCGCTCGCTTCGTTAGCGCCGAGGCAGCGAGGCGGCGTGGTCGTAGCGCTGCTCTCGTGTTTGCTACGGCTCTCGCGTGCACGGCGGCCATCCCAGGTCTGGCTCTAGCGGCCATGACAGAGGGGATGATGCTCAACGCCGACGGGGTGTTCGTATTGGTATATCCTCTTGCTCTGCTCGCGGGACTGCGCCACCGAGCGTGGGATCTAGTGCCAGCCGTCCCGGATGCTCGGCGATGACGACATGGAAGTGGGGCAGCCAAAGCAAGGTCAAGCATCCGATGTTGCGGGCGGACGCCGTCTCCTCGTTAATGCGTCGTGGCTGGGTGCAGCCAATATCGCCGTTAAGCCCCTATGGTTTGTGTTTATCACCGTGGCCTGCGCACGCGTACTGGGGGCGGACGGCTATGGTGCGCTGACGACAGCGTTATCGCTCGGGGCCGTCGCCTTTGCGCTGACTAACTTCGGCGCCGCCCAATACATCGTGCGCGAGGTGGCCCGCGATTCCGCGCAGGCGCCCAGGCTGTTTACTCATTTTCTCTCACTGCGGCTCCTACTCATTGCGATGGCGGCGGCGGGCGTCGGAGTTGCCGCCTGGGCTCTTGACTACGAGCGCCCTCTCGTGCTGACGACTGGGGCGGTATGTGTTTACCACGCCGGTCTGACTCTCACCGAGTATGCGCGCGCCTATTTCCAGGCGTTCGAAGTGCTTCAATACGAAGCGATCTCCGTCCTGGTAGAAAAGCTTCTCGTGATTGCAGGAGGCGCCTCCATGCTGGTTGCCGTGGCCACACCAGCAATGACCGTGGCAGGGATGGCGATTGGGACCGTATTCACGGCAACAGGGGTGTTGCTCTTCGTGGCACGCAAGCTCGTGCCTGAGCGGAATGGTCTCGACTGGCCCTATGCTAAATCCGTACTGCCAGCCCTTGTGCCCTACGGTCTGGTTAGCCTGCTGGGCATGATGTTCTTTCGGATTGACACGGTCATGGTCGAGGCGCTCCTGAGTACGGTCGCCGCCGCGCAGTATGGCCTGCCTTTCCGCTTCGTGGAAGCGCTCAACATGATTCCAGCTGTCGTCGTGACGGCAGCGGGCTACCCGCGTCTAGCTAAGCTCTGTAGCGAGGAACGTTTTGGCGCGGCAACACGGTTGCTGTGGCGTATCGCGGCGGGGCTGCTGGTTGTGGGCGTGATTGGAGCAGGGGTGCTAAGCGTGATTTCAGATCCCCTCATGACGTGGGTCACTGACGACCCGGAACTACAGGCATCGGCTCCGGTGCTCCGCGTATTGTGCTGGGCGTTTCCGCTGACAAGTTTGCGCACGTTGCTTGCGGCCGTACTCCTTTCACTCGATATGCCGCGTGCGGTGGCGGGTGGACTGTTTGGGGGAGTAGTGCTCAACGTCGGCCTCAACCTGTGGCTCATTCCACAACTCGGCGTGACGGGGGCGGCGCTTACGACGCTGGCGTGCGAACTCCTACTCCTTGCGGCCTATGCCTTCCTGTGCCACCTCCGCCTCCGACATCGGTAAAAGTCCATGCGCATCCTGACGATCGTCGACAAGCTCAGTGCAGGAGGCCGACAGCGTGTCGCCCAAGACTACACGCTCGGGTACCGGAAATATGGGGCAATGGTCGCCGTTCTCGCGCTCCAGGCTTCCGGACCTCGGCTTGAGGTGTTGCGTCAGGCAGGCGTGCCGGTCTTTGTCGGCGGTGACCCTGAGCAGATGGCTCGGGCTGTTGAAGAGGCTGGAGCCTGGGGGGCGGATGTGCTACACCTCCATAGCGAAGGGCCCGTACGCGATTTCGAGGCAGAAGCGATCCGCGCGCTACTACGCGGGCGCTCCCGTCGGCCCGCCGTTCTGGAAACCGCGTCGTTCGGCCGCGTCGACTATCGGCAGCGCTTTCAGGAGACGGATGTACATCTCCTGGTTGCCCCTTGGGTGCTCTGGCGATGGCAGCAATGGGCTCGGCCGCTTCGCCCGCCGCCGCTCGGGGCCGTCGTCCCAAACATCGTAGACGCCACCCGTTTCTTTCCAGCTGCGCCCTCGGACGTTGCTGCGTTTCGGCGTGCGCACGGTATACCTACCAACGCGTTCGTGTTCGGCTGCGTTGCCCGGCCTGACCCCCTCAAGTGGCCGGGGTTCATGTTCGAGGCCTTCGAGGAGGTGGCTCGGGCGCACCCCTCTGCATTCTTTGTCGGCGCAGGTTTTGACGATACAGCACGCGCCCGCATCGCCGCGTTCCCGGAGGACGTGCGCCGGCGTGTAGTTGAGCTCCCTTTCCTCCACGACGACGAGGTCCTCCGGACGTGCTACAGCGCTATGGATGTCTTCCTCCACGGCAGCCCCATTGGCGAGACGTTTGGCCTGGTGTTTGGAGAAGCCTTGCTGTGCGGCACCCCCATCGTCACGCACTCGACGCCTGCGCGCCACAATAGCCAACTGGGGGTGGTCGGCCATGAGCGTGGTGGCCTCGTGGCTGCGAGCGAGCGTTACGTCGCTGTAGCCATGGCGCGCCTGCTGACGACCCCGGCGCTGGTCGAGCAGTTGGCGCGGCGAGGGAGCGAGTACGTCCGGCAGCACTACACCGAAGAGCATGTGATCCCCCTCCTGCTGCGCGTGATCGGTCACGCTCAGCAGGCATCCTCGCGGGCGGCACTCGGCGCAGCCCTGGGGGCTGACCCCGGCATTGTCACGCACGTTCCCGACGAGCACGTCCGCAGTCTACTGGCAAACACGCTCGGGCGGACGCCGCTGCGTGCCCGGATTCTCATGCGTCTCGTGCACAAACCCGCTCTGTTTCGCGCCTGGTGGGCCATAAAAGGGCGTCTGCGTCGCCAACCCGATACGGACCCTGCAATGCCTCCTTCCGCATCTGTCTCTGCATCCGTATCTGACCATGCCTAGCCGCACGCGCCTGACTTGCTGGCTCGTCTTCGCAAGTATGGTACTAAGCCTAGCGAGCTACCCCGTTCGTAAGCTCGGCGGTCCATCAGAGTTGTACCCGTTCTTCAACTGGCGCCTGTTCTCCGAGCCCTGGGGCGTTGATGGGCATACAACTTACCGTCTCTACAGCCGTGCTACGTCCACGGCAGAGTGGATCCGCCACCCCGTAGCTTCAACCGAGGCATTCACGCGCAAGGAGTATCACCTCGTGATCGGGACAGTTACGGACGAAGCGCTGGCCACGCCTTCAGATCTGCGCCGGCTCCAGGCGTTCGCCTCGACGGTGGCACCCGGCGCTGAGTCCTACCGCATCGTCGGTGAGCGGTTTGCTCCGCTGGTCGTATTGGCGGACTCCGCAACTGCCGATACGACGACGCTCGTCCGTTTCGAAGTCCCTGAACGTCCCTAGCTCCCCGTCATGCTTAGCCGAACGGGCCGACTCAATGCTGCAGCTGCGGGCGTATGGGCCGGCCTCTTTGCCGATCGTGCGCTGCTGCTCCTCACCGTCCCCTGGATAGTTCTGCGGGCGTACATACGCGAAACCAGACTCCTGGAGCGACCCGCCGGCCTCTACGAGCCTGGGACATGGCTCTCGGCGCTGTTGCAGTCTGAGATGCCGGGAGCCGTCGCTTGGTACGGTGTCGCTGCCGTTATGGTGGCATGTGTGTGGGTATGCTGGCGGTTTCCCCAGGTCGTGCTGGCGCGCCTCGTGCTTGCATTCGGAGCGCTTTACCTCATCGCGCCTGAGTTCGCCTACGGCAAGGTGGACCACATGAACCACGTATTTCTGCTGGGCCACGTACTTGCTCTCTTCCTACCTGTAGGTACCCCCAACCTGCAAGCAGCTCTCCGCGACCGAGGTGCGGCAGAAGCGACGCTGCGTGCACAGGCCCGTGCCTTCGATTGGTACCGTGCAGGGCTGCTCTTCCCCTACACCTTGGCGGGGTTCTGGAAGGTTCTCGACCTCACCGTCCGCGCCGTGCTCAAGCCCGGCATGACGTTCCTCCATCCCGATGCTCTCCTGATCACCTCAGCGACGACCTACCGCTCGCATGACCTCCCGCTCGAAGTTCCACGATCACTTGCGACGTTCAACGAGGTATTTGGACCAGGCTACATCGCCCTGGCCGTCGTGTTCTTGGCGGCATCTACCGCCGGATTCAGGCGCCCGCTGCTCGGCCTGATGCTGCCTGTCATCCTCCTCTTCCATCTCAGCAACATCCTCACACTCTACGTGATCTTTGCGACGACGTGCGTAGTCGTGATCGCGTTGCTGTTTCCCTACGACCGCGCAATCCCTGCCGTCAGGCGTTCACTCGTGCCTGTGGAAATCGCGACGTTCACCGGACGCGGCTGGCACGCGCGCTACGTCAGGCACTATGCGAATGGCGACGCCGATGAGTTCGACGGCTTCAGGGCGTACCGAGCACGCTGGACCGATGCATCGTGGTGGCTTGGGGGACCCCTGCACCATCCGCTCTTCGACACGGTGATGTATCTCGTACGGTATGTCGGGACGCGCCGCCGCACGGCCACTCAACTCTAGACCCATGTTTAAGCTTTGCATTCAGTGGCCTCGATTCGGCCCAATCCACCTCACGCGCCTTCGCGCCACCCACGCCCATGCAGAAGAGCGTGGCGGCCGTGTGATCGGTCTCGAAACCGCGAGTGACGACGCGATCTACGAGTGGCGGGTCGAAGCAGGTGCTGAGCCCTTCGAGCGCGTCCAAGCGTTTCCCGGCCGCGTCTTTAACGACATCCGCCCTGCAGACATGCATGCGCGGACCCTCGACGTGCTCGACCAGATCGACCCTGACGCCGTAGCCATCATGAGCTACGGCTACCCGGATGCACGCGCGGCACTGGCCTGGTGTCGGCGCCGCCGCCGTGTTGCCATCCTCATGATGGCGACCAAAGAAGACGATGCGGAGCGGGTGGCGTGGCGAGAGCAGATCAAGCGCCAGATCGTCCAGGAGTACGATAGTGCCATCGTCGGAGGCACGCCGCAGCGCGACTATGTCGTGAAGCTAGGCATCCCTGAGGCGTACGTGTTCACGAAGTACAACGCGGTCGACAACGCGTTCTTCGACAACGGTGCGGAGGTGGCTAGGGCCGATCCAGAGCGGTTCCGGCACTTGCCTGGTCTGGCTAGTGACCGCCCCTTCTTCGTTGCATCGAACCGGTTCATCGCGCGCAAAAACCTGGACCGACTGCTGCTAGCCTACCATCAGTACCGTCGGCTCTCAGATCAGCAAGGGCACGCCCCCTGGCGCTTGCTCATGCTGGGCGATGGCTATCTCCGCAGCGAGCTCGAAGCGCTCGTCGCCCAACAGGACATTGCGGGGGTAGAGTTTTGCGGCTTCCGACAGATTGAAGAACTGCCAGCCTACTACGGGCTAGCCAGCGCCTTCGTGCACCCGTCGCTCGTTGACCAGTGGGCGCTCGCAGTTAATGAGGCGATGGCTGCCGGGCTCCCTGTGATTGTTTCGACCGGAGCAGGATGTGCACGGGACCTGGTTGATGAGGGGAGCAACGGCTTTCGCTTCGATCCGAACGACACAGAGGGCTTGGCACACCATCTACTCACGATGGCCCATCCCTCCACAGATCGACGCGCTATGGGTCGCCGCTCCCGAGAAATCGTGGCAGGGTGGGCCCCGGAGAAGTTTGCCGAATCCATATGGCTGGCCGCAATGGCGGGACGTGAACGAGCAAACAGGCGGCCGAATATCGCAGTCCAAGCGGCCCTCGTGGCACTGAACCGGATTCCTCGTCACATTCAGGCCTTTCATACTGTGGAGGCGTAACCCAACCTGCATGTCCCTTGAGTAACCCTCATACAAGCGTGCCCGCAACGACCATGGAACGTACCCTCGTGGATATTGCTTGTCCTCACTGCGGCGGCATGGAGCGTGGGCTGTGGGCTCGCGACAACGGCTACCAAGCCCAGCAGTGCACCACGTGCCAGTTTATCTACGTCAGTCCTCGCCCGCCGGCTGAAGCTATCGACGAGGCTGCGCAGAGCGGCCTGCATGCAACGGAGCATGGCGAGGTAGACCGAGTGGGACTCCTGAACTTTCGGCGTGCCAAGCAACGCATGTTCGAACAGCGCCTGGCCGAGCTCTACCCCGAACGCGAACTGGCAACGAAGACACGATCCTGGCTCGACGTGGGGTGCGGCTTTGGTGAACTGGTGGCGGCCGTTCAAGCCCTGCTGCCTCAGGGGTCTGCGGTATTAGGTGTTGACCCGTGTCTGCCGAAGGTGCGTGTCGCCCAACAACGCGGTCTTCCTGTGACGCCTGAAACGCTCAGCGATGTCCAGGGCACCTTCGACGTGATCTCGTTGGTCAATGTGTTCTCGCATCTGCCAGACCCCTTCTCGTTTGTCTCGAACCTCAAAACAAAGCTGCGGGACAACGGAGAGGTGGTGCTAGTCACGGGGAATGCCGCTGAGTTGCCAACCCCGGCCGCCTACCCAGATCCGCTCTATCTCCCTGATCACCTAGTCTTTGCTGGAGAGGCGCACTTGCGCGCCCTGTTCGAGCGGGACGGGTTTGAGGTCGTGAAGGTGCTCCGGGTGCCCTACTTCTTCCGGGATCCACTCCTGATCCCGAAAAACGTGGTGAAGAAGGTGCTGGGGCGACCTGCAGAGCCGCTGCGCAACACAGGACCTTTCCGCTCGCTGTTTGTTCGCGCTCGCCTGGTCTAGCTACGGCCCGTGTGACCAAATCCGCCGCTACCTCGCTCTGTGGCGGCTAGGTCGTGCGACTGTTCGAACTGGACACGCTCGTAGCGAGCTACGACGAGCTGAGCGATGCGCTCGCCGCGCGTGACGACGAAGGGCTCGGGGCCGTGGTTGATGAGCAACACCTTCACCTCGCCTCGATAGTCTGCGTCGATGGTGCCGGGGCTGTTCAAGACTGTGACGCCATGCTTGAACCCGAGTCCCGATCGCGGGCGTACCTGGCCCTCGGTGCCGTGCGGGAGCGCGATCTGAAGCCCCGTCGGGACCAGCGCGAACGCACCCGGCGCAAGCGTCAGCGGGGCGTCCTCGGGAACGGCCGCCCTGAGGTCGACGCCTGCGCTGTCTGCGGTGGCGTGCGCAGGTAAGGCGAGGCCCACACCGTGAGCGAGCACGTGGATGGGAATAGAGAGTTGGTCAGCCATCGGTATCAAAGCAGCAGGGTGGTGGAGGTATGAACCTCGCACCGCCCTAGGAGTGCGTCAAGCGAACAGCGCTTCAAGGGCTACTTGATGTCGCCCATCAGGCGCTTCACGAACGGGCTCACCAGCAGTGCGATCACGCCGCCGCCGCCCACGAACATCGCCACCGAGCTGAAGAGGTCGCTCGCGGGCAAGCTCTCGAGCTGGCCCGCCACGAGGCCCGCGATCAGGTTGCCCAGCGCCGCCGCCACGAACCAGATGCCCATCATCTGCCCCACGCGGTTCTTCGGCGCGAGCTTCGTCATCGACGAGAGACCGACGGGGCTGAGGCACAGCTCGCCGCAGGTGTGGAAGAAGTAGGTCACGATCAGCCACGAGGGTGACACCGGCGACTCCGGCGTGGCGTTGGCGGAGCCCCACGCGAGCACGAAGAAGCCCACCGACAGGCCGAGCAGCCCCATCCCAAACTTGACCGGGATGCTCGGATTCGCGTTGCGCTTCGAGAGCCACACCCAGAGGCTCCCGAAGACCGGGGCTAGGATGATGATGAACAGCGGGTTGATGAGCTGCAGCGTGCTCGCTGGGATCACCGCGTCCAAGATGTTGCGGTCGGTGAGATCGCGCGCAAACAGGTTCAGCGAGGTGCTCGCCTGCTCGAAGCCGCTCCAGAAGAGCGCCGCTAGCACGAAGAGCCACGCGATCACCCCGAGCCGCTTCTTCTCCTCCGCCGAGTGCCCGCCAAAGAAGACGATGTAGGCGAAGAATGCCGCCACGAGCGCCACCACGACGCCCCCGAGTCCGCCAGCGATCTGCTCTAGCGAGAGGCCGATCACGCCCGAAACCATCAGCGCCCCAAACAGCCCCAGCACGATCACGGCCGCCGCCGAAGCGAGATAGAACGAGCGCTCGCGTTGGGAGAGCGTGTTCGGCGGGGTGTCTCTGGGGGCGTCGCCCACGCCGTCGAGGTGCTTCGCGCCAAGGCGGTACTGGATCAGTCCGAGCAGCATCCCGAAGCCCGCGAGCGAGAACCCGAGGTGCCAGTTGCCCGCGTACGTGAAGCCGAACAGGCTGAAGCCTTCGCCGATCGCGCCGCAGAGCAGCGGGCCCAGCATCGCGCCGATGTTGATCCCCATGTAGAAGACCGAGAACCCGGCGTCGCGCCGCGCCCCGCCCTCCGGGTAGAGGTCGCCGACGATGGTGGAGACGTTCGGCTTCAGGAAGCCCGTGCCGATGGCCACGAGCGCCAAGCCCAGGAAGAACGTCGGCTGCTCGGGGAGCCCGACCATAGGCCCCGCCATCGTGAAGTGCCCCAGCGCGATGATGATGCCGCCCACGAAGATGGCGCGCTTCTGCCCCCAGACGTTGTCTGCCACCCAGCCGCCGGGCAGCGAGAGCACGTACACGAAGAAGAGGTAGAGGCCGACGATCGCGTTCGCCTGACCCTCGCCGAACCCGAAGCCAGGGTTCTCCAGCGTCATCGCGGCCGTCATGAAGAGCACCAGGATGGCGCGCAGGCCGTAGTAGGAGAAGCGCTCCCACATCTCGGTGAAGAAGAGCGTCGAGAGGCCACGCGGGTGGCCGAACCAGGCGCGGCCCGCGCCGATGGAGTCAGAAGCCATGAAAAGCCAGGGCGAATGCGAAGGGAAGGAGGCGGGTGGGCACCCCTCGTGAACAGCGGGCGAAGATACGGGCGGGAGGTGCGAGGTCCGAAGGGGGGCGTCCGAAGGGGACGAACGAAGTGGCAAGGGAAACGGAGAATCGGGGAGGAATGCGCGCACCGCTTGACCCCGTCACCGCATCGCTGCACCTTTTCGGTCCTTGATTCCCCGACCCCACCCTCGCCATGTCCAGCCGCACCGCCCTCCTCACCGCTGAATCCCAGCACGGCCGCCGCACCCACACCGGCGGCGACCTCCGCGCCGCGCATGTCGGCGAGACCGTCGTGCTCAAGGGCTGGGTCGACACGCGCCGCGACCTCGGCGGGCTCATCTTCATCGACCTGCGCGACCGCTACGGCCTGACGCAGGTCGTCTTCGCGCCGCAGATCGCCGACGCGGCGATGGAGACGGCCGAGCAACTGCGCTCAGAGTACGTCATCTCGGTGCGCGGCGAGGTCCGCCGCCGCTCCGACGAGACGGTCAACCCGAAGCTGCCCACCGGCGAGGTCGAAGTGTGGGTCGATTCGCTCGAAGTGCTCGCCGTCAGCGACGCGCCGCCGTTCGTGGTGACCGCGCACGAGGAGAAGCAGCAGAAGGCCAACGTGGAACTGCGGCTGCAGTACCGCTACCTCGACCTCCGCCGGCCGACGCTCCAGCACAACCTGCTCCTGCGCCACAAACTCTACCAAGCCACGCGGCGCTACTTCGACCAGCACAATTTTGTGGAGGTCGAGACGCCCGTCCTCATGAAGTCGACGCCGGAGGGGGCACGGGACTACCTCGTGCCGAGCCGCGTCCACCCAGGCAAGTTCTACGCGCTCCCGCAGAGCCCGCAGACCTACAAGCAGATCCTAATGATCGCGGGGATGGACCGCTACTTCCAGATCACGAAGTGCTTCCGCGACGAGGACCTCCGCGCCGACCGCCAGCCGGAGTTCACCCAGATCGACGTCGAGATGACGTTCGCGACGGAGGAGCTGATCTACGAGATGGTGGAGGGCCTCATCGCCGAGATCTGGCAGGCCACGCGCGGCATCGAGATTTCGACGCCGTTCCGCCGCATGCCCTACGCGGAGGCGCTGCGCCGCTACGGCTCCGATAAGCCCGACCTCCGCTTTGGGATGGAGCTTCAGGACGTGTCCGCCGTCTTCGCCGACAGCCCGTTCCGCGTGTTCAACAGCGCCATCGAGCAAGGCGGGGCCGTCGTCGCCATCGTCGCGAAGGGGGAAGGCGACCGCGGGCGCGGCGCGATGGACCGCCTCGACAAGGACATTGTCCGCAAGCGCATCGGCGCGGGTGGGTTGATCTACTTCAAGCTGCCCTCGGACGGGAGCGAGACGTTCTCGAACGTGAAGGAGCACGTTCTGCCGACTCAGTATGTCGAACGCTGCATCGAGGCCGTGGGTGCCGAAGCGGGCGACCTCGTGTTGCTGCTCGCCGGGCCGCAGCCGAAGGTGTTCGAGCAGGCCGGGTCGCTGCGCCTCCACATGGGCGAAGAGATGGGCCTCGTCCCCGAGGGCGCCGACGGGCCGTGGGAGTTCCTGTGGGTAACCGAGTTCCCGCTCCTCGAATACGACCGCGACGCTGCCACCCCAGCGGAGGGCGACGGCGAGGAGGGGCGCTACTTCGCGATGCACCACCCGTTTACGTCGCCGAAGCCCGAAGACTTCGACAAGCTCGACCGCAGCAGCGGCGCGTTTGCGCCGGGCGAGGCGCGGGCGCGCGCCTACGATCTCGTCCTCAATGGCACCGAGATCGCGGGCGGCTCGATCCGTATCCACCGCGCCGACATCCAAAGCCACATGTTCGACCTCCTCGGCATCGACGAGCAGGAGGCGAGCGAGCGCTTCGGCTTCCTCCTCGACGCGCTGCGCTTCGGCGCGCCCCCGCACGGCGGCATCGCCTTCGGCCTCGACCGCCTCGTGATGCACCTCACCGGGGCCACGTCTCTCCGCGACGTGATCGCGTTCCCGAAGACACAGTCGGCCACGGAACTGATGAGTCAGACGCCCGCCGCCGTGGACGCCGAGCAACTCGACGAACTCCACATCGCCGTAACGGCGGAGGAAGACGAGGACTAGCAGAGTCGTGAATGGGCTACTTCCTCACGCTATATCGTCTCCCATCGCATCGTCTCGAAGCGGTGGTGACGGACGATGATGAGTTGGTTCGGTATGACGACGAATTTCAAGCGCTGGAGGAAGTAGAGGGAGAAATGCCACACCAGTACAGGTCAGAGCAAATTGGTTGGCTGGATCTGGGAAAGTCTGGGGTGTGGCGTCCGCTCAAGTATCTACTCGATCCAGTCAAACGTGAACTGGGCACGTGGGAGGACTACGGACCGCCAGGTTGCGTGACAGGTGCTGCTGTCTCCGGCTGGCATCAGGCGAAGACAGGATTCGATAAGCCGCTCCGCTACAACCGGTCTGATGAGGTAGGAGCTATTCGGAATGCTCTGGAGTCGTTCGACTTCGAGATGCTAGTTCGTCAAAACAAGGCCAGTGTGGTGTACGAGTGCGATGTGTTTCCTCATCTGTACTACTGGCCGATGCTAATCGAGCGGCTAGAGCACCTCCGCGAGTTCTATCGCATCGCCGCGGATCTAGGACAGGCCGTGCTGACGGATCAGGAGTAGGCTCACGAGCCACATCGTGTCATCCTGAGCGTAGCCCGGAGGGCGAAGTTGAAGGATCTCTGTCTACCTCGACGCTTAGAGTGGGGCCTGGAAGCTGCCCCGCAGATCCTTCGACTCACTGACGCTCGCTCAGGATGACAGCGGGGTGAGTACGGAAACACAAGAAGGGCGAGGCGCCGCAGCACCTCGCCCTTCGAGCTTTGGAGCACAGACGGCGTTACTCTTCGCCCATCTCGACTTCGGTCTCGGTCGCGGCGTCCGACATCGGCGGTGCCGGGACAACGATCTCGGCGGGGGGCAGCGTGTCGCTGTCGCCCTTGAGGAACACGTCGAACCAGCGTAGGGCGCGGAGGGCGTAGTCGTAGCGTGCGCCGACGCGGGCGTTGCCGTGGCCCTCGCCGGGGTAGAGCACGAGGCGGACCGGCGCCTCGCCGCGCAGCTTGAGGTGGCGGTAGAGCTCGTAGCTCTGCCCGGCGTCCACGCGCGGGTCGGCCTCGCCGTGGAGGATCAGCAGCGGCGTCTCCGACTGCCCGGCGTAGTAGATCGGGCTGCGCTCGAGCATGAACTGCCAGTCGTCCCACGGGCGCTTGAGCGCGTGCACGTAGAACTCCTCGTCGGCGATGTCCGTCGTGCCCACCTTCGAGATCTTGTTCGAGATGCCGACGAACATCACGCCTGCGGCGATGCGGTCGCTGTAGCGCGTCGAGAGCCACGCGGTCGCGTAGCCGCCGTAGGAGCCACCCGTCACGCCGACGCGGTCGGGGTCCGCCACGCCGATCTCGATGAGGTGGTCGGCGGCCGTGATGAGGTCGTCGAACTCCTTGCCAGCCGGGTCGCCCTGGCCGGCCTTGGCGAAGGCCACACCGCGCCCGGTAGAGCCGCGGTAGTTGGGGTAGAACACCGCGTAGCCGCGCGCCGCGAGCAGCTGCGCCTGGCTGTTGTAGTCCGTGATCCAGCCGTTGGCGACGAACGCCTCCGGGCCGCCGTGTACGTCGAGGACGAGCGGGTAGGTCTGGCTTTCCTGATAGTCGAGCGGGTAGAAGAGCGTACCGCTGAGCGTGAGGCCGTCGGGGGCCTCGTGGGTGATGACCTCCTGGCGCGCGAGGCGCACGTCGGCCAGCATCGGGTTGAGGTCGGTCGCCATCGTGACCTCGGCGTCACCGGCGCGGACGAACAGCTCGTCGGGGTGCGCGGGCGTGTCGGCACTGAAGGCGAGCGTGCCGTCGTCCGAGAACGTGATGTCGCTCAGGATCAGGCCGGTGTCCCACGGGATGTGTGTCGTCGCGGTGCCGTCGAGCGTGTGCGACTCCAGCGCGGTCTGCGTGGCGAAGTTCGCCGAGACGACGGTCCAGACCTCGTCGTTGGAGAGCCAGCCGTACTCGATCACGTCGGCCTCGCGCATCGGGTCGAACACCTCGCGGGCGTTCTCGAAGTTCGCGTTCTCGACGGGCACGATGAACAGTCGGCCGTTCGACGGATCGCCGATGTCCTGCGCTGAGCGGAAGGCGAGGTGCTCGCCGTCGGGGCTGAACTGGAGGCGGTTGTCGAGCTTACCGGGGTTCTCAATCCGGCCGACGATGCTGTTGCTGTCGAGGTCGAAGAGCCGGATGCGCTTGTACATGTACGACGCGTCCACGTACGGATTCGGCGCGACGCTAATGGCGAGCATGTCGCCCTTCGGGTGCCAGTCGACGGCGTAGACGGAGCCCTCGATGGCAAGGCGCTGCGGCATCATGCGCGTCGGCGGCTGGTAGACGTAGAGCGCGCGGTTGGGCGTGTTCTCCTCATAGACAATGGGCGCGCGGTTGCCGAGCGGAAGCCGCTCCATCGGCGCGGGCAGCACCTCGTCGGCGATGAAGGCGACGCGTCCCGAGGTGGCGTCCCAGTCGTAGGCGCGGATGCTCGTTCCGTGGCGGACCACCAACTGCGGCTCCGTGCCGGGTTCCATGGCGTAGAGCGCTGTGGTGGGATCGTCTTCGCCACGGTAGAGGAAGCTCAGGCGGCCGTCGGGTGCCCACGCGAGGCCGCGCACGGAGGCGTCGAGCGCGATCGTGTGGCTGCCTTCGGCCACATCGTAGAGGTAGAGCGGCGTGCTCGCCCCGGCGTTCGACTCGTACGGGTTGGCGGGCGTGCGCACCGTGTAGGCTACGGTCGCGCCGTCGGGCGAGATGGCCACCTCGCCGATCGAGCGCAGCATCTCGACGTGGAAGGGGGTGAGCGTGTTGGCCGGTTGGTCGGCGGGCTGCGCGACCGTGGCTGGGACTAGAAGGAGCGCGAGCGTGCTGAAGGCGAGGGCGCTCAGCCGAGCGCGTAGGGGACGAGAGCGTAGCATAGACGGTGCGTGAAGCGTCGATGGAACAGGAGCCGCAAGCTACCGAAGGGCAGACGCGCCGTTCCGGGAGCCACGGCCCCACGCTCGCCCCGCTAT
>JBCBNX010000004.1:140615-410787 GCA_039821555.1 Bacteroidota bacterium
TCGATCTCCCTCGCTATTCGATCTCCCTCGCTATTCGATCTCCCTCGCTATTCGATCTCCCTCGCTATTCGATCTCCCTCGCTATTCGATCTCCGCGAGGAAGCCGACCAGAGCCGGGAGCAGGTCCAGATGGAGCGGGAGCGACGGGTCGCCGTAGCTCGGCAGCTGCATCTGGAGCGGCCCGTCGACGGCCTTGAGGATGTGGTTCATCCCGTCGATCACGATCAGCGTGGCGTTGTCGGCCTCGGCCAGGCGTTCGCCGTCGTCCACCGTGACTTGCACGTCCGTGGTGCCGTTGACCACGAGCACCGGCGCGTCGAGGGCGGCGAGCAGGGTGGTCGGGTCATAGGCCATCACGGAGGTGAGGTAGGGCTGGATGCTGGGCCGGAACATGGTCAGCAGCATGGGCGAGAGGCCGTCGACAGTCCCGCCGCGTTCGAGAGTGGCGAACACGGAGTCGGCTTCCGTCATCACGTCGGGCGGGAGTTGGGCAGCCAGTTGGCGGCGGAGTACGACCTGAATGGGGCGACCTAGGCCAGCGAGGGCTACGAACCCGTTGGCGTTGAGCGCCGGGGCGGCGAGGGCGCCGACAAGTGTCCCCTCGCTGTGACCGATAAGCGTGAGTGCGTCCGTGGTGCGCGGGTCGACGCGGAGCCACCGGCCCCACGCGGTCACATCGTCCGCGAATGTCTCCACGCGTAGGTCTACCTCGGCGAGGGTGCTCCCGGCGCTGCCCGCGATCCCGCGCTTGTCGAAGCGCAGTACGGCGTAGCCTTCGGCGGTGAGGGCCTCGGCGAGCATCCGCAAGCTGTTGTTCTTGCCCGGCAGCATGATGCTGTTGCCGTCGCGATCCGTTGGGCCTGAGCCTGCGATGAGCACGACGCCCGGTGCGGGCTGCTCGGTACCATCGGGCCAGGTGAGCGTGCCGCGCAGCGTGCCCG
The DNA here is from genome assembly GCA_039821555.1 of Bacteroidota bacterium. Taxonomy (NCBI): domain Bacteria; kingdom Pseudomonadati; phylum Bacteroidota; species Bacteroidota bacterium. The sequence goes on from JBCBNX010000004.1 coordinate 141,557, forward strand.
TGGCCGTCTCGATGGCTACGTCTTCGGCGAGGACGCCCGGCGGCAGGACCTGCGCTTTGGAAGCGTCAGCATCGGCCAGGCCTGGGTCCTGCCACGTGATCGAAAACGTCCCAGACGCCGATGCCTGCGTGAACGCGCCTACAATCGTATTGGCGTCGCGCGTGCCTTCGAAGACGGCGAGGCCGAGGCCGGACGGCAACTCGAAGCGCACCGCAGGAAGAGCGATGCTCACGTTCTGAAGCGGTAGGCCCATCGCTCCTTGTTGCGGGATATCGATGGTGGCGCTTCCGTCCTCGCTGAACGTGACGGTGATGTCGAGCGTCACGGCACCGATGGAGATTGCACCATCCCAGGGACCAACGAGCGTGTCGGCCTGCCCGAGCATGGTGGGAACGAGGGGCGAAACCACGAGGACGCAGAGCAGCGAGAAGAGCAGACGCATACGAGATCGGAGAGCGGCTGAGTGGACCGCTGCGCCACAGCAGACGCGAGGTGCAGACACGGGGCACCGTGCGCGGTACACGTGTGCACGGCGGCGCCGGTGGTCGTCGTGCCCGCGGTCACAAGAAAGAAGAGCGTGATAAAAGGTAGGCGCGCGCCTGGCGCTCACGCTTCCACAGGTGCAGGCTCGTGCAAACCCGCGGGCGTTCGTAACGTAGCAGCAGCGTCCACCGTCGCTTCACACTCGCCACGCTCCCCCGCTATGGCTGCCCCGCTCGCTCCCGTCCCGCCCGATGCCCTCGGCTCGGCCTCCGAACAGACCATCGCGCTGTTGCCGCTGCTCTACCTCGCCTGGGCCGACGGCGTGCTCACCCCGTCCGAGGTCGCCGAGATCCGGCAGCGTGTTGAGGCGCAGGCGTGGCTTGCCGACGCCGACAAGCAGCAACTTGCCGCGTGGCTCGACCCGCTCAATCCACCGACCGCGACGCAGTACCGCCGCTGGATGCGCGCCATCCGCACGGCGGCGCAGCACCTCCCCGAGGAGCGCTGCAATTCGCTCGCCATGCTCGGGCTCGGCATGGCCGAGGTCGCGGGCATCTCGTCCGGCGACGGCGTCTCGTCCGAAGTTATCGGCGCGCTGCACGACCTCGAAGGCGTGCTCGGCCCGGCGGCCGAGGAGGCCCTCACCGAGCTCCTCGCCGAGCGGCCTGACGCCGCGCCGCTGGCCGCGATCCCCGAGCCGCAGTTCGACGTCGTCGCGTTGCAGGCGATCCTCGACGGCGACTACGAGGACCTCCGCGAGCGCGTCAAGACGGTGCTCTCCGACCCGCTCTTCGACCCGATGCCGGTGCTCGACACGGCGGCGGCGCGCGAGCGGGCGCTGCGCTGGTGCAGGCACCTCGCCGCGCAGGGCTTCGGCGCGCTCGCCTTCCCCGACTACGCGGGCGGCGAGAACAGCATCGCCAAGTTCATCGTGGCCTTCGAGACGATCGCGGCGCACGATCTCGGGCTCGTCGTCAAGTTCGGCGTGCAGTTTGGCCTGTGGGGCGGCTCGGTCAACCAACTCGGCACGGCGCGGCACCGGCGGCAGTACCTCCCGAAAATCGGCACGATGGAGCTGCCTGGCTGCTTCGCGATGAGCGAGCTTGGCCACGGCTCGAACGTCCGCGACCTAGAGACGACCGCGACCTACGACGCGGCCACCGGCGAGTTCGTCATCGACACGCCGCGCAACCTGGCGCGCAAGGAGTGGATCGGCAACGCCGCCAACCACGGCCAGGTGGCGACGGTCTTCGCGCAGCTCCAGATCCCGCACACCGACGCGAGCGGCGCGGCCGAGATGGAGTCGTACGGCGTGCACGCGTTCCTCGTCCCGATCCGCAGCGCAGACGGCTGCCCGATGCCGCGCGTACGCATCCAGGATGGCGGTGAGAAGATGGGGCTCAACGGTGTCGACAATGGGCGGTTGTGGTTCGACCAGGTCCGCATCCCGCGCGACAACCTCCTCGACCGCTTCGCGAGCGTGTCCGAGGACGGCGTCTACGAAAGCCCGATCCCGAGCGAGGGCCGCCGCTTCTTCACGATGCTCTCGACGCTCGTCGGCGGACGCATCGCGGTCGGGTCGGGCGGCAACAGCGCGGCGAAGGTCGGCCTGACCATCGCGCTGCGCTACGGGGCGCGGCGGCGGCAGTTCGGCCCGAAGGACCGCGCCGAGGTGCCCATCCTCGACTACCTCTCGCACCAGCGGCGGCTCTTCCCGCTCCTTGCCAAGGCCTACGGCCTGCACTTCGCCCTCGCCAAGCTGCGCGAGGACTTCGCGGCGGCTCGCCCCGGCGACGACCTCCAGGAGATCGAGGCGCGCGCCAACGCGCTCAAGGCGTTCGCGACCTGGAACTGCACCGAGACGCTCCAGGAGGCCCGCGAAGCCTGCGGCGGCCAGGGCTACCTCTGGGAAAACCGCCTCGCCGCTCACAAGCGGGACTCCGACATCTTCACCACGTTCGAGGGCGACAACACGGTGCTGCTCCTCCAGGTCGCGAAGGGGCTGCTCTCCGACTACGCCAAGGAGTTCAAGAACCTCTCGACCTTTGGCAAGGTGCGCCACGCGCTCGCCGACCGCGTCGAGCAGATCGTCCACCTCAACCCGCTGCTGACCGTCAAGAAGGACCGCGACCACCTCCGCGACCCGGCCTTCCACCTCGACGCCTTCCGGCAGCGCGAGCGCGACCTTCAGGTGGGCGCGGCTGGCCGCATCAAGCGCCGCCTCGACAACGGCATGGACTCGTTCGACGCGTTCGTGGAGGTGCAGGACCACCTGCTCACCGCTGCGTGGGCCTACGCCAAGCGCGAGACGCTCGACGCCTTCCACGGTGCCGTCGAGGCCACCTCGGACCCCACACTGAAGGCATTGCTCGGGAAGCTGTGCACGCTCTATGCGCTGCACGATCTAGAGGAGGACCGCGGCTGGTTCCTCGAACAGGGCTACATGGACGGCGGCAAGGCCAAGGCCATCCGCGCCGAGGTCAACGCGCTCCTCGGCGAGCTGCGGCCCCACGCCGTCGGCCTCGTGGACGCGTTCGGCCTCCCCGACGCGATCGTCGCCGCCCCGATCGGCACGCGCGAGGTCGCCGAGCGAACATGACGAATTGATCGACTGTTTGATAATGATTCTGGCGGTGACGCATTTCGGCTTTTCGAGGCCGCGGCGTAGCGTTTGACGACAGTGATTTCGGGTGAGATCGCGCGTTTTTACATGGCGGGCGCGCCAACGTAGCGTGCCATTTACAGCCGCCAAGTCGCCCAAATCGTCCATTTCGGGCGACTTGGTACGGGCTGGTCCAGGGCGGAACGGTGTTCGGTTGCGAGGCCCGAACACCTACCCCACGCTCGGCGCCGGCCGGGCACGATCACACCCTCCTCCCATGCCACGCTTCCACTATTCCCGCTCCTGGATACTTGCCCTCGGAGCCCTGCTGACGCTCGCAGCCTGTGACACGGTCGACCCGGGTCTCGACGCGGTGAATCCGCTAGACCCCGCCGCCGATGGCCCACTCGGCGGCATCACCGCCGCCCCGTCCTTCGACTTCGCCACCAGCCAGCCCGTTGACGTGGTCCTCACCGAGGCGAATGCGGGCATCACGACGCGCTACGACGTGTGGCGCATGGGCGCCGATGGCGAGCGCCACTACCTCGGCGCAGCATTAGCAGACGCGAGCGGCCAGACGACACTGCCTTTCGCGGTGCCGACAGCGACCGACCGCCTCATCGTCAAGCGCAACGCGTCGGGCGATGTGTCGGAAACGATAGTGGCCGTGGCTGGCGGGCTGGCGGGGCACTCGTTCTCGGGCGAGGCCTCAGGCGATGCCCAGCAGTGCACCGACGCAATCGTGGCCATCAACGGCAATCGCGACCACTTCATCGTGGACTACGAGGCGTTCTCCGAGACGACCATGCCCACGCTGCCCACCGGCTCGTACGGTATGGCCATCGACCCGATCAACCGGAAGATGTACTACGCCACCAGCAAGAAAGTCAGTGGTCAGTACCAGCTCGTCAGCTACGACCTCGACACCCAGGCGTTCAGCGTGGTCGGCCCGACGGCCGAGTCGCACGCGATGGCGTTTGAGCCGCAGAGCGAGACGCTCTTCACGATCATGCGCGGCACGATGACGCAGACGGACCCCACCACGGGCGCAACGCTGCGGACATGGACCGTACGCGACATCGACCGGGTGACCGGCGGCGACGTCATGATCACGGTGAACGGCGAGATCTACTACTCGCGCAGCCGCAAAGTCTGGCGCATCGACGACGTGGACGCGTCGACCAAGCAAGGCGTGCTGATCAACACGCTCCCCGAGGACCCGACCGGCGGCACGGTTGGTACGGATGGCTACCTCTACCTCGTCGCCAACAAGAACCTCTATCGCGTCGACCCGGTCACGGGCGAGGCTGACCGGATCCACACGCTGTCGACCAAGGCCAACGACCTCGACTTCCTGCCATGCGCCACGGGTCCGAACTACAACGGCGACCAGGACAACGACGGCGTCCCGGATGTCTTCGACGACTTCCCGACCGACCCGGCCCTCGCCTTTGAGCGGTTCAGCCCGAGCGAGGACGGCTTCGGGACGCTGGCCTTCGAAGACCTCTGGCCATCCGTCGGGGACTACGACTTCAACGACCTCGTCGTCCGCTACCGCTACCGCGAGATGGCCAACGCCAACGGGGATGTCGTGCGCCTGGATGCCGATTACTTCGTCCAGGCCGCTGGCGCAGGTCACGTGAATGGCTTCGGCGTCGAGCTGCCCGTCGCCGCGGCCGATGTGCGCTCGGTCGCCTACAGCCGTCGCCCGGGAACCATCGCGCTGGCTGCCAACGGCGTCGAGGCGGGCCACACCAACGCCGTCATCATCCCGTTCGACGACGCCAAGGCTATGATCCCCGGCGCTGCGGGCTTCGTCAACACCGAGGTCGGGACGTCCGTACTCCCGAGCGACACGGTCAACGTGGCGATCACCTTCGCCACGCCCGTACCAGGGTCGATGGTTCTCGGCGCGCCGTACAACCCGTTCCTCTTCCGCCGCGACGACCGCGGGCTGGAGGTGCACCTTCCGGACGCGGCACCGACCGCGCTCGCTGACACCGAGCGCCTCGGCTCCGGCCACGACCGCACGAACGCTGCCATCGGCTTGGCCTACCGCACGGCGGAGGGGCTACCCTGGGCGCTCCACATCGCGGACGAGTTCGCGCACCCGATCGAGCTACGCGACCTCACCTTGGGCTACCCGCGCTTTGCACCGTGGGTGCTGTCCGGCGGCACACGGTATCAAGACTGGTACGCGTCGCCGCACCGGGTTTCGAGTCACCTCTTCGGGCAGGAGTAGGGTCCCGCAGAGTGACTTGGACGAGAGGCGCCGAGGTTGTCGAACGACGACCTCGGCGCCTCGCTGTGGAGGCGTGTTCCAAACGGCCGGGAGGTACGTGGGTGAAAAAGTGCCTGGCGTAACGACTGTAGTACAGATGGACACCGATCAGAGCGTTAGCCTCGCTCGTTCACATCGAGGGCCTGCCACGGTCGTGTTGCATCGCAGAGGATTGACCGACAGTGTGTGACGTGACGCCCCCGGGAGAGCGATTCGGCCTGCCCGTGGAACAGAATTGGACGGAGGAGAGGCACCAACCGCACGCCTGGACTACCACCCCGGGTCCACCACCTACCTCTTGACTCATGTACCACTCCCTGGTGCCGCGCGCTCTGCGCGGCTTCGCGCTCGTCTGCGGCGCTGCTTTCGTCCTTGCTGCCTGCGATACGGCCGGCCCAACCATAGACGGCCCCACCTCCGTCGATCCCGTGTCCGACGGGCCGCTCGGCGGCATCACCGCTGCGCCGTCGTTCGACTTCGCCACCAGCCAGGCCATCGGCCTAACGCTCACCGAGGCCGACACCGACGTGCCGACCCGCTACGACGTGTGGCGCGTGGGCACTGATGGCGAGCGCTACTACCTCGGCGCGGCGTTGGCGGACGCGAGCGGCCAGACGACGCTGCCCTTCGCGGTGCCGACGGCGACCGAGCGCCTCATTGTCAAGCGCAACGCGTCGGGCGACGTGTCGGAGACGGAGGTGACGGTGGCCGGTGGCCAGGCGAGCCACGCCTTCGCGGGCAAGGCGTCGGGCGGCGCCAAGCAGTGCACGGAGTCGCTCGTGGCCGTCAACGGCAACCGCGACCATTTCCTCGTGGACTACGAGGCGTTCTCCGAGACGACGCTCCCCACGCTGCCCTACGGCACGGCCGGCATGGCCGTGGACCCGATTGGGCAGATGATGTACTTCACCGTCAAGGACAGCAACGACGCCCAGAAGCTCTACAGCTATGATCTGAGCACCCAGGTCTTCGCCGTGGTCGGCGACTCGCCGAAGTCCAACGCCATCGCCTTCGAGCCCCGGAGCGGCACCCTCTACACGCTGCACAACCGCGTGCTGCGCAGCATCAGCGTCTCGACGGGCGCCGAAGTCCAGCAATGGAGCGTGCCCGGCGTGGACAACACCAACTCCGGCGACCTCATGATCACCGTCGACGGCTCGATCTACTACGCCGCCAAGAAGAAGATGTGGCGCATCGACGACAACGACGCCACGTCGAAGACGGCCGTGCTCCTGATCGACACGTTCCCGAAGAGTATCAACGGAGGCACTGTGGACGGCGAGGGCCAGATCTATCTCAACGCGGGCACGACGCTCTACCGCGTGGACCGCCTCTCGGGCCAGTTCCAGCAGGTGCACGAGATGAGCATCGGCGTCAACGACCTCGACTTCCTGCCGTGCGCCACCGGGCCGAGCTACAACCAGGACCAGGACAACGACGGCGTCCCCGACGTCTTCGACGACTTCCCGACGGAGGCTAACTTCGCCTTCGAGCGTTACAGCCCGAGCGAGTATGTCTTCGGCGCCGTGGCCTTCGAAGACCTCTGGCCTGGCACGGGCGACTATGACTTCAACGACCTCGTCGTGCGCTACCGCTACCGCGAGATCACCAACTCGGCGAGTGAAGTGGTGCGCTTCGAGGCGGACTACGCCGTCCAGGCAGTCGGGGCAGGCTTCGTGAACGGCTTTGGCGTCGAGCTGCCCGTCGCGGCGTCCAACGTCGAGTCGGTGACCTACAGCCGCCAGCCCGGCACGGTCACGTTGGCCGCCAACGGCGTCGAGGCCGGGCACACCAACGCCGTCGTCATCCCGTTCGACGACGCCAAGGCTATGATCCCCGGCGCCGTCGGCTTCGTGAACACCGAGGCGGGTTCGCCTGTCCTCGCCAGCGACACGGTCAACGTGCTTCTGCAGTTCACCACGCCGCTCCAAGGCTCGCTGCTGATGGACGCGCCCTACAACCCGTTCCTCTTCCGCAAGAACGACCGCGGCGTGGAGGTGCACCTGCCCGACGCTGCTCCGACGGCGCTGGCCGACGACACGGTCTTCGGCACCTTCCACGACCGTACCAACGTCGGCACCGGCACAACCTACCGCACCGAGGCTGGCCTGCCCTGGGCGCTCCACCTGCCCGAGGGCTTCGTGCACCCCATCGAGCAGCGCGACCTCACGCAGGGCTACCCGCGCTTCGTGGACTGGGTGCAGTCGAACGGCGCCAGCTTCCCGGACTGGTACGGCGCGTCGCAACGAACTCCGAGTCACCTCTTCGGGATAGAGTAGGGTACCGACGAGTGTGACTTGGACGAGAAGCGCCGGGAGCGTCTTATGACGACCCCGGCGCTTCGTCGTTGGCAACCGCAGCAGAACCGATAGCAGAGCCCAGCCGCGAGGCTCGTGTGCGCGACGGATCGAGACTCGTGCGTGCGACGGATCGGGCGCGTTCATGGCGTGCGAGCCGTGCGACGGCGTGCAGAGGGCGCCCGCGCCAGAGCGGAGCCGGCAATGCTGGGGCGTGCGGGAACCCAAACGTGACAAGGAAGGCGGGCCATAGACCCTTGGCGTGCCCCTTGTTAAGTCGGAGGCACTCGCTCTTCTCTCGGCACGCCCTCCCCCTCGATGCTGCTCCGTTACGCCCTGGCCACGCTGACCCTAGCCGTCGGCCTGCTCTTCGCTCACCATCCTGCCCAGGCACAGAGTGTGCCTTCCGGTTTCTTTGTCGAGAACGCCGCAGGGACGGCTACCTTCGCGAGCCCGACCAGCCTAGCCTTCGCGCCGGACGGGCGCATGTTCGTGACGGAGAAGCAGGGCCGCGTGATGGTCGTCAAGAACGGTCAGAAGCTCGGCCCACCGTTCCTCAACCTCGTCGACGAGACGCTCAACGCGGGCGACCGCGGCATGACGAGCATCGCCTTTGACCCCAACTTCGCGCAGAACCAGTACGTCTACGTCTTCTACTCGGTCAACCCCGGCGGCGGCGCGGACGACAACGGCATCCGCGACAGCTTCGGGCGCGTCGTGCGCTACACCGCCAACGGCGACCGCGCCGACACGGCCACGCGCACCATCATCATCGACGACATCCCGGCGTGCTTCACCTCGCATGTCAACGACGCCATCCGCTTCGCGCCGGACGGCTCGCTGATCGTCTCCACGGGCGACGCGGCAAGCTTCCAGCAGATGGACGCGGGCGGCCTCTACGACGAGTGCTTCGGCCCCGGCAACCCCCTCCCCGAGGTCGAGGACATCGGGGCATTCCGCTCGCAGCAGCTCGAAAGCCTCGCGGGCAAGATCCTCCGCATCAACCCGTCGAACGGGCAGGGCTACCCCTCGAACCCGTTCTACAACGGCGACCCGGACGCCAACATCTCGAAGGTGTGGTCCTTCGGCCTGCGCAACCCGTTTAGCATCACCATCCGCCCCGGCACCGGCTCCGCGAACGTGGCCGACGGCCGCCCTGGCTCCATCTTCATCGGCGATGTGGGCTGGCGCAACTGGGAAGAGATCGACATCGCGCGCACCGGCGGCGAGAACTTCGGCTGGCCGTGCTATGAGGGGCCGTTCGAGCAGAACGAATACCAGCGCGCCAATCCCGCCTCCAACGGCTGCGACACCTACACGCAGGCCGAGACGGTGAATCCGGCGCTCTACTGGACCAACCAGCCGTCGAACTCCTTCCCCGCCGGGCTCCGCGGCGACGCGATCATCGTCGGCGACTTCTACCAGGGCAACCGCTACCCGCCCGCCTACCAGGGCGTGCTCTTCTACGCCGACTACCCCAACGGCTGGATGGCGACGGGCCGCTTCGACAGCGAAGACCGCTTCGAGAGCCAGACGGTGTTCAGCACCAACACCGGCTCCGTGGTCGGCTTCGCCTACGACCCGACCTCGAAGCTGATGCACTACATCAACATCGGCACGGGGCAGGTGCTGCGCGTCCGCCACCAAAACGAGGACGACTTCGCGGGCGAGGTGCCCGAGCCGTGGGTCGCGGGCGACATCGGCACGCCCGTCGAGGCGGGCGAGACGACGTTCGACGGCGCGGCGTTCACGCTCACGGCCAGCGGCGAGCTCGGCCCGGCGGGCAATGACGCCTTCCAGTTTGTCCGCCAGCCGCGCTCCGGCGACTTCACGCTCACCGCGCGCATGGACGACTTCTCGGGCGGCACGCAGTACGCGCGCGGCGGCCTCATGGCCCGCCAGGGCACGGCCACCGACGCGCCCTACCTCCACCTCACCGTCACGAAGCAGGACGGCACCTACTTCGAATGGCGCGCCGACGACGGCGCCTACGCCTACCGCTTCCTCGACGGCGAGGGCGCCCCGAAGTGGATTCGCCTCACCCGCATCGGCAACCGCTTCGAGGCGTTCACCTCGCCTGACGGCGGCGTCTGGTCCTCGCTCGGCACCATCGACCTGAGCTTCGCGCAAGCCCTCGACGTCGGCCTCGCGCTCACGGGCGACGATGTCGGCCGCGCGGGCGTCACGGCCACCTCGACCTTCTCCGAGGTCACCCTCGGCGACGGCCCGAGCGACCCCGGCGGCCTCCCGAACCCGTGGCAGCAGGCGCAGGTGGGCACCGGCATCGGCGATGAGGAGGCGACGTTCAACGGCACGGCCTTCTCCGTCACGTCCTCCGGCGACATCTGGGGCGACGCGGACAACTTCTACTGGGCCTACCAGCCGCTCTCGGGCGACGGCTCCGTCCAGGCCCGCTTCTCGCGCATCGCCGCGCCATTCGACTGGTCGAAGGCTGGCCTGATGATTCGCGAGTCGCTTGCGCAGGGCTCGGCGCATGCCTTCCTCGTCGTCACGCCGACGCGTGGGCTGCACCTCCAGAGCCGTCCCGAGACGAGCGCGTTCATGGACTCGCAGTTCCTCACCGACGGCGAGGCGCCCGTCTGGATTCGCCTCGACCGCGCCGGCAATACGTTCACAGCCTACACCTCCGACGACGGCCAGACGTGGACGCCACAGGGCAGCGTGACCGTGCAGATGGGCGCCGATGCATTCGTGGGCCTCGCCTCGGCGGCGACGGACGTCGACCGTGTGGGCGTGGTGAGCATCGGCACCTTCGAGCAGGTCGCGGTCACGGGCACGGCGCAGGTGTCGGGCGACCTCCCCTGGGTGGAGACCTTCGGCCAGGCCAACGGTACGACCCGCGACGACGGCGACACCGCCTGGACGGCGGCGCTCGAAGGCGGCGACGTCAGCGCGACCGGCCGCATCGAAGTCAGCGGCGGGCGGCTGCTCATCAGCGACCCCGACCAGACCAACGGCGGCGCGGAAGGCGTCGGCGTGTGGCGCTCGGAGGTCATCGACATCACCGGCTACGCCAGCATCGACCTCTCCGCCCTCATCGACGGCGACGGTGGCCTGGACCCTGAAGACTACCTCGTCCTCGCCTACCGCCTTGACGGCGGCCCCGAGACGACGTGGGCGCGCCGCACCGACGAGTTCCGGGACAGCCCCGCCGAGACGGTCACCCTCGACGGCCTCAGCGGCGAGACGCTCGAACTCATCGTCCGCGGCTACAACACCGTCACGTCGGAGTTCTACTACGTGGATGACATCGAGGTCACGGGCACGACGGCCGCCGAGGACGCCGACACCCCGCAGGCGCGCAGCGGCGAGGTCTTCCAACTCGAAGGCATCTACCCGAACCCGTTCAACCCAGCGACTACCGTGCGCTTCGGCATCGGCGAAGCCGGGATGTACAGCGTCGAGGTGTTCAACCTACTCGGCCAGCGGGTCTACAGCGACCGCTTCCGCGAGGAGTCGTCGACCACCCGCGAGGTGCGCGTCAGCCTGAGCGGTCACGCGAGCGGCACCTACGTCGTGCGCGTGCTCCACGAGGCGACGGGCTACTCCGTGCGCGAGAAGGTCGTGCTGCTCAAGTAGGCAGCGCGGGCAGCGGCCAAGCAGCGGGCGCGGTCTTCGCAGACTGCGCCCGTCGCGTGTTCTCGTCCTCGCCGGTGCCGCTGTGTCGCCTCCTCTTGTTCAGTCGCCCACGCGCTCGCAGAAGCTCCAGGTCATCTGCGCGGCCGTCTTCCTGACTGCGCTTGTGATCGCCGAGGCGACAGCGGATAAGCTTTTTGCGGAAATTGACTTACCGGGCACCGTCACGCTTTTCGGCACGCCCTTCGATCGCGTGGTGATGACGGCGGGGGTGATCGCCTTCCCGATCACGGACCTCGTCACGGACCTCGTCAACGAGTAATTCGGCAAGCCCGGCATCCGGTTCCTGACGCTCCTCGGCGTGGCGATGGTGGCATTCAGGTTCGTCCTGCTCAAGGTCGCCTTGGCCGTGCCCACAGATCCGGTCTCAGCAGTCCCAGGCGAAGCGTTCGATGCGATGTTCGGGACGACGACCTGGGTCATCGTGGGCAACCTGGTGGCCTACCTCGTTGGGCAGTTCGCGGACCTCCCGCTCTTCCACTGCCTGCGCGGCCTCACGAACGGGCGGGGTAAGAACAGCGACGGCAACCCGCTGGAACAGGCTGCCGTCGCCAAACTCGGTCTACTGGAGCAGATCAACCGCTCGATGTCAGCAGGAGGGTCGCGTAGGTCCGAATCATGTCAGCATGGTCGGCGTCGCCACCGGCTTGCGCCTGCGAGGCCATGGAGTCGAAGAGCACCTCGAAATAGCGATCCTCATCGAACGTGGCGGCCCGGCGGCGGCGGCCCGGGTGGTAGGCCTCTTGAAAGGCCTTGTCGTGAGCAACCTCGAAGGCGGTGGCGTAGAACGCTTGGTGTTGGTCGAAGTCAGGCAGCGCCTCCACGAACAAATAGGCTTCATCGTGGATGTCGCCATCGGCTTCGTGCTGTTTGAAGAACTTCATCCCAAGCACAAACGCGATGACCAGGACGATGGAGAGGAGTTTTTTCACGATACAGGGGGTTGGGAGTACGCAGAGCGAACGGTTAGGCCCGGTATCGATCCGTATCCAAATGCCTTAAGCCCTAAGTGGAGGCAATTATTGAGAGGTGTGGTTCAGCCTCTTGAGAATCAGCAGGGTACGCCCGCGTACTTTTCCCCGTCTGGCCGCTTTCGCGCAGTGTGTGCACCACGCGCTAGGCCAGCGCATTCTCATCGCCGGAGTCGCGCACGAACAGGCAGGAGGCGCCGAGGGTGGTGACCATGCCGCGCATCACATCGAAGTCCGGGTCCGGCATGAGGCCGAGCAGATTGAGATCCGCATGGGGCGCGGTCGGGACGAAGTCGCGGAAGGTGCCGGTGCCTACGACGGGCGTGGCGTCGGGCAGGCGCGCGAGGTCGATGAGCCGGTCGAGGAAGTGGCGTGCGCGCTCGGCCTCGGCCTCGTCCACGACGGTGATGAGCCGGATGAGGCCGTCCCAGTTGCGCTTGAGCTTGTAGGCCAGCAGCAGCGAGAGGTCGAGGTTGCCGATGTCCATCGAGAGGCGCCAGTCGGGCGAGCGGTCGTGGATCCAGACATTGACATGCTGCCGCTGGCCGAGCCCGGCACGCAGGTGCGGCGCGTAGAGTACCGTCCCGACGCGCTGCCGACGGGCCTCAACGGTGAGGCGGGCGTAGGCCTGCTCACGGGCGGCATGGTCGGGAAGGGCGAGATCGGGGAGGCGCAGAAACAGGATGTTGGGGCGGAAGAACGTGCCGCGCAGCGCCTGGAGGCTTGCCGAGACGCCCGTCGCGAAGTCGTCCGTCTCCAGCGTGGTCCACGTCGCGTAGACGCCCTGGCGGCGAAAGGCTGCGCTGAGCGTCGGGAGTCGCTCCAAGTCAGGCTCGGCGATGGCGGTATCGGTGGTGTCCGCCGTGCCGGTGGAGAGCCCAAGCAGCTTGACGGAGCCTTTCGGAAAGACGAGCGAGCGGAGCAGCTCGAACGAGCCGCGCAGCGCGCTGAGGTCCTGCACGGGCACGAGCACGTTGGGCTTCCACGCGCGCTCCTGCCGCGTGGGAAGATCACCGACCCGCTTCGCCGCCCACTCCGCGAGGGCCACGAAGAGGCCGCTGCGCACGTCGCCATAGGGGGCTTCGAGGTGGCGGCGCAGCAAAAACGCATAGACGCCGACTACCACCACCACCGCCGCGAGCGCAAACGTCGGGTTGACGACGAACATCGCCAGGAGGCAGCCCGCCAGCCCGAGCAGCGGCACCGACTGCGGTACGCGAAGTTGCGGCCGGAAGCTCACCAGGCCCAGTTGCCCTTCCACAAACACCACGAAGTTGATCATGCCGTAGGTGATGAGGAAAAACATCGTGATGAGCGGCGCGATCACGTTGAGGTCGCGCAGCAGCAGCGCCACCAGCACGATCGCGGCGGTGATAACGAGCGCGTTGCGGGGCTCGCCTTTCGCGGTGCGCGCGGCCAGCCACGGCCCGCGTGGGAGCACTGCGTGGTCACCAAGCGCCTGGAGGATGCGCGGTGCGCCCACGAGCGAGGCCAGCGCTGATGAGAACGTCGCACCGAGCAGACCCGCCAGCACGGCAGGCCCCCAGTAGGCGCGGTCGATCATGATGGTGTAGTTGCTCAGCAGTTCCTCGGGCGTCGCCGAGCGCGCCAGCCAGTAGGCCAAGAGCGCGTAGATCGCCAGCGAGACGGCGATCGCTGCCATCGTTCCGCGCGGGATGCTCCGACGTGGGTCGCGGAGGTCGCCCGACATGTTCGCGCCTGCCATGATGCCCGTCGCGGCAGGGAAGAAGACAGCGAAGACGATCCAGAACGTCGTTCCGCTGAAGCCGTCCTCGGGGGCACCAGAGTAGGGCCCCGTCAGCCCGACGTTGGCGAGGTCGTACTGCATCGAGCCGTTCACCGCCGCCAGCGCGACGGACACGAGCGAGCCCGCGATCACCGCCATGATGACGTACTGCACCCGGAACGCGAATGACGCGCTCACGACCGCGATGCCGAAGAGCACCGCGAACGTGCCGAGGTCGACGAGGATCGCCGGGTGGTCGGGGAAGACGTAGGCCCAGCCCTCGCGGAAGCCAAAGACGTACATCGCCACCGCGAGCGCCTGCGAGAGGTAGAGCGGAATGCACACGCTGCCGCCAACCTCCAGCCCCAGCGACTGCGAGATGATCGAGTACGCCCCGCCCGCGCCGATGCGGATGTTCGTCGTGATCGACGACATCGAGAGCCCCGTCGCGATGGTGATGCCGAACGAGAGCAGGAGGATGCCCACGGTCCCCAGCACGCCCGCGTTGCCGACCACCCAGCCGGTGCGGAGGTACATAATCACGCCCAGGATCGTCAGCAGCGTGGGCGTGAACACCCCGGCGAAGGTGCCAAACTTGCGCGCGCCCGGTACGTGCCCGGTTTCTTCCGGGGCGAGGGTGCCGAGATCCTGGGTTTGATGGGACTGCATGGGGCCACGAGGGAGACGTGCGACAGTATAGCCCGCACCCCCAAAACGCGCCCGCACGATGAACGGGCCGGGCGATCCTTTGCGGCGGTGGGGCTGCGTGGATCCACCGAGGCTTCGCAGCGCGCGGGAGAACCCACCACAAGAGCAGCGTATATTGGGTCCTGCCCTGGTGACGTGGCCGAGGGGTTAGGCATGGGTCTGCAAAACCCAGTACGGCGGTTCGAATCCGCCCGTCACCTCGAATCATCAACGCGCCCTGCTGTCTTTCCGACAGTGGGGCGTTGGTGTATGGCGGAACCGGCACCCGTGGCCCCATCGACGCCGACGGCGCGTGTATCTTCGCCGGATCCCCACCTATCGCCGCTCGCGGCTTCCCGCCCGGCCCCTCGTCTGGACTCCATCGCCTCGGTCCGCCACCCGCCAGGCCTGCGTCTATGTATCTACGCACCCTCCAGCTTCACGGCTTTAAGTCGTTTGCCGAGAAGACCACGCTTCAGTTCGACCCCGGCGTCACGGCCATCGTCGGGCCGAATGGCTGCGGGAAGTCGAACGTGATCGACGCGGTGCGGTGGGTGCTTGGCGAGCAGCGGGCGCGGCTGCTGCGCTCGGACAAGATGGAGAGCGTCATCTTTAACGGCAC
Organism: Bacteroidota bacterium; assembly: GCA_039821555.1. Lineage (NCBI taxonomy): Bacteria > Pseudomonadati > Bacteroidota > Bacteroidota bacterium. Next base: position 156,904 of record JBCBNX010000004.1, read on the forward strand.
GTCGAGCCGGCGGGCGCTCGGGCTCGCCGAGGTGAGCCTCACCATCGAGAACAACCGCGGCGTGCTGCCGACGGCCTACAGCGAGGTGACCGTCGCGCGGCGCCTCTACCGCTCAGGCGACTCGGAATACCTCCTCAACGGGACCGTCTGCCGTCTCAAGGACATCCTCGACCTGTTCATGGACACGGGCCTCGGCGCGGGAGCCTATTCCGTGATCGAGCTGAAGATGATCGAGGACATCCTGAGCGAGAACGCGGCCGACCGGCGGCGGCTCTTTGAGGAAGCGGCCGGCGTGACGAAGTACAAGCGCCGCCGCGCCCAGGCTCTCCGCAAGCTCGACGGCACCCAGGCCGACCTCACGCGCCTGCGCGACCTCACGGACGAGATCGAGAAGACGGTCCGTCGGCTCGCGCGGCAGGCCAAGAAAGCCGAGCGCTACCAGCGGCTCGCCACGCGCCTCGAAGCGCTGGAGACGGCGCTCATCGCCCACGACTATGCCCGCCTCGCCGAGGAGCGGGCCGTCGTCACGAAGCAGGCGATGCAGCTCCGCGCCGAGGTGGGCCAGCAGAACGCTGCGCTGGCGAAGGGCGAGGCCGCCGTGGAGCAGGCCCGCGCGGCCCTCATCACGGCTGAGCAGGCGCTGTCGGAGCAACAACAGGTGCAGTACGCCCACGCGGAGCGGCTCCGTGCCGCAGAGGCCGAGCAGCGCCTTGCAACCGAGCGCGCCCAGAACGCCAGCGCAACCCTCGCCCAACTCGCCAGCGAGGCCGAGCGGGACGCCACGCGGCAGGCCAGCCTGGAGCAGGAGCAGACCACCCTGGCCGCACAGCAGGAGGCCGCCGAGGCACGCCACGCAGAGAGCCAAGCGGCACTACAGGCTGCGCAGTCGGCAGCAGAGACGGCCCGCCGCACCGCCATCGAGCAGCGGACAGCGCTGAACGAGGCCCGCCGCACCGCCAACGACGCCGCGAGTCAGGCCCAGGCCGCCGCCGCCGCCCTCGCGCGCCTCCAAGACCGGCGTACCCTCCGCCAAGCCGAGGCCGACCGCCTAGACAGCGAACTCACCGACGCCGGGCAGCAACGCCAGGCCCTCGCGGCTGACCTGGACGCGGCGAACGACCGAGTTGCCGAGGCTTGGGCGACGTTCAACACGGCCCAGGCGGCCCTCGACGGCGCTGAGGCCGAGCGCGAGCGCCTCGACGCGAACATCGGGCAGGCCAAAGACACGCTGCGGGAGGCTCGGCAGGACGTCGCCGCGCTACACACCGAAGCCGACCTGCTCCAGAGCCTGCTGGACACGCGCGAGGACCTCGACGCCCCAGCCGCCTTTCTGCTCGACGACACGGCGTGGAGTGGCGAGAGCACGTTCGCGCCGCAGACGGTCGCCGACCTGCTCGCCTGCGACGAGGGCGACCGCCGGGCCCTCGACGCCGCGCTCGGCGCGTGGGCCGACGCGCTCGTCGTGCAGACCGAGGCGCAGGCCGCCGCTGCCATCACCCGCCTGAGCGAAGCCGACCGTGGCCGCGCCACCTTCGTCGTACTCGACCGCTTGCCCTCGCGCGGCAGCCGCGACCGCTCGCCCACGCCGCCCGGCACCACGCCCGCCCGCGATGCGGTCCGTGTCCCCGACGAGTCGCTGCGCGCGCTCGTGCGGCTGCTTCTCGACAACGTATTCATCGCCGACAGCCTCGACGTGGCCGAGGATCTGCGCGAGACGTATCCCGTTGCCACGCTCGTGACGCGCGACGGGGCCTGGACGAGTGTACGCGGCACGTATGCTGGGGGAGAGGAGAAGCCGCGAGCCGCTGCGCTCCGGCTCGGGCGTCGCGAACGGCTCGATCAGATCACGTACACGCTCGCCGAGGCCGAGGCGCGGATCGAGAAGCTCGTCGCGGCCGTAGCGCGTGTGGAGGGCGAGCGAGCGGCGCTGTCGCTGGGCGAGCGCCAGGCGGCCCAGCGCGAGGCCCGCCAGACGCTCGCTCGGGCCGAGCAGCAGCACGCCCGCCACGAAGCCGCGCAGCAGAGCCTCGACCAGCGGCTGCAGCGGCTCACGGCCCGCCGCGACGCGCTCGCCAGCGAGCTGGACGCCGAGGACGATGAAGCAAGCCTTGCCGCGACCCGCGCCCAGGCCGAGGCCCTGGCCGAGGCGGCACGCGCCACGCTCGCGACGGCCGAAATGACCGCGCAGGAGGCCGACGACCACCAGCGCGAGGCTCAGCAAACCCTGTCCGATGCGCGGCTCGCCGCCGCCCAAGCGCAGAACGCCGTCGCCACGCTCCGCCGGGAGGCGCAGCGGGCGTTTCAGGCGCTCACCGACCTCGCTGCCCGTGCCGAGCGCCGCACCAGCCAGGAACGCGACGCCGCCTCGCGGAGGGCCGATGCCCAGCACCGGTACGGAAACCTCGCCCAGCAGATCGAGGCGCTCCGGGGGGACAGCAGCGGGCTGACGCAGGCCGTCGCCGAAGCCGACCTCACGGTGCTTCGCGCACGCAGCGACGCCAACGAACGCGAGGACGCGCTGCGGTCGATCCGCCGCGCCCGCGAGGAGGCGCTCCACGCGCTCAACCAGCGGGACCTCCGCCTCGCCGAGATCCAGACGCGGCAGGCGACCCTCGCCGAGCGCGCCACCGCCGACTACGGCCTCGACGCCGCCGACCTCGTAGACCGCCCAATCCCCGCTGACTTGTTGACGGACGCCGACGGACAGCCAGCGGGCTTCGACGCTGACGCGGCCCGCACCGAGGTGCCCACGCTGCGCGAGAAGATCCGCGGGCTCGGCGCTGTCAACGCGCTCGCGCTGGAAGAGTACGAGGAGGAAGAGGCGCGTCTCGAACGCATGGTGCAGCAGCGCGACGACCTCGAAGCCGCAGAAGCCACGCTGCTCTCGACCATTGAGGAGATCAACGCCACGGCGTCGGCGCGCTTCTCCGAGACGTTCGACGCCGTGCAGGCACAGTTCCAGCGCCTCTTCAACGACCTCTTCGGCGGCGACGCCAACGCCGCGCTCTCGCTCGTCGGCGACGACCCGCTCGAAGCGGCCATCGAGATCACGGCGCGCCCGCGCGGCAAGAAGCCGAGCGTGCTCACCCAACTCTCCGGTGGCGAGAAGACCCTCACCGCCATCGCGCTCCTGTTCGCGATCTACCTCGTCAAGCCGTCGCCCTTCTGCATCCTCGACGAGGTCGACGCCCCGCTGGACGACGCCAACATCGGGCGGTTCATGAACCTGCTCCGGTCGTTCGCCGAGTCGACGCAGTTCATCCTCGTCACGCACAACAAGCTGACGATGGAGGCCGCCGACCGGATGTACGGCATCACGATGCAGGAGGCGGGCGTGAGCAAGCTCGTCGGCGTGCGCTTCGACGAAGTGTTGGAGGAAGAGGCGCTTGCGGCCTAGGCACCCGTCCGGTGACAAAGGCGGGAAGAGGACGGCCCACCCTTACGGTTCAACGCGTCGGCGAGTATGTTGCGGGCTGCAACCCCCTCCAACTTGCGCCGCTGCCATGCGTCTGCTGTTTGCCCTGCTCGTCCTGTTCGTCGCCGCTCCCTTCGATGCTGCCGCGCAGGTGCCGATCACCTTCCGCGTGCAGATGGACGTACAGGTGGATCGCGGGGCCTTCGACCCGGCGTCCGATAGCGTGGACCTCGCCGGGAGCTTCAACGACTGGGGCAGCCCGGTCACGCCGCTCGCCGATCCCGACGGCGACCTCACCTACGAGGTCACCCTCACCGGCTTTACGCCCGGCCAAAGCATCGAGTACAAATTCCGCTACAACGGCACGTGGGACGGCACCGAGGAATTCCCCGGGCCCGGCAACAACCGGCGCTACACGGTGCTGCCGGCCGACAACGTGATCACGGTGTGGTACAACGATGAGGTGCCTGCCACGGGGCCGCCGACGGCCGCGTTCACAGGCCCGCGCGTGCTCTCGGAGGGGGGGCTGGCGGCCTTCCGGGACCGCTCGTCCGGCGCGGTCAGCAGACGGTCCTGGACGTTCGAAGGCGGGACCCCTGCCACCTCGACCGACGCCGAGCCCGTCGTCCGCTACACGGAGCCGGGCCTCTACGACGTCGCGCTCACCGTCACGGGCCCCGAGGGCGAGGACACGCTCGTGATCGAGGACTACGTCGAGGTGCGCGCCCGCGACGTGAGCCAACTCCGCTGGTGGAACGACACGGTCTTCTATGAGGTGTTCGTCCGCTCCTTCTACGACAGCGACGGCGATGGCATCGGTGACTTCCGCGGGCTCACGGAGAAGCTCGACTATCTGAATGACGGCGACCCGACGACCACCGACGACCTCGGCGTTACGGGCCTCTGGCTCATGCCCATCCACGACTCGCCGAGCTACCACGGCTACGATGTCGTCGACTACCGCTCCGTCCACCCCGACTACGGCACGATGGAGGACTTCCGCGCCTTCCTCGACGCTGCCCACGCGCGCGGCATCCGCGTCGTGATCGACTACGTGATGAACCATTCCTCGACGCAGCACCCGTGGTTCCGCGCCTCCGCGCAAAACGATCCGACCTACGCCGACTTCTACCGCTGGTCCGCCACCGACCCCGGCTCGAACGGCCCCCTCGGCGACCCGTGGCACCGCGCCGCGCGCGGCTTCTACTACGGCGTCTTCTGGAGCGGCATGCCCGACCTCAACTACGAGTCGCAGGCCGTGCGCGACAGCATCTACGCCGCCGCCGACTTCTGGCTGGACGACATCGGCGTGGACGGCTTCCGGCTCGATGCCGTGAAGTACCTCGTCGAAGAAGACGGCATCGCCGAGGACGCGCCCGCGACGTTCGCCGTCTGGAACGAGTTCAGCACGCACATCGCCGAGACGAACCCGGAGGCGTTCACCGTCTGCGAGGCCTGGTCCGGCACGCCCTACGTCGTGCCCTACCTCACCGAAGGGCGCCTTTCGACGTGCTTCGACTTCGACCTCGCCGGGCAGATCCTGCACGCCGCCCGCACCGGCGATGCCACGGGCGCGATCCGCCAGATGCAGACCGTCTACGATGCGTATCCGCACCTCCAGGTCGCCACGTTCCTGACCAACCACGACCAGGAGCGCGTCATGGAACAGGTCAGCCGCGACCCCTCGAAGGCGCGCGTGGCCGCGTCGTTCTACCTCACGCTGCCGGGCGTGCCGTTCGTCTACTACGGCGAAGAGATCGGCATGCTCGGCCACAAGCCTGACCCCGACATCCGCCGCCCGATGCAGTGGAGCGCCGACACGCACGCGAGCTTCTCGACGCGGACGCCGTGGCACCCGCTCAACAGCAACTACCGCGCGTGGAACGTCGACGGCCAGACGGACGACGAAGCCTCGCTGCTGAGCCACTACCGCCGCCTCGTGCACGCGCGCAACGCCAGCCCAGCGCTCCGCCGCGGAGCCTACTTCGCCGCACCCGCTTCCTCGGGTAGCGTGATGGCGTTCGTGCGTGAGACCGACGATGACGCCGTGCTCGTGCTCATCAACGCGAGCGAATCGGCGCAGTCCAACGTGACCGTTTCGCTCCCGCCCGGCACCTTCGCCCCAGGCGAGTGGGTCGTGACGGATCTGCTGGCGCCTGACGCCGCGCAGTCGTTCGTGACCGTGCTGGCCGAAAACGACGTTGCCGACCTCGACCTCGCTGGGCACGAGGCGCGGGTGCTGCGCTTCCTCAACCCGGTCAACGCGGAGGACGAGGCGATGCAGCCTCGCTTCGCCCTCGCGGCACCCTACCCGAACCCAGCCACCGGCCAGACGCGCTTCGATTTTTACCTGGAAGGCTCCCGCGAGACTATAGCTCAGGTCGAGGTCTACGATGTGCTCGGCCGTCGCGTGCAGACGCTCGTGGACAGCCCGCTCCGGCCTGGTTCACATTCGGTCGTGCTCGACACGCACGCGCTCGCCGCGGGCGCCTACGTGGTTCGGTTGCGGCACGGGGCGCAGCAGGCCACGCAACGCTTCGTAGTGACGCGCTAGCCCGTTGTAGTGACGCCGCTAGACCGTTGGAAGCTTCTGCTAGCGGTGCAGCGAACGCAACCGGCGAAGACGCGTCGAACGGCTTCCCCTCGCCGTATGCTCTCCCTGTGCCATGCCTGATCGCGCCAACCACCACCACGACACGCCCCTCGATGTGGACGCGCCCCGGAATGTGCTCGGCACGCCGCTTCAACCGTGTAGCGTGGACCCGCTGACCGGGTTCTTCCGCACGGGCGACTGCCGCACGGGGCCGCAGGACCGGGGCACGCACGTCGTCTGCGCGGAGATGACGGAGGCGTTCCTGCGCTTCACCCGGAGCCGGGGCAACGACCTCTCGACGCCGATCCCGGCCTATGGCTTTCCCGGCTTGAAGCCGGGCGATCGGTGGTGCCTCTGCGTGCTTCGCTGGAAGGAGGCGCTGGACGCGGGCATGGCGCCGCCCGTCGTGCTGGACGCCACCCATGCCCGGACGCTTTCGGTCGTGGACCTCGACACGCTGCAGGCATACGCGCGGCCTGCCTAGCCTGCACCTACACAAACGCCGCCGCACGAGGGACGAGCGGCGGCGTTTGTGTAGGTGCAGGACAAACCAGAACGAGGCGCTATCGTGCGCCAGCTTTGTCCGGGAACGGGCTCGTGATGAACTGCCCCGCGTCGTCTTCGTCGGTGACCAAGACATAGCCTAGGCCTCCGGGCTCATTGCCGGAGAACGACACGTCGTCGCCGTCGACGGTCATCTCGAAGACCTGCCAGGTGTCGCCGTCGGTGTCGGTGGCGTTCGGGGCGCGGTAGCTGCGCAGCAGGCGGTCACCGGCGTAGACCTCCACGCGGGCGGGCTGCCCGTTGTCGAGATCGCCCGCGATGCCGAGTGCGCCGGTGGGATTGAAGCGGTCCGAGTAGTTGTGGACGCTGTAGCGGTAGACGCCGTCTATGGTGGGGAAGAGCGTGATCGTTTCCGGGCCGAAGCTGGAGGTGTCGTCCACGTCTAGGTTGGAGTCGCCGAAGCTGGTGCTGACGTAGTAGATGTGGAAACGGCTGCCTTGTCCGTTGGGGCCCGTGAGGTGGCTGTCGAGGTCGCTCGGGTTCTGCCCCCACGAGAGCACGATGCGGTAGGCGCCTTCGGGGGGGCGCTCGGTGACCACGGCGGGGTTGAGGTCGACCTCCCCGCCGTCTTCCGGTACGTCCACGTTGCGAATCACGGCGGGGACGAAGCCCGTCGCGTAGACCACGCAGGTGAACGTGCCATAGGGCGCGTTCGGGAACGTAAACGTGCCGTCGGGCGCGGCCGTCGTTTCCAGGTCGGCGTCGGTGCCGATGGGGTCGTCGGAGAGCGTGTCCTCGAAGAGGAACACAATGCGAGCGCCGCCGAGGTCCGTGGCCTGCCCGTCCTGCGAGTTGGCGAGCGAGCCGGTGATGGTGACCGAGCCGGTCAGGGTTTCTGAGAGCGACGTCGTGGAGCCGACCGTCACGGTGCGGGTGGTCGGGGCGTAGCCGGTGCGCTCGATCGAAACGGTGTAGGAGCCGGGTTCGAGGTCGATCGAGTAGGCTCCCTCGGCGTCCGTGGTAGCGGTGAAGACCGCGCTGGCCTGCGCGGCACCGGCCGGAGCAGCGCCGTTGGTTGGGGTGAACGTGACCTGGGCGTTGGCGATGGGGCGGCTGCCGAGGGCTGCGGCGTTGCCGACGGTGCCGGTGAACGTCACCGTGTCAGGCTCCTCGGCAGGGTCGGACGAGTCGCAGCCGACGAGGACGAGGGCGGCGAGCAGCGTGAGCGTTGAGAACAGGCTTCGGCGGTGCCAGAGGGCTGGAGGGCGTGGCATGGATCGCTGGATTTCGCGGATAAGGAAAACGGGGTGGAGACGGTGCTGCCTCCGTGCTCTAATACGCTGTCCGCCGAGGAAACGGATCATCGTGCCGGTGTTGGTGTCTTGGCCAGAGGGCGGAAGGTGGAAACCGGGCGCGCGACATGCTATTTTCGCGCGCACGCCCCACCACGATTCGTGAGGACCCGCCATGTCGGATCCGATGTCGGCGGCTGAAGTCACGCGCCTGCTGCACGCCGCGCAGGCCGGCGACCCGCAGGCCCTCGACCGCCTCTTCCCGCTCGTCTATGACGAACTCCGCGCCCTCGCCCACCGGCAGCGAGGCGGCTGGAGCGGCCAGCGCACGCTGAACACGACGGCGCTCGTCCACGAGGCCTACCTCCGCCTCCAAGACGGAGAGACGGGCTTCGAGAGCCGCGCGCACTTCCTCGGCGTGGCCGCCAAGGCGATGCGGCATATCCTCGTGGACTATGCTCGCCGCCAAGGCGCGCAGAAGCGGGGCGGCGATCAGCACCGCGTGGACCTCGACGCGCCGGGCCTCTCCATCGCCAACCCGGGCGGCCCCGCGCTCACCGATCTGCTGGCGCTCGACACAGCCCTCGACAAGCTTGCCGAGAACGACGCCCGAGCCGCACAGATCGTGGAGTGCCGCTTCTTCGCCGACATGACCATCGAGGAGACGGCAGCCGCGGTCGGGGTCTCGACGCCGACGGTGAAGCGAAGCTGGCGCATGGCGCAGGCCTGGCTCTACCGCGAAATGCAGGGGTGACCGGCAACGGGACGGACGAGGTGGGGGGCTAGGCAAAGCGGCGAGGCTACGGGGTCGGACTGATCCACTTCCCCCAGGCGTTTGCGTGAGCATGAATAACACCACAGACCCGACCAACCCAGACCGCTCATGCCTGACGATCCCCGCCACGAAGACCCCGCGTCCGACGGGGCCGCCGCAGACCAGCGCTGGCACCAGATCGAGGCGGTCTTCGAGCAGGCGCTGGAGCGCCCCTCAGACGAACGCGAGGCCTACCTCGATACCGCGTGCGAGGAAGACGCAGCGCTACGGCAGGAGGTCGAGAGCTTGCTCGCCGCGCACGACAAGGCCACCGGCTACTTCGGCCGGCTCGCCGACGAGGTGGTGCAGCCGGCCTTCCAGGAGGCTGGCGGGCTCCCCGCGGGCACGTTCGTCGGGCCCTACGAGATCGTGCAGCTCGTCGGGCGCGGCGGCATGGGCGAGGTCTACGAGGCGCGCCGCGGCGACGGCACCTACGAGCAGACCGTCGCGCTGAAGCTGGTGCCACGCTCGGGCAGCGCCGCGGTGCTGCGCCGCTTCGAGGCCGAGCGCCAGATCCTCGCGGGCCTCGACCACCCGCACATCGCACGGCTGCTCGACGGCGGGCTCTCGGGCGAAGGGCGGCCCTACTTCGCGATGGAGTTCGTGCGCGGCCTCCCGATCACGACCTACTGCGACCGCCACCGCCTCGGCATCGACGCGCGGCTGCGGCTCTTCCGCACCGTCTGCGACGCCGTCCAGCATGCCCACCGCCGCCTCGTCGTCCACCGCGACCTCAAGCCGTCCAACATCCTCGTCGCCGAGACCGAGGCGGGCGAGCCCATCGTGAAGCTGCTCGACTTCGGCATCGCCAAGCTCCTCGACGTTGGGCCGGACGTGTCGGTGCTGGAAACGCAGACGGGCCTGCGGCTGATGACGCCGGAGTATGCCGCCCCTGAGCAGGTGCGTGGCGACGCTATCACGACGGCGGCCGATGTCTATGCGCTCGGCGTGTTGCTCTACGAACTGCTCACGGGCCACCGCCCGTACCGCCTCGCCGAGCGGCTGCCCCACGAAATCGAGCGGGTCATCCTGGAAGACGACCCCGTTCGCCCAAGCACAGCCATCACGGAGGTCGAGACGCGACCCACGCGGGCAGGCACCGAAACACGCAGCCCTGCCACGGTCAGCGAGGCGCGCTCGACCGAGGCGGGCCGGCTGCGCCGCCGCCTCGTGGGCGACCTTGACCGCATCTGCCTGATGGCGCTCCGCAAGGAGCCCGACCGCCGCTACGGCTCGGCGACCGACCTCGCCGAGGACGTACGCCGCCACCTCGACGGGCTGCCCGTCGCAGCCCAACCCGACACCCTCGGCTATCGGGCCCGGAAGTTCGTTCGCCGCAACCGGGTTGGCGTCGGGGCCCTGGCGGCGGTGGTGCTGGCCCTGCTGGTCGGCCTAGGCGCGGCGCTGTGGCAAGCGCGCATCGCGGCGGCCGAGCGCGACCGGGCGCAGCTCGAAGCCGAGACGTCGCAGCAGGTCACCGACTTCTTCGTGCGCCTCCTCGAAGCCGAGGACCCACGCTCGGCACAGGGCGACACGGTGACCGTCCGGCAGGTGCTCGATGCGGGCGTCGAGCGCATCGCCACCGATCTCGCCGACCAGCCCGGCGTGCAGGCACGGCTCTACCTCACCACCGGCGAGGTCTACCGCTCCCTTGGCGACATGGACCGTGCCCGCGACCTGCTGGAGCGCGGCCTCTCGCTCGCCGACTCCGTCTTCACCGACGATGCGCTCGCGCTCGCCGAGGCGCAGGACCGCACCGCGCGCTGGTTTTTCAACGCAGGCTCGCTCGTGACAGCGGACTCGTTGGCGCAAGCCGCCCTGGCGTCTGCGCAACAGGCCTACCGCGGCGACCACCAGCGCATCGCGGAACTGCTCGACCTCCGCGCGGGCATCCTCCGCGAGCGCGAGCGCTACACGGAAGCCGACTCGCTCGAACGACTCGCCATCGCGATGGCGCAGCGCGTCGGCCTGGACCCAAGCCTCGACCTCGCGATCTACTACAACAACCTTGCGCTCTCGTACCACCAGCAGGGCCGACGCCTCGACGCGACCCCGCTCTACCGCGAGGCTGTCGAGATGATGGTCGACGCCGAGGGCGAGGCGCACCCCTACGTCGCCACCATGCGGCACAACCTGGCAGCCCTCTACCGAGACCTGCTGATCCTCGACGAGTCGGAGGACCTCTTCCGAACGATGGTGGCGCAGGAGCGACGGCTCTACCCCGGCGACCATCCAAACCTCGCGGCGTCGCTCTCGAACCTCGGGCTGACGCTCAAGGAGCGAGGCCGCTACGCGGAGGGCCTGGCGCTGCAAGACTCGGCCGTGGCGATGATGGCGCGGGTCCACGGCGCGGACCACCCCAACACGCTCTACCGCCAGCGTATCCAGGTGCTCGCTCTCAACCAAGCCGCGCGGTGGGCCGACGGGGAGGCGGGGGCTCGCGAGCTCTTGGCTCGCCTCCAGGCCATGAACGCGATGCGCTCCAACACGGCACGGGTGTCGCTGCGGGCACTCGGGGCGGCGTTGCGCGGGCAGGGCCGCTACGATGAGGCGCTGGCCACCCACGAGCAGATGCTCGACGCCTACACCCAGCGTTACCCCGAAGGCCACCCCGCCTTCGCGCGGGCGCACGTCGAGTTCGGAGACACGCATGCGGCCACTGAGCGTTGGGCCGACGCCGAGCAGGCGTATCGCACGGCGGTCGAGATCTACCGGGCACGCTACGGCTCCAGCGGCTCGCCCGTTGCCAGCGGCCAGGTGGTGCTCGCAGCGGTGCTGCGCAAGCAAGACCGATTGGACGAGGCCGCCGCGCTTCTCGACAGCGCCGCGGTGGTCTACGCCGAGGCCTATGTCGAGGGCAACCTGTTCGAGGCCAACCGGCGCACCGAGGCCAGCCGCCTCGCGCTCGCTCGCGACGAGCCGGCCGAAGCTATAGCGCTGGCCGAGCAGGGGCTAGCCGCGCAGCAGGCCCTCCGCGAGGAGGCGCACCCGGCCGTCGTGGAAGCGCACGGCGCACTGGGCGAAGCCCTCGCCGCTGCCGGGCAAACCGCCCAAGCCCGCGATCACCTCGAACGCTTCGTACGTGGCCTCCGCAACCGCCAGGACCCCCGCGCTGCCGAGGCTGAGGCCACGCTCGCCGCGCTCTGACACTGACTCCCCTTGAGGCACGGCGGCGCGATCTTGCACCAGCCCCCGCTCAACACCGTCCCCCTTGCCCCGATGCCCGCCCTCCGCAAGCTCGTCGCCGCCACGCTCACGCCGCAGTTCCGCGAGGCCGCCGTGCTCGTCGAGGAGCCGCTGCCGGAGCCTGGACCCGGCGAGGTACTGATCCGCAACAGCGTCGCGGGCGTCAACGCGAGCGACGTCAACGTGGCGGCGGGCCGCTACACGCCCGGCGCGGTGCCGCCCGTCGATCTCGGCTTCGAGGCGGCGGGCGAAGTGATCGCGGTGGGCGAAGGCGTCGAGCACTTGGCCGTCGGTGACTGCGCCGCAACCTCGCTGCTGGGCGGCGGCTTTCGCACGCATCAACTCGCCAAGGCGAAGCTAGCAATCCCGGTGCCTGCGGCGACGCCCGAAGTGCTCTCGATCCTGGTGAGCGGCCTCACAGCGAGCATCGCACTGGAGACGCAGGGCGCCCTGAAACCGGGGGAGACGGTCCTCGTCACCGCCGCGGCGGGCGGCACGGGGCAGTACGCCGTCCAACTCGCCAAGCGTGCCGGCTGCCGCGTCCTCGGCACGTGCAGCACCGACGCCAAAGTTGACCTGCTGCGCACGCTTGGCTGTGACCGGCCGATCAACTACAAAACCGAGAATCTGAAGGCCGTCCTGAAGAAGGAAGCCCCAAAGGGCCTCGATGTTGTTTACGAGAGCGTCGGCGGACGCATGTTCGACACGGCGCTGCGGGCGCTCGCGGTGCACGGGCGGCTGATATCGATTGGCTTCATCGGGGAGTACGTGGACGGCCCCGAGCGCGTGACCGACGTGCGCGTCTATCACCGTCTGCTCGCGAAGTCGGCGTCGGTGCGGGGCTTCTTCCTCCCGCACTTCGCGCGCCACTTCCGGCCGCACATGGAGCGGCTGGTCGGGCTCGTACAGGCAGGCGACCTCCAGGTCGCCATCGACCCCGTGCGCTTCGATGGGCTCGACGCAGTACCAGATGCCGTGGAGCACCTGCACAGCGGCCAGAGCCAGGGGAAGGTGGTCGTGTGGCTGTGACTACCTGCTACCGGCCAAGCGTGCAGGGCGCGTCGGCGACAACGTAGGGCCAGTTCTCGGCGTCGAATGCGAGTGGGCGAGTGGCGGCCTTCGGTCGTCCGTCGTCCTCGCCATCATAGAAGTGGAACGAGAGGCACAGCGTGTCGTCGTCCGGCTGGAACAGCCCCGTGTGGCCAGGCCCGATGAAGCGCGTCTGTCCGCGTAGCCCGGCAAGTACAGATTTGCCCGGGAAAATCTCAGTATTGGGGCCGTCGCGGTTCTCGTAGCGGTCCGTAAAGCTGCGGCCTCGGTCGTCCAGGTAGGGGCCGTACAACGAACGAGAGCGACCGACAACAATCTCGTAGGTGCTGTCGAGGCCGCTGCAACACCCGCCGAGGTTGAGGAAGAGGTAGTAGAAGCCGTCGCGGTGGAAGCTGTACGCGCCCTCGCCGAACGTGGCGATGGGGTGGATGGACGGGTGCCCGCCTTCGGGGTAGTAGCCAGGCGTGTCTGCATCGAAGCCCACGATGCGGCCCGTCGCTGCGTCTAAGTCGGCTATGGCAATGACGTGCTGCTGCGCGGGGTCCCACGAGCCGAAGGTGAGGTAGCGCTGGCCTTCAGTGCCGTCCCAGACCTGCGCATCGACGGCGCGCGGACCGCCTCGTGCCCACGTGGTGTCATCCGAGTAGTAGACGGGCACGGGGTCCATCGCCCAGGTCTGGGTAGGGTAGGTGCCTGTCGCCGTGGCACGGTAGAGCGCGGCGAACATCGCGGGCTCCTCGCCCTGAGTAGCGGCCCACGCTCGACCAGGCGGGTTGTAGAGGTGGAAGTAGACCGTGCTCGCGTCGTAGAGTGTCGGTGCGACGGCAGCCAACTCGGTGTGCTCGATCTGCGTGGCGGCGTCGTAGCCGTACGCCTCCATCCAGGCGACGTGCCACGCCATGTCGGCGCGCGGTGTAAGCGTCGGCCAGTGCTCCACGAGCGCCCACGCTGGCTCCTGCTCGTTCGTGTCGAGGACGAACTGGCGGAGCCGCCCACCGAAGTCGGGGTTTGAGGATGCGAACAGGCTGTAGACGCCCGGCGCGATCTCTCGGAGGCTCGACGGATCGTGCGCGGAGGCGTCCACGAGCGGGATCGCCTGCGCCGAGCCGGGTGCCGGTGCCTCAGGCGGCTCGGTAGCCTGGTCGCAACCGAGCGACAGGCCTAGAGTCAGAAGCAGCAGAAACGAAGCGAGCGGGTTCATAACGATCCGGGGCGGCGAGCACGGTACGGTCGCTCCGGACACGCCCACACGCTGTGCCAGTTTCCGCAGAGACACGCCGGTCTGCACCCATTCCGGTCGCAGCGTCACGACAGGCAGCCGCTCATCCTCCACCGAGTCGACGTGCGCGAGAATCGCCGCGCCACGACAGACGCCTGCGAGCACCTGCACAGCGGCGATAGCTGGACCAGGGCGTTCGCCTGCCTGTAGGGGCTACCGACATCGCGTGAAGATGCAGCGGACGGACAAACAGGAGACCGCCGCTGCCGTTGTAGCAACCTCCTCTACTCAGACCGCTCACATCGCCATGCGCCTGCTTCTACCGCTGCTCGTTGCCCTTCTTCTGCTCTCATTCGCCGCCCCGATGGTCGCCCAGCCCACGGACGACGCCGACGCCATCTTTGAGGAGGTCGACCGCCGCCAGCGGCCGCTCGATTCGGAATCCTCGACGGTTCGCATGGAGATCGTTGACCCGCGCGGGCGGACGCGGACGCGGACGATGCAACTGCGCACCAAGGTCGGCAGCGACGACCTGACGAAGTCGATCGTGGTCTTCACCGAGCCTGCCGACATCCGCGGCCTCGGGCTGCTCACCGTCGAGACGGACGGCGGGGACGACCAGCGGCTCTACCTCCCGGCGCTCGGTCGCGTGCAGCGCGTCGCCGGTGGTGAGCGCGGCGAGCGCTTCGCGGGCTCGGACTTCACCTACGAGGACCTCGGCACCCGCGACCCCGACGACTGGACCGCCACGCTTGCCGAAACCACCGACGCCGCCTTCGTGCTCGAAGCCCTCGCCAAGGACCCGTCGTCCACGACGCACCCGAAGCTGCGCCTGACCATCGACCGCGCGCGCTACGTGATCCTGCGCGCGGAGTACTTCACCGAGGATGACACGCTCGCCAAGGTGCTCGTCGCGGAGGACTTCGAGGAGGTCGGCCCCGACACGTTCCGCGCGGGTACGCTCACGATGGAGGACGTACAGGACGACCGCCGCACGGTGCTCACCTATGTCGAGCGCGAGGCGGGCGCGTCGATCCCGGACCGCGTGTTCTCCGAGCGGACGCTCCAGCGCGGGCTGCGGTAGCGCGCGGAATTCGGCAGCAAGTATGGGCGCACCTTTCCGGGGGGAGGTCCGTAGCGACGCAGATCGCTCTCTCCACCCCTGGCTTCGTCTCATGCGCCTCGTCCTGCTCGCTCTCGCCGTCCTCGCTGCTCCCGCTTTCGCTCAGACGCCGCTGACCATCGGTATCGAGGCTGAGGGTACGCTCACCTCGGACGGCGCGGTCCCGTTCTCCATCGAGCTAGAGGCGGGACAGTTCGTCTACGGCGAGGCCGACCAGCGTACCGTGGATGTGGTGATCAACGTGGCCGGGCCAGACGGTATGGACGTTGTCCGGATCGACCAGAGCGGGCGCGGGCCGGAGCCGTTCACCTTCACGACAAGCGACGCCGGGACGTACACGCTCACCGTGACGCCGTTTGAGCGCGAGAGTGGCGACTTTGCCCTCGCCATCCTACGCGCTGAGCCCGAGGCTACCACGCCCGAGGGGCGGCTCGACCAAAGCATGGCGGCGTTCGACACCGACGATCGGCCCGGGGCCATCGTCGCTGTGATCCGCGATGGGGAGGTAGACGTGGCGCGGACCTACGGGCAGGCCAACCTCGCGCACGGGCTCCCGATCACGCGCACGACGCGCTTCAACATCGGCTCCGTCTCGAAGCAGTTCGCGGGCGTCTTCTTCGCCCTCATGGCTGAGGAAGGCCGGCTCTCGCTCGACGACGACGTGCGGACCTATCTCCCCGAGCTTCCTGACTTCGGCACGACGGTTACGCTGCGTCACCTGCTCAACCACACGAGCGGCTACCGCGAGGTCTACGGCCCGCTCGCCATGACCGGCCGCACCGTCGGCGGCGACATCCTCGACCGCCAGGACGCCATCGACGTGGTGATGCGCCAGCCCGACCTCCAGTTTGCGCCCGGCTCGCGGCACCTCTACAACAGCACCGCCTATGTGCTCCTCACCACCATCGCCGAGCGCATCGTCGAGCAGCCCTATCCCGATTGGATGGACGACAACGTCTTCGGGCCGCTCGGCATGACGCAGACGACCATCGAGCGCGAGCCGGGCGACGTGATCCCGAACATGGCGCGGAGCTACACCACGACCGACCGCGGCACCTTCCGCGAGGACTTCGAGGCGTACGCCTACTACGGCGCGACCGACGTCTACACGACCGTGGACGACCTCGCGAAGTGGATGCAGTTTCTCAAGACGGGCGACCTGGGTAATGGACGCGGCGGTCCCGGCGTGATCGCGCGCATGACGGAAAAGAGCCTGCTCACCAACGGAGACACGCTCGACTACACGCTCGGCCTCACCGTGAGCGAGCACCTCGGCCTGACGCGCTACTCGCACGGCGGCGCGACCGGCGGCTACCGCGCGTTTCTCGCCTACTACCCCGAGATCGACGCTGGGCTCGTCATGATGGGCAACATCGGGGCGGTGCCGCTCGGTCCCATTGCCAACGAAGCTCCCCCAGCGTTTTTCGCTGACGACCTGCCCGCAGCCTCCGCGGCCGAGGCGCTCGACGAGGTAGCGGAGTCGGTGACGGTCGATGCGGCCATTCTGGACGGCGTGGCGGGCACCTACCTCGCGCCGGGCATCGGCCTCGTCACGTTCGCTCGCAACGGCGACGCGCTGACGATGACCTCGAGCTCCGGCCGCGCGGGCCCGCTCGTCGCGCTCAACGACTCGACCTTCCGGCTCAACAACGACTTCTCGTTCCGCCTGCGGCCCGGCACTGGAACTGGCTCCGACACCGCTGAGCCGTACGCCGCGCTGCTGATGGCCGGTCGCGGCACGGTCGTGCTCAACGCGGCGGCTCCCGCCCCCGACGACCTGAATCTGGAGGCCTACACGGGGCGCTACTTCAGCGAGGAGTTGGAGACGTTCTACGATGTGGTGATGCAAGAGGACATGCTCACGATCCAGCACCGTCGTCTGACCCGTCCGCTGCGCCCGGTCGCCGCCGACGTGTTCTCGGGGACCTGGCCGCTCAGCGAGATCGACTTCGAGCGCGACGCTGGGGGCGAGGTCGTCGGGTTCACCGCCGCCGACGGGCGCAGCTTCGGGATACGCTTCGAGCGCGTCGAGTAGGGCGAACGGGTCCGAGGCGGACGCGCATCGGCATGGGGCAGAGCACGGCGCGCCGAGGGAGGCGCCGGTGCTATCATGGGCTACCGCGCTATTCGCCGCCCATAGCCCAGGATCACATAGCCCAGGATCACATAGCCCATGATCACGATGTATCCAGTCCGTCTCGGTGTCTTCCTCGCTGCTACTCTTTTGCTCGTACCCGCGCTATTCGCCGCTGCATGGGCGCAAGTGCCCATCGTCCAGCCCGGGGCTCCCGGCGAGACCGCCCGCGACCTGAGCGCGGACGAGGCCATCGAGATCGCCAAGAACAGCTACTCGCCGGACGACGTGCGCTTCATGCAGGACATGATCCCGCACCACAACCAGGCCGTCCAGATGGTGGCGCTGGTCGGCGCGCGCACGAACAACCCCGCAGTCACCGCCATCGCGGCCAAGATCGATGCGACGCAGGCCGACGAGATCGCGTTCATGCAGGGCTGGCTGGCCGAGCGCGGTGAGGACGTGCCCGACCCGATGGCGCACCATCACATGCACATGGGGCACCAGATGGCGGGGATGGCCACGCCGGAGCAGATGGCCGAGCTCGCCACGCTCGACGGGGCCGCGTTCGACCGGCTGTTCCTCACGCTCATGATCACCCACCATGAGGGCGCGCTGACGATGGTCGAGGACCTGCTGGCCCAGCCCGGCTCGGCCTACGACCCGATCCTGCTCGACTTCACGACCGACATCGTCAACGACCAGACCGCCGAGATCGAGCGGATGAACGCGATGCTCGTCGATCTCTCCGCCGACCCGCGCTCGGGCCTCGCAGCAGGCTTCGACGACGCCGGCGAGGCGATCAGCAACCTGCGCCACGTTGCCACGCTGCCCAAGCCGCCCGGCTTCTTCGACCCCGCGAATCCGGCGAACCTGCCGCCCGTGGTGCCCCAGGACGACGACGACAGCGCCGACGACGATAGTGAGGGGCGCAGCGGTGACGAGCAGGACAACGAGGGCACCGAGTGGGGCGAGCGCTCGCCGCTGCTGAGCTTCTCGAACACGGACATGGCGTTCTCCGACGACGTCCTGATCGTGGGCAACTACCACGGCTTCAACGTCTACAAGCTCGCCGAGGACGGCGCGCCCGAACTGTTCAGCTCCATCGTGTGCCCGGGCGGCCAGGGCGACGTGTCGATCGTGGGCGACCTGCTGATCATGTCTGTCGAGCAGACGCGCGGGCGCGTCGACTGCGGGCGGCAGGGCATTGCGGAGGACATCAGCGCCGAGCGCTTCCGCGGCCTGCGCATCTTCGACATCAGCGACCTCGCCCGCCCGGTGCAGGTCGGCCAGGTGCAGACGTGCCGCGGCTCGCACACCCATTCCATCGTCGACGCCGACGACGAGCGCGTCGTCGTCTACAACTCCGGCACCTCGTCCGTGCGAGACACCGAGGAGCTCGACGGCTGCTTCGGGGAGTCGCCCGGCGACGACCGCACGGCGCTCTTCCGCATCGACGTCGTCGAGATCCCGGTCGCCGACCCTGGCCGCGCGCGCATCGTCCACAGTCCGACCGTGTTTGCCGACCCGAAGTCCGGCCAGATCGCGGGCCTCTGGCAAGGCGGCGACCACGGCGACGGCACGCAGCGCACGCGGCCGACGGACGAGTGTCACGACATCACGGTCTTCCCCTCGGCGGGCATCGCCGCGGGCGCGTGCTCGGGCAACGGCATCCTCCTCGACATCAGCGACCCGATGAACCCCGTCCGCATCGACGAGGTCACGGACACGGGCTTCGCCTACTGGCACTCGGCGACGTTCAACAACGACGGCACGAAGGTGCTCTTCACCGACGAGTGGGGCGGGGGCAGCCGCCCGCGCTGCCGCACCTACGACCCGCTCGACTGGGGCGCCAACGCGATCTACGACATCGTCGACGGCACGATGGAGTTCAGCGGCTACTACAAGATCCCCGCCCCGCAACTCGATCAGGAGAACTGCGTGGCGCACAACGGTTCCGTCGTCCCCGTGCCGGGCCGCGACATCTTCGTGCAGGCGTGGTACCAGGGCGGCGTGTCCGTCCTCGACTTCACCGACTCCACAAACCCCTTCGAGATTGCCTACTTCGACCGTGGCCCGATCCACGAGGAGATCCTCGTGCTGGGCGGCTACTGGTCGACGTACTTCTACGAAGGCCGCATCTACGGCACCGAGATCGTCCGCGGCCTCGACGTGTTCGCGCTGCAGCCGAGCGAATTCCTCAGCGAGAACGAGATCGCGGCAGCGGCGCTCGCCGACCAGGGCGGCGCGTTCAACCCGCAGCAGCAGTTCCCCGTGACGTGGCCCGCTGACCCCGTCGTCGCGCGAGCCTACCTCGACCAACTGAACCGCGACGAAGCGCTCGACGCGGAGGTTGCGGGCGAGCTCGATGCGGCGCTCGGTGCCGCAGCCTCGGCGCTCGACGACGACGGGCGCGATGCCGACACGTCGGACGCGCTGACCAGCCTCGCCCGTCGTCTCAACGGTGCGGCCAGCGATGCCGGGACGGCGAGCCGGCTGGCGTCGCTCTCAGACACGCTCGAAGGCATCGCCGAACGGCTGCGTTGAGGGCCGTGATGTCCTCGTAGCCTGCACCGTGCACCACCACCCCTGCACTGCTGTACCCACGCATGGAACCCGTAGCCGACCATACCCCCGCTGAACCAGACGCTACCCAAGGCAAAGGCGCGCGCCTCCCCGCAGCGTCGAGCGGTGACAGTGTGCACGGTCCAGATGGGTCGGATGCAGACGAAGCGGCTTCCCACTCGTTGAAGGAACAGGAGGGAGACGTGATGCCTGAGTCGGACGCCCAGACCGGCAAAGCTGCAGGCTCGGACAACGTGGAAGCCGTAGCCGCGGCGTCGCCCGAGCCGGTGGGCTCGCCGGACGCAGACCCGCCCGCAGCGAAGAAGAAGACCAAGAAAAAGAAGAAGGCGAAAGCGAAGGGCAGCAAGGACGCCTCCCTCGACAAGACCAAAGCAGGCGCCAAGAAGGACCCCGCGGCCAAATTCGGGACGAGCCGTGGCATCGAGACGATGTTCCGCAGCAACTACCGCGTCCACATGGACCTCTCGGCGATCGCCGACACCAAGGCCAACATCATGATCTCGATCAACGGCCTCATCCTGCCCATCCTGCTGGGTGCGATCTCACCCAAGATCGACTCCAACCCGTGGCTGCTGATCCCCACCTCGGTGCTCATGGTGGGGTGTCTGATCTCGATGATCTTCGCGATCCGGTCGGCGCGGCCGCGCGTGAGCAGGGAGCCGGTGTCGCTCGACCAGATCAATCAGAAGGGCTATAACATCCTGTTCTTCGGTCACTTCGCCAACATGAGGCGCGACGACTACGAGGAGGGTATGGCGCAGTTGATGTCGAGCAACGAGGACATCTACCGGAACATGATCCGGGATTTGCACGGGCTCGGAAGCGTGCTGAACGAGAAGTACGCCCTGCTCCGCACGTCCTACACCGTGTTCATGATTGCCATCACGGTCGGCGTGCTGCTCTTCATCGCCACGTTCTTCCTGATCGCGATGGGCGTGATTTCCGTGCCGGGCGACACGCTAGCCGTCCCGTACGAGCTCCTTCCTTAGCCCATGCTGGCTGGGGTTCACACGTCGGCTTTTGCTTGGTCGCGGTCGCGCATCAGCACCCGGGCGTCCGGGTCCACGACGAGGTGCTCCGGCAGCGTGCGGAGCGTCCACGATAGCCGCTGCGAGGCCCCCGGAGCGAGCGTGACCGTCTGGCGAGCCTCGGCATAGTCGCCGTCGTCGGCAGAGCGGTTGCCGGACGTGGCAGCGACTACGACCGTGGCAGACCCATCGCCGGTGTTTTCGAGCGTGGCCGTCAGCTGGTAGCGGCCTCGAAACGTCTGTTCGATCTCGACCTCGGTCCAGGCGAACGCGGGGAGCGCCATGCTCTCGAACCAGGCCGCTACCCCCTCGTCGTAGGCCGTCGAGTCGGCCGCATACGGGCGCAGGTCGGCGAGGAGGTCTTGCAGTGCGGGTGCGTCGCGGCTGTCGCGGCGCTCGGCGACGAATGCACGGAGCCCATCGAACATCGCGTCGCGGCCGAGGTGGTTGTGGAGCATCCATAGCGCCCACGCGCCCTGGTTGTAGATCGCGACCTCGTCACGCCCCTCGCGCGTGTCCACGAGCGGGACGGCGGTGGCGGCGCGACGCCCGCGCAGGAAGCGGGCTTCGAGGCGTTCGGCGAACGCGATCCGCGCAGCCTCGCCAAAGGCTTCCTCGATCAGCAGCAACGTCGCGTAGTCCGCGATCCCCTCCACGATCACGCCCGTTCCCGGTCCCTGCGCCGCCGCAACGATATGCCCCCACCACATGTGCGCGATCTCGTGCACGGTGACGATGAACGCGAGGTTTGCAGCGGCCTGGTCCGCGTTTCCCGGCGGGCGCGTGAGGAAGCCCGCGCTCTCGCTCATGCTGATGTTGACCGGGAACGCCGTCGCGTTGGTCTGCAGGTCGGGGAACTCGTTGATACGCAGGTCGCGCCACGGGTAGGGGCCGAACCAGTCGCTGTAGTGCGTCCGCGCGAGCGCCATCGCGTCCAGCATCGCCTCGATGTTGTACCTATGGCTCGGGTGGTGGTAGACCGCGTTCGTGCCGCCGTCGTAGGGACGTGCGGCCTCGTCCCATTTCCCTGCCATCAGGTTGAGAGCGCGGACGGGGTGGTCCGTCTCCCACACGACCGTGGTGTGCGTGGCGTCGGCGGTCGAGTCGGTGCGGACGCCTGCCGACGTGACGGTGTAGGCGCGCGGGGCGCGGACTTCGAGGCTTGCCGTGAAGGGCGGCGCGAGCGCGTCGAGCGTGGCGAGGGAGTCTTGCCACCAGCCGTCGGGATAGACACGTGGCTCTGCGGGTTCTGGAGCGCCAAGCCCTTCGATGAGGCCAGGAATCGGGACGAACTCGCCGCGGTAGGTTGAGAGCAGCACGCCCTCAGGCAGCAGGAAGTGCGCCGTGCCGCCGCCGTTGCGCGTGATCCCGCGCGGGTAGGTGAGCGCGTAGGCGAAGTTCAGGGCGATGCTGTCGCCTGGTACGAGCGGCGCTGGGAGCGTGACGACGTCGAGGCCAGGACGACGTTCCACAGGCGGCGACGCCCCGGCGTCCAGCGACCAGGCGACCTCGCTGAAGCCGTAGCCGTTCGTGAACGGCACCTGCGCCATCGGCGCATTGGAGCCATTGACGACGGTGTAGGTGCCCGTCGCGTCGAGGCGGCGGTCGGCGGGCTGGAGGTCGATGCGCAGGTCCACATGCGCGACGGTCGGCGGCGGGATGTCGCTCCACACATCGTAGTTCGCCTTCCAGTAGGCCGTCGCCCAGTCCTCCGCGGCCTGGCCCTGGAAGCCGGTGCGGACCTGGTAGGCGAGCGTCCCGCCCAGCGCCAGCGGCAGCGCGATCAGCCCGAGCGCGCCGACGGCGTTGCGTTTCAGGATCCCGGCAGAATGCGCCCACCACGCGCCGTCGTAGTCGCGGCGCGGAAACCAGCGCCACGCGGCAGCGGCGAATGCGACGGTGAGCGCCAGCATCAGCGCACGGTTGAAGAGCAGCGCGCCGTCGTTGAGCGGCATCCAGCCGAGGTCGCTCCAGCGTAGCGTCGCCCAGAGCGGCCAGTTCGCCACCCACGTCATCCGTCCCGACGCGAACGCGTACGCTGTGAGCGCGAGCACGGCCAGCCCAATGCCGTACGTCGCAAAGCGGTTGCCCGTCAGCGAGAGCACCGCTGCCACGAACGCGCCCCAGACGAGGAACGTCGGCGTGAGGACGAGTCCCCATACGCTCACGAACGGGCCAAGGTCGAGCGGGGCGATGCCCTGGCCTGCGAGGAACATCAGGCTCGCCACGCCGCACACCGCGATCAGAAGCGCGATCAGGAGTCCGTTCGCGAGGCCCTTCGCCAGGAGCAGCGCGCCCGTCCGCACAGGCATCGCGTAGAGGATGCCGTCGAAGCGCGTCCGCGCCTCGCGCCGCACCGACTCGACGAGCGTGAAGAGCAGCAGCAGGCTCCCGAGCACGGTGAGCACCTCGATGGAGCCAACGGCCATTGTGCCTGCCGTGAGCAGCGCTGGGGCACCCAACGCGTCCTGCTCGGTCGCGAACTCGCCGACGAGCAGCACCACGAACAGCAGCGCGACGTAGACGAGTGGCTGGTTCGCCATCTCCCGAAGTTCCGCGCGGAGGACGTGCCCGACGCTCGCCCAGAAGCCGGGCCGACGCTGCGTCATGCCAAGGTCCCGCAGCGGCGCAAATAGCCCGATCTCGCCTCGCTCGCCGTCGTCGACTGCAGATGCACGGCGGAGCCACCGCCGCTTCGGTTTCGTCGCGGCTCGCGCGCCCGTGGCGATGGCGCGCTGTTGACGGAGCGCGAACACGAGCCCGAGCAGCGGCCCGACGACCCACACGAGCCGGTTGAGCCAGAACGTCCCGTCGAAAGCCAGCGGCGCGGTGTTGTAGTATGTCACGCCAGGGTCCCCGGCGACGAGTACCTGGTAGACCCATCGCAGCCCTGACGGATCGAGCACCATCAGCAGTTGATCAATGGCCGGATCGAGGCCAGGGGGACGCCACGTCCAGAGGAAGAACAGCACGCCCAACACCATCGTGATCGGAACCGCATAGACCGCCAGCGGACGCCGCGACGCAGTACCCACGACGAACGCCAGCACCGCGCTTGTCCACATCGTCGGCACGGCGAAGACGAGGAACGGGACGAGGTAGCTGCCCAGCCGGAACGGCCCGCGAATGTCCGTCGCGCCCGGCTCGACGAGGAACTGGACGTGGACCATCAGCGCGACGAGGTGGACCAGCAACCCGACCCCGAGTGCCGCCACAACGCCCGCGAGTTTGCCTGCGAGGTATTCGCCCGGCGCGAGCGGCGTGCTGAAGAGCAGCGGCCCCACGCGCGCCTCGTCGTCGCGGAGGACGGTCAGACCGCCGAGCAGGCCCGCGAAGAACGGATACGCCAGGAAGCCGCCCAGACTGAAGAGCCAGGCAACCGCGTAGGGCGAGTTCACGAACGGCCGCAGCCCATCGGACCCGATCTCGTCCGCATCGCCGCCGAGCGCGGTCGTCCCGTTGAGGCTCATCGTGGCGAGCACGGCGAGCGCGACCATCACCCACAGCAGCGGGTTGGCGAGGTGCGCGCGCAGGTCGAGGCGCGCGACGGCCAGGGTGCGGTTCAAAGAAACACTCACGCGGTGGCCTCACGAGAAGTGGCCTCACGAGAAGTGGCCTCACGAGAAAGGGTGTCGGCACGGGCCGCCTCGTTCATCAGCACGAGGTAGGCGTCCTCCAGCGTCGGCGTGACGGGGCGGAAGCCCTCCGGCGCGCTGCCGTCGGGGAGGTGGAGGCGGAGGCGATGCTCCCCGGCGACGAGGTAGGCGCGGGCGATCTGCCCGGTGTAGCGCGGGAGGTCGTCCGGGCGCGCGGTGCCTTCGAAGAGCGCGCCGTCGAGGCGGGCGAGGGCGTCGGTGGGCGTTGTCTCGGCGATGAGGCGGCCCTGGCGCATCACCGCGAAGCGCGGGCACAGCATCGCCACGTCGTCCACGAGGTGCGTCGAGAGGAGCACCACGCGGTCGGCGGCGAGGTCGGCGAGGAGGCGGTAGAGCCGGAGCCGCTCCTCCGGGTCGAGGCCCGCCGTCGGCTCGTCGACGATCAGCAAGTCCGGGTCGCCCGCGAGCGCCTGCGCGATGCCGAGGCGCTGCCGCATGCCGCCCGAGTAGGTCTTCACTTTGCGCTTCGCCGCGGCCGTGAGGTTGACGCGCGCCAGCAGCGCCGCCGCGAGTTGTTTCTCGCTGGCCTGGGCGTGCACACCTTTGAGGCGCAAGACGTGCCGAAGCATCGCCTCCCCGGTGAGGTTCGGGTAGAAGCCGAACGCCTGCGGGAGGTAGCCGAGGCGCGGCCACACCTGCTCCGGGTGCGCCGTCACGTCGATGCCGTCGAACGTCACGCGGCCCGCCGTCGGCTCCAGCAGCCCGGCGAGGATCTTCATCAGCGTCGACTTGCCCGCGCCGTTGGGGCCGAGCAGCCCAAACATCCCGCGCGGGATGGTGAGGGTGACATCGCTGAGCGCGCAGACGGGGCCGGGGTAGACCTTGGTAAGGCCTTCGAGGTGGAGCATGAGAGACACGGGTGAGGGGCTCAGGCGCGGCGCAGTGCCCGCAGCAACATCGGGTGACAGGGGGCGCTATGCCTTGTAGATTTTCGTCACGGGTGCGTGCTCGCCGTGGGCCGCTTCGCCGACAACGGGTGCGGTGGCGAGGGCGTGCAGCGCGGTCGGCGTGAGGCCCGTGAAGTGCCGCACGTCGCGGATGAGGTGTGATTGATCGTGGTAGCCGAAGTGGGCCACGAAGTCGAGCCAGTCGGGTGGAAGGTCGGCGCGGGACGGCAGCGCATCGAGGACGTGGCGGAAGCGGTGGCGCCGGAGGTAGCGCTTCGGCGGCAGCCCGCACGCGGCCCGGAAGTGCCGCGCGAGGGTGCTGTACGAGAGCCCCGTGAGCCGCGTCAGGTCGGCGACCGTCGTGTCCGGGCGCAGCAGCGGCGCGACCTCCGCGACCACACCTGCTCGCCGCGCGTCGAGGCGAGACCGGAGCCACGCGTCCAGGACGGGCGCGATCCGGTCGGGCGGACACGCGTCGAGGTGGCGTTCAAGCGGAGCGAGAGCCTCCCCAAAGAGATCGTGGGCCGCGACGATGGTTTCGTCCGCGAACGCTGGCAGCGGCACGGCCGCGAAGGGCGCGAGCGCTGCCAGTCCCCGCGCCTGCAGCGTCACCACGATGGCCCGTTCGACGCCGCGCGCGTCCACCGTGAGGCCTCCATCGATATAGCCGAACGCTACGCTCTCGTTGACCTTGATCCGGCGCCCGTGGTAGTGCAGCACCAGCGTGCCGCGTAGTCCCAGCACAAACTCCGCAGCCAGCGATGGGAACGTGTGCACCGGTTCCGGGCTGAGTACGAGCCCATGCCGTGCGTCGAGCACCCAGTAGGCTTCGATGAAGCGGCGGAGGTCGGTATCCTGGGGAGAAAAGCGGGGCATGGGGAGAAGGGCCTCGGTGCCCTACGCCCCCGCTTCCGGCAGAGTTACGGCCCTTTGTACCCCAGCACTCAGTAGCCCATCGCCACGTCCTCGCCGCGCGGGTCGGCTCCGCCCAAGAGCACGCGGCGCGTCTGCTGCGCCTCGCCGTCGGTGAGCCCGGACGGATCCACGACCGCTTCCGTCTCTTCGTAGGCGACCACGATGCCGTCGGCACGGCTCCAGCGGCGACCCTCGTCGAGCGTCCAGCCGCGCTGCTGAAGTGCCATGGCTACGTCTGCCGCGAGGGCGCGGTCCTCGGCGAAGAGCACGTCGGGGAGCCACTGGTGGTGGATGCGCGGCGCCGCGACGGCTGCCTGGATGTTCATGCCGTGGTCGATGGTGTTGAGGATGACCTGGAAGACCGTCGTGATGATGCGCGCGCCGCCGGGCGAGCCGATCACCATCTGCAGCCGCCCGTCGGGGTCCTCCACGATGGTCGGCGTCATCGACGAGAGCATCCGCTTGCCAGGCGCTACCGCGTTCGCCTCGGAGCCGACAAGCCCAAACATGTTCGGCACACCCGGAGCCGCGGCGAAGTCGTCCATCTCGTTGTTGAGGAAGAACCCCGCACCGTCCACTACGACGAGCGAGCCGTAGCCGCCGTTGAGCGTCGTCGTCGTGCTCACCGCCATGCCGTCGGCGTCCACGACGGAGTAGTGCGTCGTCTCGCTCGACTCGCCCGCGAGGGGATCGCCGTAGGTCACCGTCTCGCTCGTGTCGGCGCGATGGGGATTGAAGTCGGCCATCCGGCCGCGGACGTAGTCGACGCTGGTCAGGTCGGTGACGGGTACGGGCGTGAAGTCGGGGTCGCCGAGCCACTCGGCGCGGTCGGCGTAGACCCGGCGCATGGCCTCGGCCTGGAGGTGGATCGTGGCGCTGGAATTGAAGCCCATCGCGCCCACGTTAAACGGTTCGACGGCGCGGAGCAGCTGCACCAGCGCCACGCCACCCGACGACGGTGGCGGCATCGAAATCACACGGTGGCCGCGGTAGGTCCCTACGACCGGCGCGCGCTCGACGGCGCGGTAGCTCGCGAGGTCCCCGTGCGTGATGAGCCCACCGCCCCGCTGCATCTCTTCCACGATGAGGTCGGCCGTTTCGCCGCGGTAGAACCCGTCGCGACCGTCGTCGCGGATGCGGCGGAGCACGTTGGCGAGGTCGGTCTGCAC
Source organism: Bacteroidota bacterium (assembly GCA_039821555.1). Classification (NCBI taxonomy): domain Bacteria; kingdom Pseudomonadati; phylum Bacteroidota; species Bacteroidota bacterium. The sequence goes on from JBCBNX010000004.1 coordinate 184,415, forward strand.
AAAGAGGTGAGCCTCGGCGTAGCTGCTGTCGGGTGCGCTCGTGTTGACGAAGTAGCGTGCGGTGCCCTCGAAAGCGGAGAAGCGGGGGCGGTAGAAGGTGAAGCGCGCGGCTTGGCGGCGGCTCAGCGGAAAGCCCTCGGCGGCGAGGCGGATCGCGGGCGCGAGCACGTCGGCGAGCGGGAGCCGACCGTAGGCCTCGTGCGCCTGGAGCAGCCCGGCCACGCTGCCCGGTACGCCCGAAGCGAGGTAGCCGCGCTGCGAGCGCTCCGGCACGAACACCCCCGTCGAGTCAAGAAACATGTCGCGCGTGGCCGCGGCGGGGGCCGTCTCGCGGTAGTCGAAGGTCGTCGCGCTGCCGTCGGGCTGGCGGATGACCATGAAGCCGCCCCCGCCGATGTTGCCGGCCACGGGGAACGTCACTGCGAGCGCAAAGCCGGTCGCGACCGCCGCATCGACGGCGTTGCCGCCCGCGCGGAGCACCTCCAAGCCCGCCTCGGCCGCATGGCGTTCGGCGGCGACGACCATCCCGCTGTCGGCCCGCACCGGCGGCGGCGTGGCCGACACCTGCGCGGCAACCCTCGGCGACGAGAAGACGAGCAGGACGAGAACGAGCAGCAGACGAGAGAGCATGAGGCGACGGGCAGCATGAGGTGAGGACGCCGCCAACATACGCGTCGCGTTGGGGCGCCCGGTCGCGTGTGCTCGCACGCCACGTCCTACTCTGCCCGAAGCGCCTTCACCGGGTCGGACGCGGCTGCCCGCCACGCCTGCACGCCGACCGTTCCCAGCGCGATCGTGAGCGCGAGCACACCCGCCGCGACGAGCGGTGCTGCCGAGAGGGGCACGCGGTAGGCGAAGCCGTCGAGCCAGGCGTGGAGCCCGAACCAGGCCGCCGGCGCCGCGACCACGAACGCCACGGCTACGAGCACCACGAAGTCCCGCGCGAGCAGCCGTACGAGCCCTGGTACGGACGCGCCGAGCACCTTACGCACGCCGATTTCCCTCGTCCGGCGCTGGATCGTAAACGTCGCGAGGCCGAAGAGCCCGAGGCAGGCCACCACGAGCGCAAGCGCCGCGAACGCCCCCACGGCCGTCGCTAGCCGCGCCTCGGTCTTGTAGAGCGCGTCGAGGTTCTCGTCGAGGAAGGTGTAGCTCATGGGGCGGACGGGCTCGTAGCGCTGCCACAGCTCCTCGACGGAGGCTATCGTGGCCCGGGCATCGCCCGGCGCGAGGCGCACGGCAGCGAACGCATACCACCATGGCTCCACCTTCACGACGAGGGGCCGCTGCGCCCGCCGGAGCCCCTCCATCTGGAAGTCGGCGACCACACCCACGATCTCGTCGTCGGCCAGGGTGTGCCCGGCCGCCACGTTGCCGAGGAAGCCCAGGTCGCGAGCGAGCGTCTCGTTGATGAGCAGCCGGTTGGTGTCGGGGCGCCCCTCGTCGTCCGAGGCGAGGTCGCGTCCCTCGACGATGGTGACATCGAACGTCTCCGCGAAGTCGGGATCGACGAAGAGGCTGGGCACCTGCACGACGTCGGCGTCGTCCGTGGAGCCGTTGGGCGTGCCGAAGCCGCGGATCGGCGCGTCGGCGCCAACCATATCGGAGACCGCGGAGGCATTCACCACGCCCGGGACCTCGCGGAGGGCGTCCTTGAACCGCCCCCAGTCGTCCTTGACCGTGGTGCCCCGGATCGGAATCATCACGATCTGCTCCTGCTCGAAGCCGAGGTCTTTGGTCTGCAGGAACCGAAGTTGCTGCACGACCACGGCGGCTCCGGCGAGGAGCGCAATGGTGACGATAAACTGCCCGACGACGAGCCCGCGCCGCAGCCACGCCGCGCCCCCCGCGCCTCGGCTGCCCTTGCCGAGCAGCACGTCGGCAGGGCGGAAGCTGCTCAGCACGAACGCAGGATACAGCCCCGCCAGCAACCCAGTCCCGATGACCAGCGCGGCGGCGAACGCCAGGAACACCGGATCAAGCAAGCCAACCAGCGGTACGGGCGCGCCAACGATCCGCTCGAAGCCGGGCCGCGCGATGGTCGCGAGCAAGAGGCCAATGCCGCCAGCCACCGCGCTTGCCAGGAGGGCCTCCGCGAGAAACTGCCCCGTGAGCGCCTTACGGCCCGCCCCAAGCGTGCGGCGCACGCCCACTTCCTTGGCCCGCAGCATCGAGCGGGCGGTGGCGAGGTTGGTGTAGTTCACCACCGCGAGCAGTAGCACAAACACGGCGATCCAACCGAAGAGCCGCACGGTCTCAGAACTGCCGACGGGGCCGATCTCCTGGTAGAGCTCGCGGAAGCGCGGGTCGCGGCGGAGCCGGAGGTCGGTGAGCGGCTGCAGGCTCAACGTGAGGCCACCCAGCAGCACCTCGGGGAAGTACTGGTCCACGAACCCAGGGAGCACATCGCGCTCGATCGCCGCAGCGTCCACGCCCTCGTCGAAGCGGACGTAGGTGTGAACGGGGTTCCAGTACCAGCCCTCGAAGCTCAGTTGGTTGCCTGTCGCAGCAAAGATAGCCCCAGTCTGCAGAACCGAGGCGAGCGCATCGATCTGGAAGTGGGCGTTCGCAGGCGTGTCCGCGAGAATGCCGGTAACGGTAAAGGCGAGCGTATCCTCGAAGACGAGGGTGCGTCCGAGAGGGTCCGCTTCGTCGAAGTATTTCCGCGCGGTCGCCTCCGAGAGCACGATGGTCTGGGGCTCGGCGAGCGCCCGGTCGGGATCGCCGCGCAGCAGGGTGAAGCCGTCGAAGACCTCGAAGACCGTCGGGTCGGTGAAGAAGAGCTGCTCCTCGTAGAACCGGCGTGGAGCCTGGCCGGGCGCATCCGGCTGGCCGGGCGCATCCGGCTCGTAGGCCAGCAGCGGCGTCTTCTGCCACGTCTGGTAGAACCGCACTGCCGTCACACCCGCGATGTCGGCCTGCATGGTCGGGCCGACTGGCCACTGCACGGCAGCCGACTGCTCCTGCATCACCCCATTCTCCTCGTAGAACTCCGTCACGCGGTAGATCTGATCGGCCTGCTCGTGAAAGCGGTCGTAGCTCTGCTCGTGCCGCACGAAGAGCGCGATCAGGAACACGCACCCCAGCCCGAGGGCAAGCCCTCCGGCGTTGAGCAGCGACGTCGTACGCTCCTTGGCGAAGGCGCGCAGGGCGATGGTCAGGAGGTTCTTAAGCATGGGTCACGAGTTCTAGGCCGGAGGTTGAAGGTCAGCGGAGGCAGCGCCTCCGACGTGCGACCTCACTTCGAAATCCGCTGAAACGATTTGTTCACGATCAGCCAGCGGTCGCCGACGCGCAGCAGCGACATGTAGTCGACGAACTTGACGGTCGGGTAGTCGAGCTCGATCACGCCAATGGCCGCGTTGCCGGTGACCTCGATGCTCACAATGCGGCGCTCGCGCTCGGCCTCGTCGGGGGCGGGCTCGCCTCGAAAGGCGGCGGCGAACTCGGTCGCGGTGCGCTGGCGCACCTCGCCGTCGACGATCCAGAACAGCTTGGCATCCTCGTGGAACGCCTCGCGCATGAAGTCGCCGTTGCCCGTGGCATGGCCTTGAAGGTAGAGGTCGAGCGCGGCGCGCACCCCGTCGAAGTCGGCCTGGGCGACCATGTCCTGAGCGGACGACGGCGGAGCGAACACCAGCGGAGCGAGGAGCAGCGAGAGTAGGAGGAAAGGGCGCATGGCAGAAATCAAGGGCAGTGGAGAAAAACGGAGGGCACGGGAGGAATCATAGCGAAACGAACGCACTTAGACGGGATCGTCGGCGCGCTCGACCGATCGCCAGCCCCAGTATGTTGCCAGCCCCAGTGTGTTGATGGCCGTGTAGGCAGGCTGGCGGCGGAGGCTACCGAGCGTGACGGGGAGGTGGTTTGTGGGCATGGGTTCGCTGGGTGTCGCGGATCGCCTACTCGTGGCGCAGCGTGTGGACGGGGTCGGCGGCGGCCGCGCGCAGCGCGTGTAGACTGACCAGCGCCGCCGTGAACGCCAGCATCCCGAGGGCTAGGCTGGCGAAGACCTCAGGGCGGATGGGGGCGGGATAGGCGAAGTCTTCGAGCCAGCGCTGCGCCAGCACGACCACAACGGGCACGGCCACGACGAGCGCAAGCCCAACGAGCACGACGAAGTCGCGCGCGAGCAGCCCGACGAGGTGGCTCACGCGCGCGCCGAGCACCTTGCGCACCCCGACCTCTTTGCGCCGTTGCTCGGCGGCATACGCGCTCAGCCCCAGCAGCCCGAAGAGCGCAAGCAGCACCGTCACGAGAGCAATGCCCCCGACGAGCCCAGCGAGCGTGCGGTCCTCGGCATATTCCTCGGCAAACGCGGCGTCGAGAAACTGAGGCACGAAGGGGACTCCGCCCGAGGCTTCGTCCCAGACAGCCTCCACGGCAGCGAGGCCGCCCGGAAGGTCGTCAGCGTCGAGGCGCACAGCGAGGAGCGACTTGAAGGGAATGCCGTCGCCGAGCGGAATGAAGCTGAGCGCCGAGATCTCGCGGCGTAGGCTCGCGAAGTGGAAGTCCGACACTACGCCGATCACCTCGATGCCGGTGTCCTTGGCGTGGGAGCGGCTGATCTGCTGGCCGATCGCGGTGGCGGGGTCGTCGGTCATCAGCCCGAGATCGCGCGCGGCCCGCTCGTTGAGGATAGTCACGCTGCCCTCCTCGCCGGGGCGCAGCCAGCGGCCTGCGCTCAGGCTCAAGCCTGTGGCGTCGAGGTAGGCCGCGTCCGTCGAGATGGTCCAGGCTTGCGCGTCGTCCGAGCGATCCCCGGCGGTGTCGAGGGGCGAGAAGAGTGCCAGCGCGGCCACGTCGCCGGGGAGGCCGGAGGCCACGCTTACGGCCTGGACGGAGGTCAACGGGGTCATCGCGTCGCGCAGCACGTTGCGCTGCCTGGCTATCCCGAGCGCGTCCAAGTCAAACACGACGGTCTGGTCGCCGCGGAAGCCGAGGTCGCGCGTCTGCGCGTAGCGGAGTTGCTCGGCGACCAGCACAGCCCCTGCGAGGAGCACGGCCGTCGTGGCGAACTGCACCACGACGAGCGCCTGGCGGAGGCGGCGCCCCCCGCGTCCGTGCAGACGCTCGCCCTTGAGCACAGCCGCCGCGCGGAAGCGAGCCAGCGTGGCCGCCGGGTAGGCCCCCGCGATCAGGCCCGTCCCGACCACGACGCCGCCCAATATGCCAGCACCCGTTAGCCCGAGGCTGCCCAGGGTGATGGCTTTGCCTGTAAAGGCATTGAAGAGGGGAAGAACCGCCGCTGCCAGGGCGAGCGCGACCACCCCGGCCGTCGCGGCGAGGAGGAGCGACTCGGCATAGAAGTGCCCGGCAAGCTGCCGTCGTCCGGCGCCGAGCACCTTGCGGACGCCGACCTCGGTGGCTCGTCGGACGGCCAAGGCCGTGGCGAGGTTGGCGTAATTGATGCACGCCAGCAGGACCACAAGGGCCGCCAGCGTCGCAAAGAGGCTAAGCGCCTCGACGCCGCCGAGCTGGCTGCCGTAGTGCAGCTGGAGGAGCGGAGTCAGAAACACGCCCACGAACTCTCCAAACGGGCGCGGCTCCGTCTCGGCGCGCTGCTCCAAGAGGGCGACTAGGGCCGTCGTATCAGCCATGGCAGACAGGCGCAGGTAGGTTTCGCCACCCTCGCCCAGGGCTGCCACCACGCCGTCGTGCGTCTCGATGGGCGTTGTCCCCGCCACGATGAGCTCGTAGCTGAGGGACGAGGTTGCAGGCGGATCGGCGAGGAGGCCCGAGATGGTGACGGAGAGGGGCGTCACCTCGTCGAGCTGTCGGGTCATGTACCCTGTCCGCGTCACGTCGATCGTTTGCCCGATCGGGTCTGCCGTGCCGAAAAGCGTTGCCGCGAGCGACTCGGTGATGAGCGCCGCTCCCGGCTCAGCCAGGGCCGGAACCCCTCGGGCAACCGGGACGGTCAGCACGTCGAAGAGCGACGCGTCCGCGAAGACAAGGTGCTCGATCTCGACAGCCTCTGCGCCGGTGCGCCGGGCGAGGGCGGTCCCGTCCCATTCCCACACGGTCGCGGCCTCGACACCGGGAAGGTCCAGGCGGATGGCGTCCAAGGTTGCCGTGTCAGTGTTGGTCGCGTTGATCGTCATGTCGCCGACGCGAACCTGCTCGCCTAGGCGGACCACCTGCTCGGCGTGCTCGTGGTGGCGGTCATAGGCCCGTTCGTCGAGTACGTAGAGCAACGCCAGGAAGCAGCAGAGCAGCCCGATGGCCAGGCCGCCGACGTGGAGGGCCGTGGTGCCCGGACGCCGGCGAAGACGGCGGAGCGCTACGAGGAAGTAGTTCTGGAGCATGGGCCTTCGGAGACCGAAGTGGTCACTCGTGACGGAGTGTGCGGACCGGGTCAGCGGTGGCGGCGCGGAGCGCGTGGACGCTCACCGTCGCCGCAGCGATGAAGAGCATGGCGATGGCAAGGGCTACGAAGACCTCCGCGCGCACCGGAGCCGGGTAGGCGAAGTCGTCGAGCCAGCGGCGGGCGAGCAAGACCACGACGGGCACGGCCACCACGAGCGCGATGCCGACGAGCGCCACGAAGTCCTTCGCGAGCAGGCCGACGAGGTGGCCGACGCGCGCGCCGAGCACTTTGCGCACGCCGATCTCCTTCGTGCGCTGCTCGGCGGCATAGGCGGAGAGGCCCAGCAGCCCGAAGAGCGCGAGCAGCACGGCCACGCTCGCCACGCCGCCGACGAGCCCGGCCAGCGTGCGGTCGTCGGCGAGCTGCTCGGCGAAGCGGTCGTCGAGGAACTGCGGGGCGAACGGCGTACCAGGGGCGATCTCGGCCCACGCGGCTTCGAGGGCGTCCAGGTGGCTGCGGAGGTCGTCGGAAGCCAACCGCACGGCGAGCAGGTTGTGGTAGCCGACTTCGTCTTCGGCAAAGACGGCCAGCGGCTCGATGTCGTCGCGCAGGTCGGCAAAGTGGAAGTCGGAGAGCACGCCCACGACGGTGTGGGACGCACGGCCGTCCAGCGCCTGCCCGAGGGCAGCCTCGGGGTCGTCGGTCATGAGCCCCAGGTCGCGCGCGGCTGTCTCGTTGAGCACCACGGAGCCCTCCGCCTCGTCGGGCCGCAGCCAGCGCCCGGCGACGAGGTGCAGGTCCAAGGCGTCGGCGAGCCCCTCGTCGGCCTCGATCATCCACGTCTGGATGTCGTCCGGCGAGCCGTGCTCCTGCCCGGTCGGGGCGAAGGTGGTCATCGTGTTGACGAGGCCCGGCACGCCCGAGGTGAGGCTCGTCACCGTCGTGGCGCTGAGCGCGTCGAGCTGGGTGCGCAGCGCCTCACGGTCGGCGGCGAGCCCGAGCGCGTTGAGGTCAAAGAGGACCGTCTGGTCGCCCGCGAAGCCGAGGTCGCGCGTCTGCGCATACCGCAGTTGCTCTGCGACAATGGCTGTCCCGCCGAGAAGCACCGCTGTCGTGGCAAACTGCACGACCACGAGGCCCTGGCGGATGCGCTGGCCACCGCGCCCCCGGACCGTGTCGCCCTTGAGCACCGAGGCGGGGCGGAAGCGCGCGAGCGTGAGGGCCGGGTAGGCTCCAGCGAGTAGCCCGGCGCCGAGCACGACCCCCGCAAAGGTCGCCAGCAGCCACGGCTGGAAGGCGCCCAGGCCGATGGCCTTGCCGAGAAAGGCGTTGAAGCCAGGGAGCACCACCGAGAGCGCGGCGAGCGCAACGAGGGCCGCCGCGCCAGCCAGCAGCAGCGCCTCGGCGAAGAACTGCCCCGCGAGTTGGCGACGCCCTGCGCCAAGCACCTTGCGTACGCCCACCTCGGTGGCGCGGCGCAGCGAGAGTGCCGTTGCGAGGTTGGCGTAGTTGATGCACGCCAGCAGCAGCACCAGCGCCGCGATGGTGGCGAAGAGGACCACGAAGCGCACGCCGCCTGCGCGCCCCGTGCGGTGAAGGTCGAGGAGCGCGATCGCCCGCGCCCCAGCGAAGGTGCCGAAGCCACCTTTGTCGGTGTCGAGCAACGCTGCAACGCCCGTCCGAAGCGCTGCGGAGTCGGCCTCGGCGCGCATCCGCACGAAGGTGGGACCACCGCCGGCGAGTCGGGCCCCGCTTCCGCCGCTGCGGTAGGTCACCGGCGTGAGGCCCGAGATGAGCAGGTCGTAAGCGAGCGTTGAAGTCGCAGGCGGGTCTGCTGCGACGCCAACCACCGTGAGCGCCAGCGGGGTGTCGTCCTTGATGCGGAAGCCCGTGCGAAGCACCTCCAGCGGCTGGCCCATCGGATCTGCCCCCCCAGCGTCGGGGTCGCCGAAGATCCGCACCGCCATCGACTCCGTGAGAATGACTTCGTTGGGCGCGCGGAAGGCCTCCGTCGCATCGCCGCGCACGAGCGGGAGCGTGAACACGTCGAAGTAGGCGCTGTCGGCGAAGGCAAGCTCTTCCACCGTCACGCCCTCGCCCCCGGGGCGCCGCGCGATACCGGACTCGTCGTCGAGCACGGTCACGGCCTCGGCGGTCGGCACCTCACTGCGCAGCGCGGCCACCATGTCCTCGTCCATGCTCATCAAGTTGATGGTCATGTCGCCGAGTTGCCGCGCCTGCGCGAGTTGCACGATGCGCTCGGCATGCTCGTGGTGGCGGTCGAAGGAACGCTCGTCCTGGACATAGAGCAGCGCGAGGAGGCAGCACAGCAGTCCCACCGCGAGGCCGCCGACATGCAGCGCCGTTGTGCCGGGCCGGCGGCGCAGGCGGCGGAAAGCGACGAGGAGGTAGTTCTTGATCATCTCGGGTCGGGTGTCAAGAGTCGTGGGTATCGGGTCGTCTCAGGCCTGTGACCCAGGACCTACGACCTGCAACGCTGCGCCAGCGGGCTACTCGGAGCGCAGCGAATCGACGGGGTTGGCAGTGGCGGCGCGCAGCGCCTGGACGCTGACGGTGGCGAGGGCAACCGTGACCGCGACGAGGCCAGCGAGCGCGACTGTGCTCACGCCGATCTCGGTGCGGTAGGCAAAGCCGTCGAGCCAGCGGCTCATGCCAAGCCAGGCCAGCGGCACGGCCAACGCGAAGCCGACGGCAACGAGCAGCGCCGTCTCGCGCGAGAGCAGCGCGACGAGGCCAGGCACGCGTGCACCGAGCACCTTGCGCACGCCGATCTCCTTGCGCCGCTGCTCTGCGGTGAAGCTTGCGAGCCCGAAGAGGCCCAGGCACGCTACGAGCACCGCCAGCAGCGAGAAGGCAAGAAAGAGCCGCCCCAGCCGCGCCTCGGCAGCGTATTGCGCCGCGAAGCCCTGGTCGGCAAACGTCACCTCCAGGAGGTGGTCGGGGAAGAACTGCGGCCACGTCTCCCGGAGTGACGCCAGCGCCGCGTCCGGGTCGCCCGCGTCCAGGCGCACGACCACGTGGTTGTAGTCGCTCGGGTCGATGGAGAACACCATCGGCTCGATCGCCTCGTGCAGCGTCGACATGTTGAAGTCCTTGACGATGCCGAGCAGCGGCCCGACGCCGTTGCTCCCGATGCGCATGCCGATGAGGTCGGCCATCGTGGAGGCGCGTCCTTCCGAAAGCTCGACGAGTTGCTGCGCTGCGGTCTCGTTGAGCACGAAGCCCGACGAGTCTGCGGGCCGCGCCCGGTCGAACGCGCGCCCATGCAGCATCTCGACGCCGACCGTCTCAAAGAAGCCATGTCCGACGGAGATCGTGCGCGTGGGCACCCAGCGGTCCACGGCATCGGGGTCGGCCACCTCGAAGAAGGTGCCGGTGCCGTCCAGCAGCTCGCTCGGGAAGGGCTCCGAGGACGCCGCAGCGTGCGCCACGCCGGGCTGGCTCTCCAGCGCGTCGATGAACGAGGTCAGCGACAGCTCGCCCGGCGTGCCCGCGGGCACCACCACCACGCGCTCCTGGTCGAAGCCGAGGCTCGTCGACTGGAGGAACTGAAGCTGGTTGTAGACGACGAGCGTGGCGAGGATGAGCCCCGCCGACACGACGAACTGGAAGACGACGAGGCCCTTGCGCAGGGTCGCGCCCTGGCGACTCGACCGGAACGCCCCGCGCAGGACCTGGGCAGGGCGGAAGCCAGCCAGGAACACAGCCGGGTAACTCCCTGCCAGCACGCCCGTCACGAGCGCGACGCCGAGGATGCCGCCGATCACGGGGAGGTCGAGCAAGCTCACGTCGAGCGGTCGCCCGGCGAAGACTTCGAACGCGGGCAGCACCGCCGCCACGAGCGCCACTGCGATCACGAGCGCCACCACGGTGAGCACCACCGACTCGGCGAGGAACTGCCCGACCAGTTGACTGCGCCGTGCGCCGATGGCCTTGCGCACGCCGACCTCCCGCGCCCGGTCGGCGCTGCGCGCCGTCGCCAGGTTCATGAAGTTGACGCACGCCACGAGCAGGATGAAGCCCGCGATCACGAGGAAGAGCGTCACGTAGGCGGCGTCGCTATTGGCCGCCAGCTCCATGTTGTGCGTCGAGTGGAGGTGGATGTCCACGACCGGCTGCGCCGTCAGCGTCGACCCGTTCCACTCGTCGCCGGGGAAGCGCTCGTCGATCAGCGTGGCGAGCTGCGCGTCGAAGTCGGCCGGCGCGGTGCCATCGGGCAGCCGGAGGTACACGTAGACGCCGTTGTTGTTGGTCGTGGGCGCGTCCTCCCACTGCGTTGCCGCTTGGAGCGTCGACCACGAGGCGATGACCTCGGCGTTGAAGTGCGTCTGCGCGGGCGTGTCGGCGGCGATGCCCGCCACAGTCGCGTCGATCTGGTTGTAGAGCCGGATGGTTTTGCCCAGCGGGTCGGCGTCGCCGAAGTAGCGCCGCGCGGCGCCCTCGCTCATAATGACCTGGTAGGGCTCGGCGAGCACGTCGGCGGTGCCCTCAACCATCTCAAAGCCGAACAACTCGAAGAACGAGGGCTCGGCCATGAAGAGGTCGTCCTCCTGGAACTGCACGGGCGTGCCGTCGGCCGGTTCATAGCCCACGCGTCCGCCCCAGTTGAGAAGCGGCGCCACGAGGAGGTCGGGGTAGGCGTCCTCAACCGCGCGCAGCATCGGCAGGTTGGTCGACGGGAGAGAGAAGCCGCCCCACGCGGTCTGGAGGCGGACCAGCCGCTCGGCGTCGGGGAGGTGGCGGTCGTAGCCGAGCTCGTCGCGGACGAAGAGCAGGATGAGCACGCAGCACGCCATCCCCACCGCCAGCCCGGCGATGTTGATGAAAGCATACCCGCGCCGCCGTCGCAACGTCCGCAGCGCGATGAGGAGGTAGTTCTGGATCATAGGTCGTGGGTCACGAGTCGTGGATCTGGGGTCGTGTGCAAGGCAGATCCTCGACACATGACCCTAGACTCCCGACCCCTACAGCTGCGCTTGCGTCTCGGGGACCACCTTGCCGTCGAGCAGGTGGATGGTGCGGTTGCCATACTCCGCGTTGCGCTCGGAGTGGGTCACCTGGATGATCGTCGTGCCCTCGGCGTTGAGCTGCGCAAACGTTTCCATGATCTGTTCGCCCTGCGCCGAGTTGAGGTTGCCCGTCGGCTCGTCGGCGAGGATGAGCGAGGGGCGGGCCACCACGGCGCGCGCGATGCCGACGAGCTGCTGCTGGCCGCCCGAGAGCTGGTGCGGGAAGAGCTTCTGCTTGGCGACGATACCGAACTTGTCGAGCATGGCCGCCACGCGCGCCTTGCGCTCGCCGCCCTTGACGCCCTGGTAGAGCAGCGGGGTCTCGATGTTTTCGTAGACCGTGAGCTCGTCGATGAGCTGGTAGTTCTGGAAGACGAAGCCGATGTGGCGCTTGTGAAGGTCGGTGCGCTTGCGCTCGTTCATCTTGTCGACGCGCTCGCCCGTGAACTCGTAGGTGCCGTCTGTGGCGCCGTCGAGCATGCCGAGGATGTAGAGGAGCGTCGACTTGCCGGAGCCGGACGGCCCCATGATGGTGACGAACTCGCCCTCGGCGATGTCGAGGTCGACGTGGCGGAGGACGTAGGTCTTGACGAAGCCGGAGGAGTAGTAGCGCTCGATGCCGCGAAGCTGGATCATGGTTGGGGCTGCAGTGGGTTGTTGGGACTCACGTCCCGCTTCGCAACCGGCACACCAAGCCCCCGGCGGGGGCCAAATCCCCCCGTTTCGCCCGAAGCGTCTCGTTCGACTGTGCGCCAGCGCACACCGCCTGCGCGCTTCTGGGGGCATCGTTTCGACCCACGCCCGCGCCCGCGCGTGCTCCACCGTATCGTCCCCATCGTTTTCGAGGGCGCGAGTAGCTTGCAAGTAGCTCCGCTCTGGCTGCGTGCCCCAGCAAGAGCCCACGGCCTCGCTGTGTCCACACATCTGAGGTTGTATCCATACATCAGAGGACGCCGAGCCGGAGCCGTATCGCTGTGCCTCGTCCTTCACCACCCGTGCCATGTCGCCCGCCGAAGTCGAACGTCTCGCCAACGACGCCGAGCGCGTTCTCCAGGGGAACTGGAAAGACGGATTCACCATCCCCACGGCCCGGCTCTATCCCTTCCAGTGGAACTGGGATTCCGGGTTCACGAGCCTCGGCCACAGCCATGTCCGGCTCGACTACGCGATCCGAGAGCTGGCGTCGCTATTCTCCGGCCAGTGGGAGAACGGTATGGTGCCGCACATCCTCTTCCACAGCGAAACCGAGGACACCTACTTCCCCAACCACGACTTCTGGGACGCGCACGTAAACGCAGGCGCGCCGCAGCGGCCGAAGACGTCGGGGATCACGCAGCCCGCCGTGCACGGCTTCGTCCTGGAGCACCTGCTGGAGAAGCACCCGAACGACGAGGACCTGATCGCGTTTGCGAAAGCGCTCGTCCCGAAGATCGTCCGCAGCCACCGCTTCTTCTACACGCACCGCGACCCGGAGCGCGAGGGGCTCGCCTTCATTTTCCACCCGTGGGAGTCGGGCCGCGACAACTCGCCCCTGTGGGACGCCTCCCTCGACCGCATCACGATCGAAGCGGGCATGCTGCCGACGTACGAGCGGCGGGACACGAGCCACGCCGCCTCTGAAGAGCGCCCCACGTCGGCCCAGTACGACCGGTTTGTCTACCTCTTGCTGCTCGGCAAGCGGCACCGCTACGACGAGGCGGGCATCTTCAAGGAGAGCCCGTTCCTGGTGCAGGACACGCTGATGAACGCGGTGCTCATCCGGTCGAACCAGAGCCTCATCGCCCTCGGGAAGCGGCTGGGGCTGGACGTGGGCGAGGTGGAGGAGTGGCAGCAGCAGGCCCTGCCGCGCTTCCGAGAGAAGCTGTGGAATCCGACCCTAAAGACGTTCACCTCCTACGACGTGCGCGGCTGCCACCCCATCGCCCACAACGAGATCGGCGGCCTGACGGCGCTCTACGCGGGCGTTCCCTCGGCGGAGCAGGCGCAGCACCTCAACGCGTACCTGCTGGACCTACACGACCGAGGGCACTATCTCTGCCCGAGCTTCGACGTGGATAGCCCGCTGTTCGACTCGAAGCGCTACTGGCGCGGTCCGATCTGGCCGCAGATGAACTGGCTCGTGCATGCCGGCCTGAAGCGCTACGGCTTCCTCGACACGGCCCAGCTCGTCCGGGACGACCTGATCGACCTGGTGAGCACACTGGGGTTCTACGAATACTTCGAGCCGCAGAAGTCCGTCGCCGCGACGCTGAGCACGGGCTACGGCGGTGGCGACTTTTCGTGGACGGCCGCCTGCACGCTCGATCTGTTGCGCGCGGGCTAGCCAGAGACGTCTACTCGCTCTCAGAGGTCGCACCCTCGCGGCGGTGGTCTAGCATCCATGCGTAGAACGCGGGGTCGGCGTACGTCGCCGTCCAGGCGTCGTGGGTGGCCTCGGGGTAGACGGTCAGCTTCACCTCGCCGCCCATGGCGTTGACGGCCCGGGCCATTTCAGCGGAGCGCTCCAGCGGTACGATGGGGTCAAGCGCGCCGTGGAACGCCCAGATCGGCGTCTGCGCAAAGGCCGGGGCGCGGAAAGGGAGGCCGCCGCCGCACACCGGGGCCGCCGCGGCGAAGCGGTCCGGGAAGTGCATCACGAGGTCCCACGTCGCGTAGCCGCCCATCGAGAGGCCCGTCACGTAGACCCGCGTCGGGTCGATGCGGTGCGTCGCCTCGATGTGGTCGAGCAGCGCGCCGAGCTCGCGGGCCTCCCAGCGCGGGCGGTCGGCGGGCAGCTGCGGCGCGACGAGCACGAACGGGAACGCACGGCCTTCGCGGACTTCCTTCAGGGGGCCATGGATCGCCACGCGGGACAGATCGTCCCCGCGCTCACCCGAGCCGTGGAGGAAGAGGACGAGCGGCCACGCCGCGTCGCTATCGTCGTAGCCGTCCGGCAGCACGAGCGCGTAGCTGAGCGCGACCGGCATCGTCGCCTCGAACGTGCTCGCCTCAAACGAAGGGTCGGGCGACTGGGCGAGTGCAGCGAGGGGCATGGCGATGAGGAGGGCGAGGCAGCCGAGACGCAAACGCATGGCACGGTGGAGCAGGAGACACGAAGCTCCATGATAGCCTACCCCGGCGCCCCGCGATCCCAGAGCCACGATGCCTACACGTGACGCCTATTCGTACCGCAGCGCTTTCACCGGATCCGTCGTCGCCGTGCGGATCGACTGGTAGCTCACCGTGAGCGCCGCCACGAGGAGCGCAGCCAGGCCCGCGCCGACGAAGGCCCACCACGGCATCGGCGTGGCGTAGGCGAAGCTCTGCAGCCACTGCCGCATCAGCAGGTAGGCGACCGGCATCGCCAGCAGCGCCGCGATCACGACGAGGCGCGTGAACTCACCCGCAAGCAGTTGCACGAGGCTCGGTACGGACGCGCCGAGCACCTTGCGCACGCCGATCTCTTTCGTTCGCTGCTGTGCGAGGAAGCTCGCCAGCCCGAAGAGCCCGAGGCACGCCACGAAGACGGCCAACAGCGTGAACGCGAGGAACACCTGCCCGAGCCGCCGCTCCTGCGCGTAGAACCGCTGGAAGTCTTCGTCGAGGAAGACGGAGCTGTAGGGATAACCGGGCTCGAAGGCCGTCCACGCCGTTTCGAGGTGGGCGAGCGTCGCCGGGAGGTCGTCCGGACGGACCTGCACGGCCACGTGTCGCGCGGCGTATGCGTCGAGGTCGAGCGCGAGCGGGCGGATGCGGGTGTGCAGCGACTCGAAGTGGAAGTCCTCCACCACGCCCACGACCGTTCGCACGACCAACGCATCGAGTTCGATCTGGCCCACCTGGCGCCCGAGGGCTTCCTCGACGGTCCAGCCGAACTCGCTCACGGCAGCCTCGTTGAGGAGCATCGCGCCGGTGGAGTCGGTCGGCTGCGCGGGGTCGAATGTCCGCCCGGCCACGAGCGCTACGCCGAGCGTTTCGAGGTAGTCGTGGCTGACGCGGCCCGCAGCGAGGACGTAGACGTCTTCCGGCGGTGCGTCGACGGGGCGGAACGAGGTCGTGTTGGCTGTCCGACCAGGTAAGAAGTCTGCGGCGGCGACCTCCTCGATGCCCGGGTGGGCGAGAAGCGTCTGGAGGAACGTATTGACGTCGCCGCGTGCCGCGTCGGAGATCACGGGCACCGTGACGACCTGGTCGCCCTGAAAGCCGAGCCGCGAGGACTGCATGTGCTGGAGTTGCTGATAGACCACGGCGGTCCCGATCAGCAGCGTCACCGACACGGCGAACTGTGCCACCACGAGTACGCTGCGCAGCCGCCCGCTCTTCGCGCCTCGGCTGACCTGTCCCTTCATCACCGTCACCGGTTCGAACGCCGAGAGCACAAACGCCGGGTACAGCCCCGCAAGCACGCCGCACACGAGCGCGATCCCGAGGAGCGCCGCGCTTAGCCCGACCGTACTGCCGGTCGTGAAGGCAAGCGTCTTGCCCGAGAGCGTCTCGAACAGCGGCAGTAGCAGCACGACGAGCAGTGCGCCCACGCCTGCCGCCGCGAGCGCCATGAGGACGGACTCGCCGAGGAACTGCCCGATGATGCGGCGTCGGTCGGAGCCGAGGACCTTGCGAAGTCCGACCTCGCGAGCGCGGTTGGCCGAGCGCGCCGTCGAGAGGTTGGTGAAGTTGATCCCGGCGAGCAGGAGGATGAACAGCGCCACGGCAGAGAGCGCGTAGACGTAGCGCACGTCGCTCGTGGGGCCGACCTGGCCGGTGCCGCGTGGCTGGAGGTAGAGGTCGGGGAGTGGCTGGAGGAAGTAGCCCCACTCGGTGCCCGCGGCGTCCGCCTCGTCCAGGGTGGTGCCCAGGAACAGCTCGACCTCGGGCGCGACGTATTGCTCGATCAGGCGCGGAAACGCCGCCTCGACGCGGGCCACGTCAGCGTCCTCGCGGAGCCGGATGTAGGTATACATGAAGTGCGACAGCCAGGTCGGCGTCATGTCGTCGAGGATGCTGACGAGCGACGCGACCACCTCAGCCTGGAGGATGCTGCTCGACGGGAAGTCCTCGACGATCGCGCCCACCGTGTAGTCCGTCTCCTGGTCGAGCCGCAGCGTCAGGCCGACAATCTCGCCGAGGCCGTCCCGCGTGCCGAAATGGCGTGCGGCGGCGGAGCGGGTGAGGACGAGGCTGTTGGGCTGCGCGAGCGCCGCCTTCGGGTCGCCCGCGAGGACGGGGTGGGGGAAGACCTCGAAGAAGGTCGAGTCGGCCCAGATGAGGCCGTCCTCGAAGAGGGGGCCGTTCCCACCCCGGTGCTCCATGAGCTGCCGCCGCGGGCCGAGGATGCGCGTGGCGATCTCGACCTCTGGCACATCCGTCATGAGCGTCGGCCCCATCGGAATGGCCGAGGTACCAGTCTCCAGGTCCTGTGCGCCCATCCGCGCGTCGAGGCCGACCTGGTAGATGCGGTCGGCGTCGGGGAAGTGCTGCTCGTAGCTGAGCTCGTCCTGCACGTAGAGGCCGATCAGCAGCGCCGCCGCGAGCCCGAGCGCGAGGCCGCCGACGTTGATAAACGAGTAGCCCGGCTGCTTGCGCAGCGTCCGGAAGGCGACGAGGACGTAGTTCTTGAACATGAGGCCGGGGCGAGGGTGGGGGCGTCGGTCGCGAGCCAGCGATTATGCCAACCCGCGCCCTCGTAGTTCAGCAAGCCCCGAACCAAGCCCTGAAGGATCGCCCTAGGGCAAAATCAGGCCAGGTGACTGTGCGGAATCGCACATCGGGTGCGCCCTTCGAGGCAGCTGTATCCCATGGACCAGATACCTCGGCATTCTCATGTCTCCCTATTCTCGCTCCGCTCAAACCGCAGGTTCACGCAGCAAATTGTCCCCCTCGCTGGCGAGGGGGACAGCTTGACCGCCGCCCCTGACATTCGACAGTGCGCGCGTCAAGCGGGGGGAGCCGCACCACCTCAGCGCTGATCCGACTCGCGACCCACGACTTGCAACCCCGCGCCGCAGTCTACTCGTGCCGCAGCGACGCTACCGGATCCGCCGTCGCCGCGCGGATCGCGTGGATGCTCACCGTCAGGAGCGCGACCATCGTGGCCAGCCCGCCTGCGAGGAGGAAGGGGCTCAGGCCGAGGTCGATGCGGTAGGCGAAGTGGTCGAGCCAGCGCTGCATCGCCCACCAGGCGAGCGGCGTGGCAATCACGAACGCGACGGCGACGAGCCGCGTGAACTCGCCGGAGAGCAGTGCGACGACGCTCGACACGGATGCCCCGAGCACCTTGCGCACGCCGATCTCTTTACGGCGGCGCTCGGCGGTGTAGGCCGCGAGCCCGAACAGGCCCAGGCAGGCAATCGCGATGGCGAGGCCTGCGAACAGCGCGAAGACGCGGCTGAGCCTCTCCTCTTGGCGATAGAGCTGATCGAAGGTGTCGTCGAGGAAGCGGTAGGTGAACGGCGTGCCAGCGACGAGCCCGTCGAGTTGGGCGCGGACGTGGTCGAGGGCGGCGGGGATGTCGTCGCGGACGCGCACGAGGAGGGCGCTGCCCATGCCGGGCCGCAGCGGGATCAGGAGCGGCTCGATCTCGCCATGCAGCGAGGCGAAGTGGAAGTCTTGCACCACGCCCACGATGGGGGCGCTGTACTGATGGCTGTCCCACACCAGCACCTCGCCGAGCGGGGCGTCGAGTCCGAGTTCGCGCACGGCGGCTTCATTGAGGAGCCACGCCGTCGTGTCGGCAGGCGCGGCGCCGTCGGTCCCGCCCGTCGAGAAGTCGCGCCCGGCCACGAGCGTGAGGCCGAGCGTCTCCGCGTAGCCCGCGTCGACGCCCCAGGCAAGGCGGACCCCCGTGGCATTGTCGGGCGTGTCGGCGTCGCGGCGGATGTTGTCCATCGGGTAGCGCGAGCCTGGCGCCACCACCGCCATCGAGGCGTGCTCGATGCTGGCGTGCTGCTCGATGCGCTGCATG
This sequence comes from Bacteroidota bacterium, assembly GCA_039821555.1. Taxonomy (NCBI): domain Bacteria; kingdom Pseudomonadati; phylum Bacteroidota; species Bacteroidota bacterium. Next base: position 202,695 of record JBCBNX010000004.1, read on the forward strand.
AAGCCGTCGAGGTCGCGCCCGGCGAAATGGGCGGCAGACCCGCTGAGGGTAACCTCGGCCACGCGCTCTTTGTCGAACCCGAGCGCCTTCGTGCGGACGTGCTGGAGCTGCTGGAACACCGTCACCGTGCCCACGAGCATGAAGACCGACAGCGCGAACTGCACCACCACCAGGCTGCGGCGCAACCGGTTGGCCTCGCGGCCGGACGCCTTGCCCCAGAGCGCCTTCGTCGGACGGAAGCCAGACAGGTGCCACGCCGGATACCACCCCGCGAGTAGCCCTGTCGCGAGCGCAAGCGCGCTCAGCCCCCCGATTACTGCAGGCGTGACGACGACCGCCAGCGTGAAGGCCTTGCCCGTCAGCCCATTCAGCACGGGCAGCGCGAGGGCGATGAGTCCAAACGCGAGCACGAGCGCTACGACGCTGATGAGCACGGCCTCGCCGAGAAACTGCGCGGCCAACTGCACGCGCGTCGAGCCGAGCGACTTGCGGACGCCGACCTCGCGCATCCGCGACGCACTCCGCGCCGTCGTCAGGTTCACGAAGTTGACGATGGCGAGCACCAGCACGAAGAGCGCCACGAGCAGGAAGACCGTCACGTAAAGCGCGTCGCCGTTGGGGGCGTACTCCTTCTCCAGCGCCGAGTGCAGGTGGATGTCGGCGAGCGGCTGGAGCGGCAGCGTGATGAGAGTGCTCGCTGGCTCGCCCGACATCGCGCCGTAGAAGGTGTCGACGAAGCCGGGCAGCTTGGCCGCGACGGCCTCCGTCTCCACGCCCGGTCGGAGGAGGAGGTAGGTGTAGAACGCCGACCATCCAATGGCTTGGTCGAGGTTGATCCCGCTGTTGCTGTAGAACGTCGCCATCGAGATGGCATAGTCGAACGCGAGGTGCGTGGTCGCGGGGAGGTCGGCGGTGACGCCGGTCACGGTGAGGTCGTCCCCGCCCGGCCAGCCGACGGTCTGGCCCATCGGGTCGGCGTCGCCGAAGAGCTTGCGGGCGAACGATGCAGTGAGGACTACCGTCTGCGGCTGCGCGAGGGCCTGCGTCGGATCGCCCTGGAGAAGCGGGTGCGAGAAGACCTGGAGCAGCGTCGAGTCGGCATAGACGCCGCCGCCCGCCTGGAAACGATCACCGTCCACGACGACGGTCTGGGACGCGTTCACCGGATAGAACCGCGTCACGGCCTCGATCTCGGGGATGGCCTCCTCCAGCGCGGCCCCGACCGGGGGACCGATGGGGGCCCAGTGTCGTCGGTCGTCGGTGGTCTGGAGCGTGACGCGCGCGATGCGGTCGGCGCGCTCGTGGTGGCGGTCGTAGCTGCGCTCGTCCTCGATGTAGAGCCCGATCAGCACGCAGCACGCCAGCCCAATGGCGAGCCCGACGACGTTGAGCGCCGCATACCCGCGCTCCTTGCGCAGCGTCCGGAGGGCAACGAGGAGGTAGTTCTTGAGCATGGGGCCGTGATTCGCTGTTCCCAGAGTAAGTGTCGGAGGAGGGCGCGCTGCCGAGCGCTGGCTCTCCTGCCAAAATCCGGGACCAAGGACGAATCATACGGGACGAGGGACCCCGCAAAAACTGCTAATCGTGCCCCTGGTCCTACTCGTGCCGGATCGCCCGGATCGGATCGGCCATGGCGGCGCGGAGAGCCTGCGTGCCGACCGTGGCGACGGCGATGGCGAGCAGCAGGCCGCCCGCGATGAGGAACGGGATCGGGCCGAGGCCGACCTGGTACGCGAAGCCGTCGAGCCAGCCGGAGAGCAGCCACCACGCCAGCGGCACCGCCAGCGCAAACGCCACCGCGACGAGCACCACGAAGTCGCGCGTGAGCAGCCCGATGAGGCCCTGCACCGACGCGCCGAGCACCTTGCGGATGCCGACCTCGCGGCGGCGCTGCTCGGCGGTGAAGCTCGCCAGCCCGAAGAGCCCGAGGCACGCCACGAAGATGGCGAGGCCCGCGAAGATGGCCGCGATGTTGCCGAGGCGCTCCTCGTTGCGGTACTGCCGGTCGTAGATGTCGTCAAGGAAGCGGAGGCTCATCGGGCGGTGCGGGGCTACGGCGGTGTAGGCCGCGCTGACATGGTCGAGCGCAGGGCTTGGGTCGCCCGGCGCGAGGCGCACGACGAGGTGGTAAAGGTCGCGCGGCTGGTGCCACGCCACCATCGGCTCGACAGCGTCGTGCAGGGACGCGTAGTGGAAGTCGGCGAACACGCCCACGACCTCGCCCTCGCGCCCATCGACCCGAAGCCGCTGCCCGAGCGCCTCCTGCGGCGTCCACGCGAAGGCCTTCAGGAACTCCTCGTTGATCGCAAACTGATAGTTCGTCGAATCCGGCGCCGGTGCATCGGCGAGCGTCCGGCCCGCAAGCATCGTCACGCCGAGCGTTTCGAGGATGTCCTGCTCGGCAGGCATGCCCTTGGCGAGCATCGGGTCGTCCTCAGGGGTGCCGGGGCCCCAGACGCCGGAGGTCCAGCCGAGCTGGCCCGGCACCTGGTTGAGCGCCGCGGCGGCCTCGATGCCAGGGTGCTGGAGGAGTTGCTCCTGCAGCGCCGCCTGCTGCTCGCGGAGGTCGCGGTCGTTGATGGGCACCGTCACGAGCCGCTCCTTGTCGAAGCCGAGCGCCTGCGTGCTCATGTAGCGCAGTTGGGCCAGCACCACGAGCGTCCCGACGATGAGCAGCGCCGAGGCCGCGAACTGGAACACCACGAGGCCCCGGCGGAGCCACGCCGCACCGCCGCGCTTCATCGCCTGCCCGCGTAGCACCGCGACGGGTTCGGGCCGCGAGAGGTAGAGCGCCGGGTAGCTGCCCGCCACGAGCGTCACCACCACGAAGACGCCCGCGATGAGCGCGAGGACCGGCGGCGCGCCGAGGTCGGCGACCGTGAAGCTCGTCTCTGCGATCGTGTTGAACGTTGGCAGCGCGAGCCCCACCAGGACGACGGCTCCGGCCAGGCCCACCGCCGCCAGCAGCGCCGATTCGCCGTAGAACTGCCCCAACAGCTGCCCCCGCTGCGCGCCGAGCGACTTCCGCAGGCCGACCTCCTTCGCGCGCCGCGCCGACCGCGCCGTGGCGAGGTTCATGTAGTTGATGCACGCGATGAGCAAGATCAGCGCCGCCACGATGCCGAAGCCGATCACGTAGGTGATGCTGCCGGTCGTGCCCATCTCGTAGCGCAGGTCCGAGTGCAGGTGGATGTCGAGCATCGGCTGCAGGCGGAACGGGCGCGGGTCGTCGCCCAGGGCCGTGCGGCGGGCGAGGAGGTCCGGGATCTTGGCCGAGACAGCCTCGGCGGCGGCGGTGTCGGTGAAACGGACGTAGGTGTAGAAGTTGGCCGAGCCCCAGATCTCGTTCTCGGCGAAGTAGGTCCGCGTGGCGAACGACGCGAGGAAGTTGAAGTCGTAGTGCGACGCCTCGGGCACGTCCGCCACGATGCCTGTCACCTCGAACTCGCGGCTGTTGTCGAGCAGGAGCGTCTGCCCCATCGGGTCGGCGTCGCCGAAGTACTTTGCCGCCATCGACTCGGTGAGCACGACCGTCCCGGCGCGGTTGAGCGCGGTCGCGGGGTCGCCCACCAGCAGCGGGTGCGTGAACACGTCGAAGAAGGTCGAGTCCACGTAGAAGAAGCCGCGCTCGTCGGCCACCGTCTCGCCGACGCGGACCACGCCGCCCCACGCCGCCACGCGTGTCGCGGCCACCACCTCCGGCATCTCGCGCGTCAAGAGCGGCGCGATGATGTTGGGCGTGACGGCGATGTCCGGCCCGTCGTCCGGCGCTACGAGCGCAGCGCGGTAGATGGCGTCGGCGTCCTCGTGGTGGCGGTCGTAGGACAACTCGTGGCGGACGTAGAGCAGCAGCAGCAGGCAGCACGCGAGCCCGAGCGCCAGCCCGAGGATGTTGATAAACGCGTAGCCGCGCTGCCGCGCCAGGTTTCGCAGCGCGATAAGGATGTAGTTCCTGAGCATGGCGGGCCGGGGCTTATGGACCCGTCCCGTTCGCAACCGGCGCTCCAACCGCCTCCGGGCCTCGATTCGTCCGGTGAGCCTCGTTCAAGTGTGCGTGAGCGCACAGGGGACGGGCGCTTCGGGCGGAGAGGAGACAAGACGGTTTACAAGTGAACACCTGCTTTCTGGCAGTCGTAGCATTGCTAACCTCGTTACTGTAGCATTACTACTCAAACTCAATGATTCAAGGAGAATCCAGGTTGGTTGATTGGCAGGATCAATGGAATTACGAGCCTGAAGGATTTGTCCTTGGTGTGCTCGTTCTTCAAGGTGATCAATCGGAGGAGTCCGAAGGAGCAGACTATTACTCATCCATCGCTGCTAGGGCGAAACAGCTTACAGATGCGGATGCCTCGTTTGCGACATACATCGACCCTGGAGTTGGTGCTAGCGGCTACGGCGTTGGGTTACTGCTCGAATTTCTCGACGTGGGAGCGGATGTTATCGCATGGGGAACTGCGGCGATGGCGCTCGCGCCTAGATTGAAGAAGCTCATTGCCGAGCTAAAGGCACGTCCTGATGTCTCATCAGTGCAGTTGCTACCTGACGCGCTGCAGGTTCTCGTGGTCGCTGAGGTTATCGGTCGCAGTGGAGTTAGTGCTCGTGAAATAGAGATCATGCATCGTCAGGTATTTGAAGGTCCGGCGGGCGAGCCGCGCATTGAGTTGAAACAGCTAGACTCATGTACTGTCTTTGTTCTGAGCCATGAGAAAGATTACTACCGCCAGATATGGACCTACGTGGTTACGTCATCGGGCCGAGTAATCAGTGATTCGCTTGTTGAGTTGCCATACTATCCAGTTTCCCTCTGGAAGGAAGAGGTTATTGAGAAACGTATGCTGAATGGTCTTTGACTGTCTAGCATCAAGTTGTCAAGTAAGCCAACACAGGCTCCTCTGACATCTTCAATATGTCGACGGTGGATCGAAGGGGTCGATGCTGTGTTTCAGCCTCAACCAACCCGTGTAGCACGATGCGCCTCGACCAAATCGTCTCTCGTGATCCTGATGTTGTCAGCGGTGCGCTCGTCTTCAAAGGGACGCGCGTGCCCGTCCAGACGCTCATCGACTACCTCAAGTCGGGCGAGACGCTGGATCGCTTCCTCGATGGCTTCCCAACGGTGACGCGCGCACAGGCCGAAGCCTATCTCGAACTCACGCTGGGTGAAGCGGAGGCACATGCCTGAGTCGCCCTCACGCCACGTGCTCCTGGACGAGAACGTAGACCGTTAACTGGCCGCGCTCTTTGACCGTGACCTCACCGTGGTGACGGTTCGGGAGCGAGGATGGGATGGGTTGAAGAACGGGACCTTGCTCCGAAGCGCCGCGGCCGAGTTTGACGTGTTCGTGACGATGGACCGAAACCTCCCGTATCAGCAGAACCTGAACGCCCTGGAACTCGCGGTTGTCGTCATCCGGTCGGTCAGCAATGCCTTTGTGGACGTGGCTCCGCTGATGCCCAAGGTGAACGAGGCAGTCCGTACGGCTCAGCCTGGCGCGGCGACTCTCGTGTCTCGGTAGCAGGCTTCACCACACCAGCGCCAGGCCGACGACACCGTTGACGATGCGCGCGGTGGTGCGCCCGCTCACGGTCCAGCGCAGGTCGCCGTTGAGTTGCCAGCGCTCCGAGAGCACGACCGTCACGCCGGGGCCGAGCGTGAGGAAGCCCTGCTCCGGCGGCAGGCCAAGCTGCGAGAAGTCCTCGATCTCGTTCGACGTGCTCTCGGTGAGATCGCCGCGCGCGCGCAGGAGGAATGCCTCCGTCACGAAGTACCCTGCTTCCAGCACCGCGAGGATCTCGTCCTCGATGAGGCCGCCGCGCTGCCGGTAGCCCACGCTGCCGCCGACGTAGGCGGGCGTTGGCCAGAGCGAGAGGCCGAACTGGACCTCGGCGAGGAGGTCGGCCTCGCCCGAGCCGAGCGGGGGGGAGTCCTCGGCATCATAGCCGGTGGGAAAGCGCACGCCCACCTGCGGCGAGACGACCAGCGGACCGATCTGCGGGAAGGAGTACCGAAGCTGAAGCGTCACGTCCGAGAGTCCGCCGTTGACGAATTCACCGTCCATGTTCTCAGCCACAGAACTGCGCAGGAACGTCGAGCCGATGAGCGTGAGGCTGCTCGTCAGGCCGACCTCGGCGTAGGCGTAGACGGCGAACTCAGAGTACGTCTCCGGGTTGTCCTCCGAGCCGAGCGGGCCGAGGTTGCGGTCCCCGTCGAAGCCGCGATCAGCCCCGGCGAGACCTAGGCCTAGTTGGACGTAGCCGTTGCCTTGCCCGCGCGGCCACTGTGCCTGCGCCTCGGTCGGGAGAAGTAGGAGGGTCAGCAGCAATGCCGCCACAGAGAGAACGAGAGCAGGACGAGCGGACATGGGACGCTGGAGGAAGGGCGAGGCGAGGACAGGCTGAGGGCCGAACTGGGCCGAGGGAGAATGGCGAGGGCATGGACTACGCCACGTCCGACATCCTTTCGTGCGGCACGCGGCGGAAGCGGAGAGCAACGTGAACGCGGCACCCCGGCATGGGATATCACGCGGAGATCACACGTGGCTAACATCTTGCGAACCACGGTAGGCCGAGACTCTAATGCGCGTGCCACCTTCTTCGCTAGTACGGCTCCCCCTGCTTGTACGCCTGCGACGGCGCACAAGCTGTCCCCCTCGTCCCCGAGGGGGACAGTCCGAGGAGAGGAGCGAACGAACGTGAGCGGAGACGACGCAGGACGGGGGGAGGCGGACCAGGCACCATCCTTTGTGGCTGTTGCGCGGGTTCCCGCAAGGCCATCGCGGGTCCCAGCAAGGCCATCAGAGACGACAGATAGGCCGCACAGTCTCGTCGCGTGCCTATGTTGTCCGCCTCACTTCCGCCGCTACTGCCTGCCCGTCCCGATGCCTGCCCTGTTTCGCCTCGCCGTGTTCTTCGTTGCGCTCACCGTCAGCGCCTGCGCGACAGCCCAACCTAGCCCTGACGCGGCTGCGGACGATACCGTAGCAGGCGATACAGCGGCAGACGCAACCGCCGCGCTTGTCGCCGAGGTGCTCGACGCGGTGCCGCTCGTGGACGGGCACAACGACCTCCCGTGGGCCATCCGCCGCGCGTGGCCGTGCGACGAGGACCCGGCGCGCTGCGCCCAGCCCAACCCGCCGGGCAATGTCGGCGCCTACAACCTGCGTGCGACGACGCCGGGCCACACCGACCTCGCCCGGCTCGAAGCGGGCCGCGTGGGCATCCAGTTCTGGTCGGTCTATATCCCGTTCTCGACCGCCGAGGCGGGCACGGCCGCCGTGACCCAACTCGAACAGATCGACATCGCCAAGCGGGTGTTTGCGCGCTACCCGGACGTGTTCGCCGAGACGCCCACCGCCGACGAAGCCGTGGCCGCGTGGCAGGACGGCAAGATCGCGTCCGTGCTCGGCATGGAGGGCGGGCACGCCATCGAGAACTCGCTCGGCGCGCTGCGCATGTTCTACGACCTCGGCGTGCGCTACATGACGCTCACCCACTCCGGCACCATCGACTGGGCGGACTCGGCCACGGACGAACCGCAGCACGACGGCCTGAACGCCTTTGGCGAGGAGGTCGTCCGCGAAATGAACCGTCTCGGCATGCTGGTCGACCTCTCGCACGTCTCGCCCGCCGCCATGCACGACGCGCTCGACGTCACCGAGGCGCCGGTCATGTTCTCGCACTCGTCGGCGCGCGGCGTCACCGACCACGTCCGCAACGTCCCCGACGACGTGCTCGAACGCTTGCCCGAGAACGGGGGCGTTGTGATGGTCACCTTCGTCCCGTCGTTCGTCAACACGGAAGTTCAGCGCTGGTGGGAAGCCCGCTCGGCGCTCATGGACGAGGCCCGCGCCGACTCAGCCTCCGCCGACGAGCTTATCGCCCGGCTGAGCGCCTGGGCCGAGGCCAACCCCGCTCCCAAATCCTCGCTCGCCGACGTGGCCGACCACATCGAGCACGTCCGGGATATCGCGGGCATTGACCACGTCGGTATCGGCGGTGACTACGACGGCATCAGCACGGTGCCCGTCGGGCTGGAAGACGTGTCGACCTACCCGGCGCTCCTCGAAGAGCTCGCCCGGCGCGGTTGGACGGCCAAGGATCTCCGCAAGCTCGTCGGCGAGAACGCCCTCCGGGTCTGGCGCGAGGCCGAGGCGGTCGCCGCTCGCGTACAAGCCGAGCGCCCGCCCTCGTCGGCGCTGCTCACGGAGGACGGTGCGGAGTGAGCTGGTGCGCGGCAATAGTTGCGGTGGATCTCACCAGCACCGGATAGTCGCAGCCGACGGGCTCCCCTCGCTTCGGTACGCCTGAACGGCGGCCAAAGCTGTCCCCCTCAGGCCTGAGGGGGACAGTCCGAGGAGCGAAGGCGACGCAGGACCGGGGGAGACGAGCCTGGCAACTTGCACACAAGTGCTCATCAGGGTAGCAGTCAAGCCGTCTCGCTCACGCACGAGGGGCCGGTTTCAGAGACTGTTGTGTCGAGCATGGGGCATACTGCCCGATGCTCACCTAGCGTACCACGGTGAGCCGGGTCGTGGCCTCCTCGTCGCCAGCGCGCAGCCGGACGAAGTAGGACCCCGCCGCGAGCCGGTCCGTCCGCAGCCGCAGCGTCACGTAGCCCGCCGGCTGCTCGCCCTCAGCCAGCAGCGCCACGCGCCGTCCGAGCACGTCGAGCACCTCCACGCGAATCGGGCCGGCCTCCGGAAGCGCAATCTCCAGCGTCGTCTCGGTGGTTGCTGGGTTGGGGTAGGGGCCGTCGAGCGCGAAGACGAGCGGGAGGTCGGCCTCGCTGCTCACGACCACGCCGTCGCCCGCGATCACGAACTCGCTGAAGGCGGTGATGCCGCGGCCGACGAGCGCGCCGTCGTCGGGGTCGACGCTGGTCGCGACCTCCTCGAACGCGCCGGTGCCCGCGTCGGGGCGGCGGTAGATCGTGACGCGCGCGGGGTCGGCGAGGCTGGCGAAGGCATCGGGATCAAAGCGCACCGAGGCGCTCTCGAACGCGAGCCCGTCGGTCGCCGAGATCACCCAGCGATACGGCGCGATTGTCTCATTGGGAAGCCCCTCGGTGTTCTCGGGCGGGGCGGCCTCGAAGAAGACGCTGAGGTCGCCGGGGGTGGAGATGTTATCGAAGGCGACGTCGAGGCCCGTCGGGGCGAAGAACGAGACGAGGTCGGTGTCGAGGCGGATGGGCTGCGCCGTTGCGGAGGCGGAGCCGTCAGCCCGGGCGGCCCCCCCGTTGTCGCTCACGGCGAGGCGCTCCTGAACGAGCAGCCGGAGCGCGCCGAGCAGGCGCGGCGCGTCGGTTACCCCGATGCGTTCCTGGACGAGCAACTGCAGCGCGGCGAGGACGCGGGGTGCATCCGTGACCCCGATGCGTTCCTGCACGAGCAGCGAGAGCGTCGGTAGGTCGGGTCCCTCGATGGCGTGGACGTACGCCGCGCCAGGCTCTTGGTTGCCCACCGCGGCGAAGATGGCCCCGCTCACGGCAAACCCATCTGTGATGGCGACGGCCGTACCGAAGCGCTCGCCGTCGTCGCCCCCCGAGCCGCGCAGCTTACTCGCCTGTTCCCAGGTCCCGCTGGTCTCCGCGAAGACATAGGCGGAGCCTGCCCCGAACGTGCCGTCAATGACATCGTCGGGCGCGCCGACTAGGGCCGTTCCCTCCTCCAGCGCCACGCTGGCACCGAACTCAATCTGGCGAGACGAGGACAGCTCGGCCCGGTCGATGTCGCCGGGCGTGAGCCGCTGGCGCAGGCTCCAGCTTCCTCCCGCGTTGCGTCCGAAGACGTAGGCGGCCCCGGAGGCGAACGCGCCGAGCCCGGGATACGTCACGCCCTGGCCGTTCGCGCCCACGAGGGCCACGTCCCCGTCCAGCGCGACGGCCTCGCCGAACTGCTTGTTGTTGCCGGCCACGGTCGGGTCGGGCGACTCGACCTCGGCGACCTCGGTCCACACGGTGCCCGCTCGCTCATAGACGTAGGCCCGCCCGTTCGATCCGGCGCCGCCCGCGCCGATCAGCGCGCGGTCGCCGTCCAGTGCGAGCGCATCGCCGAAGAAGGCGCGGCCCTCGGCCTCGGAGCGTGTGAGGGTCGCTGAGACCGTCCATGCCCCGTTCGGCTGGCGGTCGAAGACGTAGACCGTTCCCCCTTCGTAGTTGGTGGCGGGATCGCTGAGCCGCTTCGCCGTCACCAGCATCCGGTCGCCGTCGAGCGCGACGGCGTCGCCGAACTCGCCGAAGGCCAGCGGGGACGGGTCGCGGAGCTTGGCGACCTCGACCCAGGTCCCACTCGGGTTTCGCTCGTAGACGTAGACCGCGCCCGCCTGCCGCGTATCGTCTAGGTCGTCGCCTCGGGCACCAACTGCGAGCCGGGTACCGTCCAGCGCGAGCGCTGCCCCGAACCGCTCGCGTTCGTTGAAGCGCCCCGCATCGAAATCCGTGGGGACGATGCGCTGCCTCTGGGCCCACGAGCCGTCCGCCAGGCGCTCGAAGAGGGTCACCGCACCGGGCTCTTTGGTGCCTTCCTCAGCACCCGGCGCACCGACGGCCGCGAAGGACCCGTCTACAGCGACGGCCCGCCCAAAGTCGACACCGAAGTCCACGTCCGGCGATGGTAGAATGGCGTCCGGGGCGCGCTGCGCAGAGGCCAGCGGCGTGGTCACGCTGAGGAGCAGCCCGACCACCAAAAGGGAGATCCTGCGCATGGCCTAGTAGTCGAACGAGAGCTCGAACGTCACGTCTACGGACTGCCCCTCGGCCACCGCCAGGGGGGTGTCCAGCACGCGGGCGGTGAAGACGGAGCCGAACGACTCCGCGCCGGACTGAAGGTTGGACCGGGTCTCCACGGTGCACGGCTCGGCGACGTTGTACAGGCAGCTGCCCACCCGGGAACCCACGAAGTTGATGTCCACGTCACGGACGGCGGAGATCGTACCGGAGAACCGCGCCAAGACGAAATCGCTGCCGTCCGCCTCCGTCAACTTCTCAATGGTAAGCTCAGAGGTTTCTGGGTCTCCAGAGAGCGGGTCCTCGGGCTCAATGATGAGGCAGTTGACGAACGCCCCACTGCTATCCCTGCACGGCTTTTCGTTCAACTGGCTGTTGCCGACCTCCAGCACGAGCGTCGCGAGCCGGTTGCGCTTCGTGAACAGGTTGATGAGCAGGTTTGCGCCGTTGCGGGTCAGGTCGTTCGTGAACTCCACGGACTCGTCGAGGCTGCCGTCGGCGTTGTAGACGCTGAGCGACCAGGTGCCGCGAACGTGGATGCCCTCGTCCTGGGCGAGGGCAGGGCCTGCGAGCAGGAGCGTGGCGAGCAGGAGGGCAAAGGCTTTCATAGTCGGACAGGAGGGACGATGGTGGAGACAGGGGAGACGGGGGCCGAACGATAAGCAAGACGCAGAACCCACGTTCCGAGGATCACGATCTCGCACATGCGTTCCAGCAGCCGCGTACCTACACAGCGGACAGGTACGGCCACAGCGGACTGGTACGGCTGCCCTGCGCGCCCACTCCGATCCGCATCCTCCGGCTGACCATGTCGGGCGATGCAGCGCCCTGACACCAGGCCACCCCTGACACCAGGCCACCACAGGGTCCGCTTTGCGGTGGCATCCGGACGATGCGTCTCGTACGTTCTCGCGCCTACCTCTATCCTCACCGAGCCGACCACTCGCCAGGCCGCATTCATGTCCGAAAACCGCTGGAGCAAGATCGAGCGCCTCCTGGAGGAGGCCTCAGCACGTGCCCCGCAGGACCGTGCGGCGTTCCTAGACAGCGCCTGCCCCGACGACGATCTCCGCGCCGAGGTGGAGCGGCTACTCGACGCCGACGCGACGGCGTATTTCCGGGGCCTTGGCCAGCGCGTGGGGGAGAGCGTAGACGCCGCCCTGGCCGACGCGATGCTCGGGAGGCGCGTCGGCCGCTGGCGGCTCGTCGCACACATTGGGCGGGGCGGCATGGGCACGGTCTACCGCGCCGAGCGCGCCGATGGCACCTTCGAGCAGGTCGCCGCGCTGAAACTCCTCGACACGATGCGCTCCGATGTCGTCGCACGGTTCGAGCAGGAGCGCCAAATCCTGGCCCGCCTCGATCATCCCGGGATCGCCCGCCTGCTCGACGGGGGGACGACTCCAGAGGGGCGGCCCTACCTCGTCATGGAGTATGTGCCGGGGGAGCCGATCACCGACTATGCTGCGCGGCGGAGCCTCGGCGTGGCGGACCGGCTCGAACTCTTCCGCGAGGTCTGCGCGGCTGTTCAGGCGGCCCACCAGAGCCTGGTTGTCCACCGCGACCTGAAGCCGTCGAACGTGTTCGTGACGGAAAACGCTGAGGGTACTCCGTCCGTGAAGCTGCTCGACTTCGGCATCGCACGGCTGCTGGAAGACGACCCAGATGCGGCGCTCACCCGCACCGGCGACCGGCTGCTCACGCCGGAGTACGCCGCGCCGGAGCAAGTGCGGGGCGAGGCCATCACGACCGCCACGGACGTCTATGCGTTGGGCGTGCTGCTCTATGAACTCCTCGCGGGGACGCGGCCCTTCAACCTGCCAGGCCGGCTGCTCCACGAGGTGGCCCGGGTGATTGTAGAAGAGGAACCCGAGCGCCCCAGCACCGCCGTCACGCGCGCCGACGCCGCCGTCCTGGCTGCGCCGAGGCAGACGATGCAGCGGCGCCTTTCGGGCGACCTCGACCAGATCTGTCTCAAGGCTCTGCGCAAGGCCCCCGGTGAGCGGTATGCGACCGCCGAGGCGTTTGCGCGGGACGTCACGCGGCATGTCGAGGGGCGCCCCGTAGAGGCGCAGGCGCCAACGGTGGGGTACCGGCTGGCGCGCTACGTGCGCCGCAATCGCGTCGCGCTGGGCGTCGCGGCGGCGTTTGTGGCACTCGTGTTGATCTACGCCCTCACGGCGACGCTTCAGGCGCAGCGCGTGGCCGACGAGCGCGACATCGCGCGCGAGGAGCAGGCCAAAGCTGAAGAGATCACCAGCTTGCTCATCGGCCTCTTTGAGCAGCAACCGGGCGAAACCGTCGTGCAGCGCCGCGACTCGCTCACCGCCTACGACCTCCTCGACCGAGGGGTCGCCCACGCGGGCGACCTGACGGACCAGCCCGCGGTGCAGGCACGGCTCCTCGGCACCATCGCCAACATTTTCCTTGTGATGGGCGACTACCCACGCGCCGAGCAGGTCTACGGAATGGCCGTGGACTCGCTGCGGACCAACGCGGGCGCATCGCACCCAGACTACCCAGAGTGGCTGAAGGGATACGGAGCCGCGCTGCGCATCCAGGGCATGCGCCAGGAGGCGATGCCCTATTTCCGAGAAGGCATCGAGCGGGTCGAGGCGCAGCCAGCGCCGGACCTCGGACTGCTCGCAGATCTGCTCAACTTGCTCTCACTCACGCTCGAACAGCTGGGGCGCTACGATGAGGCTGAGCCGCTCGCTCGCCGCGTGGTGGCTCTCGAAGAGCAGGGCATCCGCGACGAAACCCCCGAGGCCTACCGCGCCCGCGCCTACGGCAACCTCGTGGTGGTGCTGGTCCGGCAGGAGCGCTACGCCGAAGCCATCACGTGGGCAGAGCAGGCGCTCACCATCCGCCGGGCGTATGCAGCAGCAGACCCCGCCAACGTCGACTTCGCCTGGAGCCTCGCCAACATTGCAGCCCTTCACATGCTACAGGGCAATCCGGAGGCCGCCGTCGCCCCGGCACAAGAAGCGGCCGCAGCGGTGAGCGCGAACCTCGGCGCCGATCACCCCATCGCCCTCGCGTTCCAGTCCGACTTCGCCAACGTCCGGGTGCAACTCGGCGGCGACGATTCGCTCGCGACGGACCTCCGCGCGATCCTCGCCGCTCAGGGCGGACGCCCCGACGCAGATCCGGCCGCGCTCGCCCAGACGCGGTACGTGCTCGGACGTGCACTTCAACTAGGTGCCGATCACCGCGAAGCCGTGAGCCATTTGCAAGAGGCCCATGCCACGCGCCAAACGCTGCTCGGCCCCGACCATCCCGTGACCGCGAAGACGGGAAGCACGCTCGGGGTGTCGCTCACGGCGACCGGCCAGCTTGCCGAGGCGGCGCGTCTCCTCGTTCATGCCGACAGCGTGTTCACCGCGGCAGCCGACACCACGCGCGATCGGTGCACCGCACTCGACCGACTCGCGGCACTCCGTACGGCCCAGGGCGACGACGCGGCGCATGCAGAGGCGCAGGCGCGCTATGACCGTCTCGGTTGCACGGACGGCGAAGCTCGCTGACGGAGCACATCGCCAAAGAGGTCGCGCCGCCGGTAGCGCCACCGCTTCAGGAAGCACGAGCGGCCGCCGTGGTGCGCAGCCCCGCATCGCACTATCCCTCATCGCACCACGGTGAGGCGGGTCGTGGTCTCCTCGTCGCCAGCGCGCAGCCGGACGAAGTAGGACCCCGCCGCGAGCCGGTCCGTCCGCAGCCGCAGCGTCACGTAGCCCGCCGGCTGCTCGCCCTCGGCCAGCAGCGCCACGCGTCGCCCGAGCACGTCGAGCACCTCCACGCGGATCAGGCCAGCTTCCGGGAGGGCAATCTCCAGGGTCGTCTCGTCCACGGCTGGGTTGGGGTAGGGGCCGTCGAGCGCGAAGACGAGCGGGAGGTCGGCCTCGCTGCTCACGACCACGCCGTCGCCCGCGATCACGAACTCGCTGAAGGCGGTGATGCCGCGGCCGACGAGCGCGCCGTCGTCGGGGTCGACGCTGGTCGCGACCTCCTCGAAGGCGCCGGTGCCTGCGTCGGGGCGGCGGTAGATCGTCACCTGGCTGAGGTCGGCGAGCGCGTCGAAGAGGGCGGGGTCGAAGCGGACCGCGGCCTCCTCGAAGGTGAGGCCGTCCAGCGCGGCGATGACCCAGCGGTAGGGCGCGAGCGGCGCGTCGGGCAGGCCCTCGGTGTCCTCCGGCGCCGCAGCCTCGAAGAAGATGCTCAGCGCACCGGAGGCGCTCACGTCCTCGAAGAACACCGCCAGGCCCGTCGGGGCGAAGAACGAGACGAGGTCGGTGTCGAGCCGGATGGACTGCCCACCGATGGCCTCGAACCCATCGCTGCGAGCAATGCCTACGTTGTCGTTGGCGGCGACGAGCTCTTGGACGAGCAGCCGGAGCGCCCCGCGTGCGCGTGGGGCGTCGGATACGAGGACGCGCTCCTGGACGAAGAGCGTGAGCGTGGGGGGCGGTGGCGCAGCGGCGGTGTAGGCATAGGCCGCTCCGGCGTTGCTCGCCTGGTCGTCGTCGCCCGGGGACCCGATGACGAGGCGCTCGCCGTCGAAGACGAGGCTGGTTCCGAGGCGGTCGGTGCTGCTTCCTCCGGTCGGGAGCAGCGTCCGGGCGCGTACCCAGCCGCCGGCCTCCCTTACAAACTCTACCGCGCCGCCCTGCCCGCCGACGCCGAGCGACCCGACCCACGCGCGGCCGTCCTGCGCGGCCACGCTCGCGCCGAGGCTCTCGAACCGACCCGCCTCTGGGATCGTGAGCTTCTGGTCCTCGCGCCACGTGGTGCCGTCGAAGCGGAAAACATAGACTGCCCCGGTGTTGACGCCGCCCGGCCCGTCGACGTCGTCGGCACCGACGAGCAGTTCATCGGGTCCGTTGAAGGCGACGCTCCCGCCCAGCCCGTCCGCCTCGGCGGCGTCGAAGGCCGTGAGCTTGGCTGCGCGCGTCCAGGTCCCGTCCGGCGCGCGGTCGTAGATGAAGACGGCCCCAGCATCACGGACGCCGTCGAGGTCCACCGCGTTGGACGCCACGGCGAGGCGGTCTCCTTCGAGCGCGACCTCGCGCCCGAAAAAGTCGGCCGTGCGACCGTCCGGGTCCGTGAGGAGCGCCGTCCGCGCCCACGTCCCCCCTTGCCGCTCGAAGACGTAGACCGATCCCTCGTTGAAGTCGCCTTCGCCGGCGGCCCCGACCGCGATCCGGTCGCCCTCGATGGCGACGGCCCTGCCAAACGCGTCGTTGAACTCCTCGGCGTCGTCCCCCGGGTCGTCAACGAGCACCGCGCTGAGCGACCATACGCCCGCGGTGCGTTCGTAGATGAACGCCTCGGTAGTACCGCCGGACGCCCCCACGATGAGGCGGTCCCCGTCGAGCGCAATAGCTCCGCCGAAACCTGCGGCGCGCTGCTCGTCGTTGGCGACGTCGAGGGCGAGGAGGCGCTGGCCTTCGGTCCACGGACTCACGGCGTCTGGGCCTCGCTCGAAGAGGTAGACGGCCGCGTTGTCGGAGCCGACGGCGAGCGTCGTACCGTCTAGCGCGAGGGCCGTCCCGACGGCGTCGTTGCGGTCGCCGTCGGTGAGGGTGAGCTTTTGCTCGGTCGCCTCGATCTGGCCGCGTGCTGGAGCAGCGAGGACGAGAAGCCCCAGCACGAGGAGGGAAAGCGGGAATAGCAATCGCATGGGCCTACTCGAACGAAAGCTCAAAGGTCACATCCACCGTCTGGCCAGCCTCCACATCGAGCGGCACGTCAAACGTGCGCTCGGTGAAGTCCCTCAGGAAGCCAGCCGTCTCGGGGCCGCAGAGGTCCACCTCGTCGTACTGGCAGTAGTACTGCTGGGAGGAAACGCGGCCAATCTGCCCAGCAAAGCCGATCACGGCGCGTCCGGAAAGGCGGAGGATGGTCGGGTTGCCGTTGGTAGCATTCCGGTTGATGATCTCCAGCATGAGGTCATCGAGCGGGTCGTCCGGGTCGTCTGCTATGGTCCCTGGCTCGGCGAGGGTGCAGGGAGACCGGGAGCTATCGTCCCCACAAAGCGGACCGTCGACGCCGCGGATCCGGAGTTGGAAGGCCCCGTGTTCGGCATCGCGGGCGAGGAGGCGCACGAGGAGGCTCCCGCCGTCAAGGACCAAGTCGTTGTGAAAGGCGCGGGACTCGTCGAGAGTGCCATCATCGTTGTAGACATCGAGCGTCCAATGGCCGGCGACGTGGATGCCCGTGTCCTGGGCGAGGGCGGGCCCCGCGAACAGGAGCGCGGCGAGCAGGAGATCGTAAGTTTTCATGGCTAAACCGGAGGTACGAGGGGTCGGGACAGGGAGGACTACCGGAAACGCGGCGCGACGGTATCACCGCGGGGCGGGATCACTGCACGGCTAGCGGACGACGACGCGGCGGCTAGCCGTAATGGACGGTCCCTCGGCGCGGAGCACGTAGAGCCCCGGGGCCAGTCCGTGCGTCGGCACGGCGACGTCGGTGGTCTGCTGCGGCGCGACCACGCCGAGATCTACCGCGCGGACGGCGCGCCCGAGCACATCGTAGAGCACCACGCGGACGGACTGTGCCTCGGAGATCACGAGCGGAGCGCGGACGAGGCCGCCAGCGGGCGCGGGGTTGGGGTAGGCGGGGCCGAGCGTCGCGCGCTGCGCCAGCGGTCCCTCCTCCGCGGCGACCGCAAAGCCAGTGAAGACGTAGGCCGCTCCCGGTCCCTTGTTCGGTCCCAGCAGACGTCCAACGAGCGCGGTCGCGCCGTCGGTGCTGAGCGCTACCGCCGTGCCGAACTGGTCGTTATTCGTCCCGTCGCTGGGGACGAGCGTCGCCTGTTCCATCCACGTCGCGCCGTCGAAGGCGAACGCGTAGGCAGCGCCGGGACGGCCGGTGGTCGAGTTCGCCCCGCCGAGGGCTGTGCGGCCGTCGGGCGTGAGGGCCGCAGCAAACCCGAGCTGGTCGCCGGCCTGGGCGTCGCTCGCCACGAGGCGAGCCTGCCGCGCCCAGGTGGCGCCGCTGCGCGTGAAAACGTAGAGGGCGCCGCCGTCGCCGCTGGCCAGGCCGTCCTCCGACGAAGCGCCCACGAGGGCTGTAGTGCCGTCGCCGTCGAGCGCGACCGACTGACCGAACTGTGGGGACACGTCGATCTCGTCCGACGTGAAGAGGGCCTGCTCCGTCCAGGCATCGCCGGAGCGAGCGAAGACATAAGCTGCGCCGCCGTCGTCGCTGAAGCCGTTGCCGACGAGGGCGTAGGCGCCGTCGCCGCTAAGCGCGACCGACTGGCCGAAGAGCGCTAGCTGGGCCGCATCGCTGGCGGTCAGTTCGGCCGACTCGGTCCAGGTGTCGCCGCTGCGGGTGAAGACGTAGGCTGCGCCTGCGTTGCTGACGGCCGCGTCCGAGAGAAACGCTCCCACGAGGACGACGCTGCCGTCGGCGCTCACGGCGAGCGCGTTGCCGAACTGGTCCTGGGGCGTCGCCGTCGCGGGGAGAATGGACGTCAAGAGCGTCCAGGCGTCGCCAGCGCGCTCGAAGACGTGCACCGCGGGGTTGGTGAAGCTGCGGCTCGTCACGAAGGCGAGCGTGCCGTCCCGGGTGAGCGCGACCGCTGCGCCGAAGTAGTCAATGACGGCCGGCGCTGGGGCGCGCAGTTCGGCCTGCAAGCGCCAGGTGCCGTTCTCCTGCACGTAGATGAACGCCGCCCCCTGCAGGTTGAGCTTGTTCTCGGCGCCGACGAGGGCAACGGTACCGTCGCCGCTGAGGGCAACCGTGCGGCCGAAAAAGTCGCCGGGGAAGCCGCCCATGCCGTTCGGGTCGGTGAGCTTGGCCTCCGTCTGGGCGAGGACCGGACCAGCGACGATGAGAAGAGCGACGAGGGCGGTGTAACGGAGGCGCATGGGTCGGAGAGCGAGCGGGAGAAAACGCCCCCAGGAGGGCGGCACACTCGTTTCTACCGGAATCGCGATACGAAGGGATCACGCGGGCTCACGCGGCCTGCGTCTACGGAGGTGTGAGGTGCCACAGCTGGTGATCCGAGTCGCACCGACGAATGCGTGAGAAGGCTGTCCAGACGCCCTGAAATCTTTCGCGCAACGCGCCATGCCCGCAGCGAAACATCAACCACGTCGCAGTGCATCCTCCCAGGGTGTGTGCGGTATGTTGCCGCGTTCCACCACCACGCCCATGGACGACGCCTCCATCCCCGGTCTCCTCGCCGCCGCCGCCAACGGCGATGCGCAGGCCGTCGAGCAGCTCTACCCGCTCGTCTACGACGACCTCCGTCGCCGTGCTGCCCGCCAGCGCCGTGCGCTCCTCGGCGGGGCCACGCTCAACACGACGGCGATCGTCCACGAGTCGTACCTCAAGCTCGTCGCGAGCCCGCCGCAGGCCAACGACCGGGCGCACTTCTTGGCCATCGCGGCGCGGGCCATGCGCCAGGTGCTCGTGAGCTACGCCGAGCAGCAGCGCGCTCAGAAGCGCGGCGGGGATGCTGCTCCTGTCGGGCTGGACGACGCGCCCACGGTCGCCAACGGCCAGGCCGAGGGGCGTGCCGACGACCTGCTGGCGCTCCACGCGGCCCTCGACCGCCTCGAAGTCGCCGTCGGCGAGCGCCCGGCCCGGATCGTCGAGTGCCGTTTCTTCGCTGGGCTGTCTGTAGACGAAACCGCTGCTGCGCTGGGCGTCTCGGCCCCGACCGTCAAGCGCGGCTGGCGGGCGGCGCGGGCCTGGCTCTACACGCAGCTGGAGACGGATATCCTGCACGATGCCAGCGGGTGAGACGTGCCATGATGCGACGTGCCATGATGCGACGTGCCATGATGCGACGTGCCATGATGCGACGTGCCATGATGCGACGTGCCATGATGCAAGGCGCGACGGTCCTCGGTGATCTCTCCACGCACCGGTTACGGTAGAGCATGATGACGCCCCTTTCCTTTTGGCTCCCTCCTGCATGAACGCTGACCGCTGGAACGAAATCGAGCGCCTGCTAGACGAGGCGGCGGCGTTGCCGTCCTCGGAGCGCGCCGCGTATCTGCAGGAGGCAACGTCGGACGCCAGCCTCCGCACGGAGGTCGAGGCGCTGCTGGCGGCGGACGCCGAGGCCGTGGTCTACTTCGCGGATCTGGGCGAGGCACTCGCGGACGGTGCGCTAGGGGCGGACCCTGCGCTCGGCAGCAAGGTCGGGCGTTGGCGGCTCGTCGAGCGCGTGGGGCGCGGCGGCATGGGCACGGTCTACCGCGCCGAGCGCGCCGACGGCGTCGTAGAGCAGACCGCCGCGCTGAAGCTCCTTGACACGATGCGGCCGGACGTGGTCGCGCGGTTTGCGCAGGAGCGGCAGATCCTCGCTCGCCTCGACCACCCCAGCATCGCCCGGCTCCTCGACGGCGGGGCCACGCCCGAGGGACGGCCCTACCTCGTGATGGAGTTCGTCGAGGGGGTGCCGATCACCGACTACGCCGCACAGCAGCGGCTCTCCGTGGACGCCCGCCTCGCGCTCTTCGGCGACGTGTGCGCGGCGGTCCAGCACGCGCACCAGAGCCTCGTCGTCCACCGCGACCTCAAGCCATCCAACGTGCTGGTGACCCCAGAGGGGCGGGTGAAGCTGCTCGACTTCGGCATTGCTCGGTTGCTAGAACCGGGGGACGATGACACGCTCACGCGCACGGAGCAGCGGCTCCTCACGCCGGAGTATGCCGCCCCCGAGCAGGTGCGGGGCGAGGCCATCACAACGGCCACCGATGTTTACGCGCTCGGTGTGCTGCTCTACGAGTTGCTCGCGGGCACGCGGCCCTTCGATCTTCCCCAGAAGGTGCTCCACGAGGTCGCGCGGGTGATCGTCGAGGAGGAGCCCGAGCGGCCGAGCACCGCCGTCACGCGCGCTGACGTGCTAACGCTCGCCGGGCCGGCCCAGACACTGCGCCGACGCCTCGCAGGCGACCTCGACCAGATCTGCCTCAAGGCACTCCGCAAGGCGCCCGCGCGCCGCTACGCCACGCCTGACGCGCTCGCCCGCGACGTGCAGCGTCACCTCGACGGGCACCCCGTGGAGGCCCGGCCCGACTCGGTGGGCTACCGCTTCGGGCGCTACGTCCGCCGCCACCGCCAGGGCCTCGCGTTCGCCGCCGTGTTGCTCCTCGCCGCGATGGCCTTCGGTGCGTGGCACGTGCAGCGGCTTCGCACCGAGCGCGACCGCGCCGAGCGCATGGCCGCCTACACCATCGACCTCTTCACGACCATCGACCCGCTCGAAGCGGAGTCGCTGCCGCCCGACGTGCCCTTCGCGGAGGTGCTCCGGCTCGCCACGGACCGCGCCGAGCGCGACCTCGACGGGACCGACCGCTTCGAACTGCTGCGGGTCCTCGGCCGCACCCGCAGGTCGCTCGGCGACACCACGTATGCCTTCGCGCAGCACCTCTACCGGCGCGCGGTCGCGGATTTTGGCCCGGCGAGCGTGCAGGTAGCCCAGGCGTCTTCCGAGCGTGCGTGGATGGCGATGCGATACGAAGCGCACGAGGTCGCAGACTCCCTGTTTCGAGAGAGCCTGGACCGCTGGGAGGCACACGCGTCCTCCCATCCGGCTGGCCAGGCTAGCGCCCACAGCGACTACGGGTTCTTCCTGAAGCGGTCCCCGGGTCGGAACGAAGAGGCCGAACTCCACCTTGCTCGGGCCGTGGAGGTCTACCGGGCGCTCGGCGAGAGCGAGCACGAAAGCCTCGCCACCGCGCTGCAGCACTATGCTACCGTGCTGGCAGGGCTAGAGCGCTACGAAGAAGCGGTCGCGGCCGTCGAGGAATCGGTCCAACTGAGCCGGGGCCTCTACGGCGAGGCGCACGCAAGCTTCGGGCTGGCCCTCGCCAACGCGGCCACGGTAGCGGGGAGCCGCGGCGATGAGGCAGAGACCGCCCGGCTCAACCGCGCGGCCCTGGATGCGTTTACTGCCGGAGGCCTGCCCGACGATCACGAGCTCGTCCTGCAAGTCCTCAGCAACCTCGGAGCGACCACGGACGACCCGGCGGAGGCTGTCCGTGTGCACCGACGCGTTCTCGCCGTCCGAGGATCTCGGGGGGAAGTGGACGCCGATCACCCCAGCGTGCTCCAAAACCTCGGGGCAGCCTTGAGGAAGGCAGGCGAGCGGGAGGCCGCCATTGACATGCTCCAGCGTGCCCGGGCGGCCTACCTCGCCTCCGACAGGCCCGCGACACACCAGACAAGCTTCCCGCTCCTGACGCTGGCTCGGCTACACCTCGATGCTGGTCAGCCTGCGGTGGCGCAGCCCTACGCTGACACGGCCGCGCGCGAACTCACCGAGCGACTCGGTGCCGCGCACGGCATCACGCAGTTCGCAGCGGGCTTGCAAGCCTGGGCCGATCTCGAACTGGACGCCTCCGAAGAGGCGGCAGTGCGCCTCCAGGCTGCTATCGATGCGTTGGAAGACGTGACCTGGATGGCCAGCCGCCGCGACGCGCTCGTGGTCGCGGTAGGGCGGCGGACAGGGTCGTGAGCGTGAAGTTGCAGGCTGCCTACTCGTAGCGCAGGCTCCGCACGGGGTCGGCGGTGGCGGCCCGGAGCGCGTGCACGCTCACCGCAAGGAGGGTGAGCGCTATCGCGACGAAGCCCGTGACCAGGAAGAGCCCTGGCCCTAGTTCGATGCGGTAGACGAAGTCGTCGAGCCAGCGGCGCAGGCCGACATAGGCAACCGGCGCAGCGATCACGAACGCGAGCACGACGAGCTTGACGAGGTCGGCGGAGATCAGCGCCACGATCTGAGCCACTGTTGCGCCGAGCACTTTGCGGATGCCGATCTCTTTGGTCCGCTGGGCCGTCATGAACGTCGTCAGTCCCACGAGTCCGAGCCCAGCCACGAGCAGCGCCAGCGCTGTCAGCACGCCGAAGAGCCGCCCCAACTGCACATCGTCGGCGTACATCCGCGCGTAGGCATCGTCCACGAACTCATACGTGAAGGGATAGGCTGGCGCGGCGGTCGCCATCGTGGCCTCTAGGTGATCGAGCGTCTCTGGGACCTGGGTGGGGTCGACCTTCACGAGGAGGCGCGATACCCAATTCCCGTTGTTGTAGAGCGCGAGCGGCGCCACGGGTTGCCGGAACGAGAGGAAGTTGAAGTCCTTAACGACGCCGACGATGGGCATCTCCCAGCCGTGCACGTCGATCCAGCGGCCGACGGCTGTTTCCCAGCCGAGTTCGCGCGCGAGCGTCTCGTTGATGAGCGCGCCGCCATTGTCAGCCTCGTGCCCTTCGATGAAGTCGCGTCCCTCGACGATCTCCAGCCCGAAGGCGTCCACGAAGCCAGGTCGCACGGCCGAGTTGAACACGCCGACCCGCTCGCCCTCGTCGACACCCTCCCAGCGCGTCATGCCGGACTGTCCGATGATCCGCGTGGGGCTGTGCTGCGAGGCCGTCACGGCGAGGACGCCGGTGTGCTCGTGCAGCGTCTCCTTCAGCGCGTCATACTGCCGGACGGTCGCGCGGTCTTCGAGCGGGAGGGCGACGACCTGCGCGCGGTCGAGGCCCGTCCGTGCGGTCTGGACGTAGCGCACCTGCTGGTGTACGGCGAGCGTCCCGGCGAGCAGCGCCGTCGTGACGGCGAACTGCCCGACCACGAGGCTGTTGCGGAAGAAGCGCCCGCGACCAGGGCGGCTCCCCTGCATGGCCCGCGCCGGCTGCAGGCGAGCGAGGACGAGGGACGGATAGCCGCCGGCGAGCACCCCCACCACCAAACCGAGTACCGCCATCATGCCCCAGAACGCGGGCGTGGCGACCACGGCCAGCGAGAGGTCGCGTGCGACGAGGTCGCTGAAGGTCGGGAGCGCGGCTTGCGCCAGCGCTACGGCCAGCCCGAGCGCCACAAACGTCACGAGCAGGGCCTCGGTGAGAAACTGCCCGGCGAGTTGTGCCTGCCCAGCGCCGAGCACCTTGCGCACGCCCACTTCCTGTGCTCGCGTCGCCCCGCGCGCCGTGGCAAGGTTGGTGTAGTTCACGCACGCCAACAGCAGGATTAGCACGCCGATGGCCGCCACCAGCCACACATAGCGCTCGCTCCCGCCCACGCCTAGCTCGAAGTTGAGGTCGGAGCGGAGGTGGAGGTCGGTGAGCGGCTGCGTGAAGAAGACCGTCAGCCGCTCCGGGTTCTCCCGGAAGAAGTCGAGGGGCGCGATGTAGGTCTGGGCGAACGCGTCGAGCGCGGGCGTGAGGTCGTCCGGCGTTGCGTCCGGGCGGAGCAGGGCGTAGGTGTGGTAGTCGCTGCTGCCCCAGCGGTCCCGCTCGACGGTCCGGGTGTAGTACTCCGAGGTCGTCATCGCCAACAGGAAGTCGAAGGCGAGGTGGCTGTTGCTCGGCGCTTCGGCGACGATGCCGGTGACGGTGAGCGCAGCCGCGTCGTCGCCGAGGCGCCCGTCGAGCGTTTGCCCGAGCGGATTGGTGTCGCCGAAGTAGGCGCGGGCCGTCGACGCGGTGAGGACGACGGAGTTGGGCTCCGCGAGGGCGGTCGCTGGGTCCCCGTCGAGGAGATCGAAGGTGAAGACGTCGAAGAAGTGGCGGGTCGCGAAGAGGCCGTCGCGGTAGGCGCGCGTGTCCGGGTCCGTGCCCAGGAGCGCCTCCACGGCCTGCACCTGCGCCGCGCGCTCGACCTCCGGTACGTCGCGCATCAGCGCCTCCGCCAGCGGGGCCGGCGTGAGCGCATAGCGGCTCGTCCCCATGAACTCGGAGCCAGGCTCGTCCTTCGCCACCCGCACGATGCGGTCGGCGTGCTCGTGAAAGCGGTCGTAGCTCAGTTCGTGCCGCACGTAGAGGCCCGTCAGGAGCGCGCAGGCCAGTCCCACAGCCAGCCCGACGACGTTGAGGAGCGTCGTCCCACGTTGGGCGCGCAGGCCCCGGAGGGCGACGAGGAGGTAGTTCTTGAGCATGACCGCAGGGCAGACGTGTGCGAAGAGGGGCGGTCGCAGCCCCGGACGATCGCCCGGGACCTAGCGACAGAGGCGAAGTGCGACAGAGGCGAAGTGCGACAGAGGCGAAGTGCGACAGAGGCGAAGTGCGGGAGCAGGGAAGAGCAAAGGCTACTCGTAGCGAAGGCTACGCACGGGGTCGGCCGTCGCCGCCCGCAGCGCCTGCACGCTCACCGCCGCCAGCGCGATCACGAGCGCACCCCCGCCCGCCACCAGGAACAGCCCCGGCCCGAGGTCGATGCGGTAGGCGAAGTCCGCTAGCCACCGCTGCATCACCGCATACCCGATGGGCGCGGCCACGAGAAAGGCCACCGCGACGAGCTTCACGAAGTCGAGCGAGAGCAGACGCACGAGCCCAAGCACATCCGCGCCGAGCACCTTGCGGATGCCGATCTCCTTCGTCCGCTGCTCCGCGGCGAAGGCGGCGAGACCGAAGAGACCGAGCGTGGCGATGAGCAGCGCGGCAATGGTGAAGAAGCCGAAGGTCTGTCCGAGGCGGCGGTCGGCGCTGTAGAGCTTGTCGAACTCCGCGTCGAGGAACTGCACCTCGACGGGGTAGTCGGTGAACGTGGCGACGTGCGCTTCCAACGCTGCCATGGTTGCAGGAAGGTCGCCTGGTTGAACGCGCGCGGTGACGTAGCTCACCCAGAACGGCTCCAGCCGAATCATGATGGGCGCGATGGGCAGGTGCATCGAGTGCTGGTGGAAGTCCTGCACCACGCCGATGATCGTAAAGTGCTGGTCGTTGCGACTGATCCACCGGCCGACGGCCTCCTGCGGCGTCCAGCCCATGTCGCGCACCGCCGTCTCGTTGAGGAGGAGCACCAGGCTCGTGTCCGCGTCGATGGCGCGGTCGAACGAGCGACCGGCCACGAGGTCGAGGCCGAATACGTCGAGCACGTCATGTGTGGTGGGCATCTGGTAGAACGTCATGTCCTCCTCCAGGCTCTCCGGGTGTCCCTCCCAGGTGTCTAGGCTGGTGCTGGAACTGATGCTCGTGGGCAGCTCGCCCACCGATGCCGTGGTGACTACCGAGGGGTGCGTGCTCCAGCGCGCCTCGATCGAGGCGACATGCTCGCGGAGGCTCCAGTCGGCGAGGCGCATCGTGACCACGTTTTCACGCTCGTAGCCGGGGTCACTCTGCGAGACAAACCGGAGCTGCTGGAAGACAACGAGGCTGCCCACCACCAGCACGATAGACGCGGCATACTGCCCGACGATGAGCACGCGCTGGAGCAGCGGGCGCGACCGGCTCCCCCGCACGGTGCCTTTGAGTACCTGCATCGGCTCCAGCCGCGCCATGAAGAGCGCCGGGTAGCTGCCTGCCACCACGCCGACGGCACCCACGAGCAGCACGAGGCCTGGTACGAGCCAGCCGCTCCCGTAGTCAACCGAGAGCGGACGCTCGACGAGGTCGCCGAACACGGGGAGGAGCGCGTGGACGAGCACGAGCGCCAGCACGAGTGCCAGCGCGGCCATCAGCACCGACTCGCCGAGAAACTGCGCGACGATCTGAGCCCGCCTCCCTCCGATGGCCTTGCGTACGCCGACCTCCTGCGCGCGCTTAATCGACCGCGCAACGGCGAGGTTGGTGTAGTTGACGCACGCCAGCAGCAGGATCACAAGCCCGATGAAGCCGAAGAGCCACACCATGCCCTCGTTCCCCGGCGTCCCGATGTCGAAGTTGATGTCCGACCGGAGATGCACATCGGCGAAGGCCTGCACCTCGTACTGGTTGCGGTCTTCCTGCGGCGTGTCAGGCGAGTTCCACTCGTTCGAGCCGTCGTAGAGGTTGCGCGCGAGGAGGTCCGGCATCTGGGCGTCCAGGGCGGCCGGGTCCGCGCCGTCGGCGAGCGTGAAGAAGGTTTGCCACGAGTTGTTGTTCCAGCGCTCTAGGTCGGCCGTGAAGTTGCGCTGGGAGAGGATGGCAGCGAGGAAGGTGTACTGCACCGTGCTCGCCTCGGGCGGCGCACCCACGATGCCCGTGACGGTGAAGTCGTTCTCGCCGTCGAGGCGTACGGTCTGGCCCAGCACACTCTGGTCCGACAGCGCGGCCTCGCCGAAGAGCTTGGCCGCGACGTCCTCGGTGAGCACGACCGACTCCGGTTCGGCGAGCGCCGTAGCGGGGTCGCCCTGGAGAAGCGGGAAGCCCTCGAAGACGGCGAAGAAATCGGCACTTGCCCAGAGGCCTTTCTTGTAGGTGTGCGTGTCGTCCACGCTTAGCAGCGCCCCGTAGTACGTAAACGTGGTCGCATGCGTCACGTCGGGGTAGTCGGCCACGAGCGCGCCTGCCAGCGGCGCGGGCGTCACGGCGAAGCGGTCCGACCCCATGAACATGTTGCCGGGCTGCTGCTGCACGACCCGGTGGATGCGGTCGAGGTTGGGGTGGACCTGGTCGTAGTCGACCTCGTGCTGCACATACGCCATGATGAGCAGGAAGCAGGCCAGCCCGAGCGCGAGCCCGAGCACGTTGATGGCGGCGTAGCTCTTCTGACGACGCAGGGTGCGCAGCGCGATGAGGAGGTAGTTCTTCAGCATGAGGTCGAAGGTCTGGGGGCGTAGGTCGCAGGTCAGGGAGAGACGAAGGCGCGGCCCGCGCTCGTCAACGTGCGATGAATCGTCCTCACACAAGGGACGAACCAAGCGGGGCACCACGGCAAAAGGCATAGTTCTGCATGTCGAACTGTGCGCTTTCGCACAGCCGTTGGGCGCTCGCAGGCCGAGGAGTCGGGTTCGCTGTCCCAGCGTTATTCGTAGCGCAGCGCTCGCACCGGATCCATGCGCGCCGCGCGCCACGCCAGCGCCCCCGTGGCCAGCAGCGCCACCGCGAGTGCCGCGAGGCCTGCCAGGAGCACCGTGCCTACGCCGACCTCCGCGCGGTAGGCGAAGCTCTCCAGCCAACGCTGGAGGCCCCACCACGCAACTGGGGCCGCCACCACGAACGCGACCGCCACGAGCAGCGCGAAGTCGCGCGTGAGCAAGCGCAGGATGCTCGCCACGGAGGCGCCGAGCACCTTCCGCACGCCGATCTCCTTCGTCCGACGCTGCGCGGTGAAGGCGGCCAGGCCGACGAGCCCCAGACACGCGACGAAGATGGCGAGCCCAGCGAAGACGCCGAGGATGCGGCCCAGACGCACCTCCGACCGATACATCTGCTCGTAGTACTCATCAACGAACGTGGTTTCGAACGGTGCGTCTGGGGCAAGCGAGCGCCAGGTCGCCTCCAACTCGCTCATCGTGACGAGCAGGTCTCGCGTGTCGAGCTTGAGGAGCAGCCCCGTGTGGTCGGGCCTGGGGTTATCCGGGCTGGGATCGCCGAAGCGGATGCCCGCCGGCTCGATGACGTCATGCATGGAGCCGAAGTGGAAATCCTCCACGACGCCCACGATCTGGCTACCCTCTGCAACCCAGTTCATCGTCTTGCCGAGCGCGGCGGGCACGGCGGCGTCGCCCTCGGCCCAGCCCAGCGCGTGCGCGGCGGCCTCGTTGAGGACGACGGCGTTCGTCGCGTCGGTGGCGATGTCGGGGTCGAGGAAGCGCCCGGCAGCGAGGTCGAGCCCCAGCACGTCGGCGTAGTCGGCGTCAGCAAAAACGACCCACAGCGACGTGAAGGAGGCCCCGTCCTCGGAAGTGGGCTGCCCTTCGAGGTCCCCCGCGGAGTACATCCCCCAGTAGTTGCCTGGTGCCGCCCCCGTGGCGCTCGCCACGCGCACGGCAGGATGCTGTAGAAACGCGGCCTTCGCGGCCTCCGACTGCTCCGCAAGGTCGTCCAGCTCGACGTGGAGCACCCGCTCGCCGTCGAAGCCGAGGTCGGCCGTCTGGACGTAGCGGAGCTGCTTCACGATGCCTGCCACGCCGACGAGCAGCGCCACCGTCACCGCAAACTGCGCAACCACGAGCACCTTGCGCAGGCCCGCGCTGCCGCCCTGCGGCGCGCCCCCGGCGCGGAGCACCTCCATCGGTCGCTGCCGCGCGAGTACGAACGCGGGGTAGGCCCCGGCGAGCAGCCCCGTGCCGAGCGCCAGCGCCAGCATCAGTGGCAGCGTGGCACCGCTGAGGAGGAGGCCCGTGCCGAGGTCGGTCCCGAAGAGCGCGTTGAAACCCGGCAGCGCCGCCGTCACCAGCACCACCGCCAGCACGAACGCCGCCGCACTCACCAGCAGCGCCTCGCCGAGGAACTGTCCGGCGAGCTGCCCTCGTCCCGCGCCGATGGCCTTGCGCACGCCCACCTCGCGGGTCCGGTCAGCAGCCTGCGCGGTCGCTAGGTTCGTGTAGTTCACGACCGCGATGAGCAGCACCAGCAGCGCGATGCCGCCGAAGAGCGCAAGGTAGCGTGCGTCGCCCCGCAGCCCATCGGATCGGTAGAAGTCGGAGAAGTAGAAGTCCGTGAGCGGGATGGCGTGGAAATTAACCGTGCGGTTGGCGCGCTCGTTGTAGACGTCCGTGGCGAAGCGGTCGAGGGCCGCGCTGAGCTGCGCCTGGGTTACGCCCGGCTGGAGCCGTACGAACGCCCCGCCGCTCAGGTGTATCGTCCATATGTCGGGGTCGGTGAGCACGCCGCCCGGCGTCGCAACGGAAACCAACAGGTCAAACGTGATCGACGACGTGCGCGGGACCTCGACGACGGCGACCACGGTGAGGTCACGCGGCTCAGACGTGCCGCCGAAGAGGTCGGGGGTCACGTCGATCGAGACCGTCTGCCCAATGGGGTCCGCCTGGCCGAAGTAGCGCTGCGCGGCCTGCTCGGAGAGGACGGCCTGGTTGGGGGCGTCGAGTGCCGTGGTGAGGTCGCCAGCCACGCGCGGGAAGTCGAATACCTCGAAGAAGCCCGGCTCGACGTAGCGCCGCCGCTGGTCGTCGAAGCGGTCGTCAGCGACGCGCACCTGCACCCGGGCAGCGTACTCCCGGACGGTCGCCGCCACCTCGGGCACGTGCTCGGCCATCAGTCCAGTCACCGGGGGCGCGTGCACCATGCTGTAGTATGTCTCGCCGCTGCGCTCGCTCACCGTGCCGACGGCATAGATCTGCTCCACGTCAGCGTGGAAGCGGTCGAAGGCGAGTTCGTCACGGACGTAGAGCCCGAGCAGGAAGAAGCACGCCAGGCCCACGGCCAGCCCAAATACGTTGAGCCCGGCGTAGCCCTTGCGACGACGAAGGCTTCGGAAGGCGACGAAGAGGTAGTTCTTGAGCATGGGTCGTAAGTCAAAGGTTATGGGTCCCAGGTCGCCGCGGTCTCAGACTTAGGACCTGGGACTTAGGACCTGCGACGCCGCGAAGCGGCTTACTCGTAGCGGAGCGATTTCACAGGATCGGCGGTGGCCGCACGCCAGGCTTGGATGCCGACGGTGAGGGTGGCAAGAAGCAGTGCACTGGTACCTGCGAGGAGGAACGGCGCCACGCCGAGGTCGGCGCGGTAGGCGAAGCCGCCGAGCCAGCGCTCCGCGCCCAGGTAGGCGAGCGGGAACGCCACGCCGCACGCCACGACCACCAGCGCCACGAACTCGCGCGAGAGCAGCGCCACCACGCCCGGCACGGATGCCCCGAGCACCTTGCGCACGCCCACCTCCTTGCGCCGACGCTCGGCCGCGTAGGCCGCCAGGCCGAAGAGTCCGAGGCTGGCCACGAAGGCCGCTACCAGCGCGAACAGGTTGGCCAGCGTCCCGATGCGGCGCTCGGACTCGTACATCCGCCCGAAGCGCTCGTCGAGGAAGGCGTAGTCAAACGGTACGCCGGGGCTGAACTCGGCGAAGGTGCGCTCTAGCCCCGCGAGGGCCTCGGCCGTCTGGCCCGGCGCGAGCCGCACCGCCAGCATGCGACCCTGCTCCAGGTTCGCGTCCAGCAGCATGATCGTCGGCTCGATGGGCGCGTAGAGCGAGGTCATGTGGAAGTCCTCCACCATGCCGACGATCTCGCCCTCGTAGCCCCAGAACGCGAGCCCCTCGCCCACGGGGTCGTCCGTTTCCATGAGCCGCGCCATCGCCTCGTTGACGACGAAGTTGGTCGTGTCGGCCCCGAACGCGCGCGAGAACGAGCGGCCAGACACCACCTCCATCCGCATCGTCTCGATGAAGTCGTAGTTCGCCTGGATGACGAAAAAGTTGAGCTGCGCCTCCGGGTCCTTGCCCTCCCAGGTCGGGTCGGAGGTCGAGTTGCCGACCGAGAGCGGGTTCTGGTTGGTCGACGTGACGGTCTCGACACCCGGCTGGGCGAGGAGGGCCTGGCGGAAGGCGTCGTACTGGTCGCGCGCGCCGCCTTCGAGCGTCATCATGACGACGTTGTCGCGGTCGAGGCCGAGGTTTTTCGTCTGGATGTAGTCGATCTGGCGGTAGACGACGAGCGTCCCGACGATGAGCAGGATGGACGCCGCGAACTGGCTGACGACGAGCACCTTGCGCAGCAGCCCGCCGCTGGCGACGCCCCCGCTGCCGCGTAGCACGCCCGCCGGGCTGTAGCGCGACAGCACGAGCGCCGGGTAGCTCCCCGCCAACAAGCCTGACGCTACCGCCACGCTGGCGAAGAGCATCCACATGCCGGGCCCGAGCGCGCCGAGCGTGAAGGTCTTCCCCGCGACCTCGCCAAAGACCGGAAGTAGCGATACGAGCGCCACCAGCGCCAGCGCCGCCGCGACGAGCGCGACGAGCACCGCCTCGCCGAGGAACTGCGCGGCCAGCCCCGAGCGCGTCGCGCCGAGCGTCTTGCGGACGCTGATCTCGCGCGCTCGCTGTGCCGCACGCGCCGTCGCCAGGTTCATGAAGTTGATGCAGGCGATCAGCACCAGAAAGAATGCGACCACGCCAAACGCGCGGACATACTCGATGCGCCCGCCCGCTTGCATCCCGTCCTCGAACGTCCCGTGGAGGTGATAGTCGCCGAAGGGGTAGAGGAAAAGATCGACGCCGGTGAAGTCGGCGTTTTCCATGATTAGGCCGCGGGCCTTGTCGTTGACGGTGGCGAGGTCCGCCCCGTCGGCAAGGCGGACGAACAGCCGCGCGCCGCTGTTGCCCCAGTGGTCCATCCACGTGTTGCGGGCGTAGTACTCCTCGAACGGTAGGACCCAGTCGAAGTCGAGCCGGGAGTAGGACGGCACGGGGGCCGCCACGCCCGTCACGCGCGCGTCGTGGCGGTCGTCGACGCGGACGGTGCGGCCGAGCACGGCCTCGAAGTCGTTCGTCTCGAAGAGCGACTGCGCCAGCCGCTCCGAGATCACGATCCCATCCGGTGCGTCGAGCGCGGTCGCAGGGTCGCCGGCCACCAGCGGAAAGGTGAACATCTCGAAGAACGCCTCCTCCGCCCAATAGCCGCGCTCCCGGAAGGCGCGTCCCTCGTGGCTGAGGACGATCTCGTTCGGAAACGTCACCATCTCGGCATCCTCGACCTCGGGATACTCCGCTTCTAAGACCGCCGCTGCCGGATAGGTGATCGCGCGCGCCGTCTCGACGGTACCGTTGCTGTAGGAGACGTGGCGCATCGCCATGTACAGCCGGTCGCCGTCCTCGTGGAAGCGGTCATGGCGCAGTTCGTCCTGCACCCAGAGGAGGATGAGGAACGCGCCGAGCAGCCCGACGGCCAGGCCGAGCACGTTGAGCAGCGTGTAGCCTTTCTGGCGCCGGAAGAAGCGCAGCGCGGTGAGCAGGTAGTTCTGAAGCACAGGGGCGATGGTCAGGGAGCGATGGTCAGGGGGCAATGGTCAGGGGGCGAGGGGCAAGGGTCATGGGGAGCTCGGGGCCGACACATGCCCCATGACTCTCGCCGTCATTCGTAGCGCAGCGCGTTGATGGGGTCGGTCGTGGCGGCGCGGAGCGATTGGCTCGTGACCGTGAGGAGCGCCACGCCCAGCGCGAGGCCGCCCGCAAGCAGGAAGACCAGCACGCCCACGTCGGTCCGGTAGGCAAAGTCCGCGAGCCACCGGCTCATGCCATACCACACGACGGGCACAGCGACGGCGAAGCCGGCCACCACGAGCACGAGGAAGTCCTTCGCCAGCAGCGTCACCAGGCCCGGTACGGACGCCCCGAGCACCTTGCGCACGCCGATCTCCTTCGTCCGCTGCGCTGCGGTGAAGCTGGCCAGCCCGAAGAGCCCGAGGCACGCGATGAAGATGGCCAGCACGGCGAACACGGCGAACACCTGTCCAAAACGTGTTTCAGCGCGGTACTGCGCGTCGAAGGTCTCGTCGACGAAGTAGTAGGAGAACGGGCGGTGGGGCACGGCGGCCTGCCACAGGTCATCGATCGAGGCGATGGTGGCGGGGAGGTCGTCGGTCTTTAGGCGCAGCGTGAAGCGGGTGATCTGGTTCTCGATGCGGAGGCCGAGCGTCGGGATCTCCGAGCGCAGCCCGTAGGGGTGGAAGTCTTCCACGATGCCGATGATGGTCCCGCCGCGCCCCCAGAAGCCCGCCGACTTGCCCACGGCGTCGGCCACGTCGGTATAGCCGAATTCGCGCGCGGCCGTCTCGTTGAGGAGGTACGCCTCCGACGAGTCCGTGCTGAAGGCGGGGTCGAAGCCGCGCCCCGCGACGATGTCGAGGTCCATCACGTCCAGGAAGTCGAAGTCGACCATGTAGAGGTCCACCGAGACGTTCTGTGCGGTGCCGTCGGGGCCTTCCACGGCGCCGCCCGCGCTCGGCGAGCCGTAGCCAGGGAGCGTCTGCGAGCCCGTCGCCTCGGCCACGCCGGGCAGCGCGACGAGCTGTGCCTTGAGGGCGTCGTACTGGGCGAGCACCTGCTCGTCGCCCCCGAAGGGCACCTCCAGCAGACGGCCCTCCTCGGTATTGGCCGCGAAGCCGAGATCGCGCTCTTGCATGAAGGCGAGTTGGCGGAAGACGACGGCTGTCGCGGCGATGAGCGCAATCGAGATGGCGAACTGCACCACCACGAGGCCCTTGCGCAGCGCAGCGCCGCTCGCCGACGTGCGAAACGTGCCCTTGAGCACGGCCGCCGGATGAAAGCGCGTCAGCACGAACGCCGGGTAGGTCCCGGCGAGGACGCCCACGGCCAGCGCCGTGCCGAGGAGCAGCGTCAGCAGGCCCCACGTCGGCAGCCCGAGGGTGGCGAGGCTCAGCGTCTTCTCGGTCAGGCGCTCAAACGCGGGCAGCACGGCCTGCACGAGCAGCAGGGCCAGCACCATCGAAGCCGTGGTCAGCATCACCGCCTCGGCGAGGAACTGCAGCGCGAGACTAGCGCGCGTCCCGCCGACCGTCTTGCGGACGCCGACTTCTTTCGCGCGCTCCATGCTGCGCGCCGTGGACAGGTTGGCGAAGTTGATGCAGGCAATCAGCACCAGGAAGAGCGCGATCACGCCGAAGAGGTAGATGTTGGCCAGGCTCCCGTGCGGCACGCCGTCGCGCTTGGAGGTGAGATACATCGTCTCCAGCGGCTCCAGGAGGAACACCAGCGACGAGCCGAACTCCTCACCGCGGTCGCGGGCGTAGCGGTTGAACATCTCGACCATGTTGGCCTCCATGGCCTCCTGCGTCACGCCCTCCTGCAGCAGCACGTAGGTCTGGAAGTTGGTCGCGTACCAGTTGCCCCACATCCAGTCCGGGCCGTTCTGCTCCAGCGTGATCATCGACACGAGGCCGTCCGCCTGGACCGACGAGGTCTCCGGCGTAGCCTCAACGACGCCCGTGACGGTGAGCGAGACGCCCTCGTTGCTCACACGTTCATTGGTGGCCATCGTCTCGCCGACAACGTCGGTGCGGTCGAAGTACTTGAGCGCCATCGCCTCCGTGAGCACGATGGTGAGCGGCTCGGCAAGGGCCGTGGCCGGGTCGCCGTGGAGAAACGGGAAGTCAAAGACCGCAAAGAGGTCGGCGTCGGCATAGGCGAGATTGCCCTCCTCGAACTGCCGGTCGCCGACGCGCAGCACGTTGCCGGTGCTGGTCAGCCGGACGGCCTGCTCCACCTCGGGGTAGTCCTCTTCCAGCGTCGGACCGAGGATGCCCTGCGTGAAGCCGTTCTCGGCAATGCGCCCGTCGGTGATGTAGTCCACGACGACGCGGTAGATGCGGTCGCCGCTGGTGTGGAAGCGGTCGAAAGAGCGCTCGTGCTGGATCCAGAGCGCGATGAGCAGCGCCCCGGCGAGCCCAAGCGCGAGACCAGCGACGTTGAGGGCGGTGGTGCCTTTGCGGCGCAGCAGTGCGCGCCAGGCAACTTTGAGGGTGGTGCGGAGCATCGATAGGGCGGGGCAGACGAGATGAGCGTGACGTGCATGCCTGCGGACACAACCCATGCGCCAAGCCGCGAAACACCAAGCGGAGCCTCCGTTCGCCCCCGCAACTGTGCGATGGCGCACACCGGCTGGGCGGTTTGATGGCGGCAAAGCACGGCATTGCCCGGTCCATGCGCACGGCCCAGGGCCACCCAGCCTGAAGGCCCAGCTTCGCTCGGTGGGGGCATGCCTTCGTCAGGCCGCTCGAACGGCCCGCGCCACCTCGGCGCCCCAGTGTGCATAGATCTGGGGGCCGGGGTGGAACCCGTCCGAGGCCATGAGGTCGCCCATCCGCTCGGCCCAGTCCGGCGGCACGGCGTCGCCTTCTGCCATCGCGACGTAGGTCACGCTGGGCTCGCCGTCGGTCCACAGCCGCAGGGCCGCGTCGAAGCGCCGCGCGAGGGTGCCGAGGTACCACCGGAGCGGCTGCGGCAACGCCGGAAACGTGTGCACGGGCGGGAGGCCCGAGACGATGTGGTGCCGTACGCCGAAGCGGGTGCGCAGCACGGCCGCGAGTGCCTGCTGCTGGTCGAGCCAGTCGCGCAGCCCTACGCCCGCCGTGACATCATTGACGCCGAGCGCGGAGAGGGCCACGTCGAACGCAGCCGGCTCTGTGCCGCGCAGCTTCTTGAGCGTGCCCGCCGTCGTCGCGCCGGTGCGGGCGATGAGGCGAAACTCAACGGCTACGTCTCCGGCGAGCGCTGCCACCGTCTGCCCGAGTAGCGCCTCGTCCTGCGACGGCGCGCCTACGCCCGCTGCCGAAGAGTCGCCCACGACGAGCAACCGCAGCGGCGGTCCGCTTCCGACGGTGCCCGCTCGGTCGCCCGGAGGCTCGGGGAGCTTGAGCGCGACCCGCCGCACGCGCTTCCCTTGCGCGAGGAGGACGGGACCGAGGACGAGTTTGGCGAGGCCTAGCATAGCTCAGTCAAAGCGAACCGTTTCGCCCGTCTGCGCCGAACGGAGCGCCGCGTCGAGGATCTCCATCACGATCAGGTTGGTCGGCAGCGACGAGAGGTCGGTACCGGGCTCGACCTCGCCCCGGACAACAGCCGCGAGGTAGGCGAACGGGTCGTCGTGCGGCACCGGCAGCGGCGCGACGGTGGAGCGCGTCTCGGCGTCCTCGCCCTCCAGGCGTACGCGGAGCGTGGTCGCGTCGTCGGCGTGCGCGAAGCCGGTGCGGCCGTAGACCTCCATGTCTTTGCGGTTGAACGGCCAGTTCCACGACGCTTGCACGATGGCCTGGGCCTCAGGGTAGGTGAGGATGATCGTCGCCTCGTCGTCCACGAGCGGGTAGACGTCGGGCTTGATCTGCTGCGTGACGGCGGTAACGGAGGTCGGGCGCTGGCCGTCGAGGAGCCACGTGGCGAGGCCCGCGCCGTAGCAGCCGAAGTCGAACAGTGCCCCCGCGCCGTTGAACTCGGGGTCGATGAGCCAGTCGAGGAACTCCTCGTTGACACCG
This sequence comes from Bacteroidota bacterium, assembly GCA_039821555.1. Lineage (NCBI taxonomy): Bacteria > Pseudomonadati > Bacteroidota > Bacteroidota bacterium. Next base: position 239,029 of record JBCBNX010000004.1, read on the forward strand.
ATCTCCTGCGGGCCCTTGTGGCCGTCGTGCACGACGATCTTGCGCAGCGGGCCGAGGTCGCCCGCGTCGACGCGGCGCTGCGTCTCGTGGACGCTCGGGTACCACGTCGTCTCGTAGTTGGTGAGCAGGTGGATGCCCGCCGCCTCAGCGGCCTCGGCCATGGCGCGGGCGTCGTCGAGGCTGATCGCGAGTGGCTTCTCGACCAGAACGTGGATACCTCTCGCGGCAGCCCTTTCCACGACGGCGCGGTGGTCCTTGATCGTCGTGAAGACGGTCACCGCCTCGGGCTGGGCGGCGTCGAGCATTGCATCAAGGTCGGCATAGACGAGGTCCATCGCATAGCCGTGCTGCTCGGCGTAGCGCTCGGCGAGGTCGCGGTTGGGCTCCACGATGCCGACGATCTCGATGTCGCCGCGGTCCTCGCGCCCGAGGATCCAGTGGACGTGCGTGTGGACGAGCCCAACGACGCCGACACGGACGGGCTGAGGTTCGTCGGGCGGGGTCTCGTCGGGCGACGCCTCGTCGGCTGTGGACTGTGCGTGCGCGGCATGGGGCAAGGTGAGGAGGAACAGCGCGAACGAGAGAGCAACGAGTAGGCGCATGAAAACGGGCGAGCGAGGAAACAGGCGCGGCAAGATAGACCGGCGGCGCAGACCTGCTCGACGCAGCGGATGCGTGCCCAGGCCGATCTTGCGGCGCTGTCCACTGAACTCGCTCCCGACCGCTGTGCACCGTTGCGCCTTCCTCACCATGGCCGACCCCACCGGCTTCGTCATCGACGACGACCTCGCCGTGGCGCCGCTCGCCGCGCTCGGCTGGCACGTCGACCGCGTGCCGTGGACGTCGCACGTCGACTGGGACGCCTACGACCTCGTCATTATCCGCTCGCCGTGGGACTACCAGCATCACGCCGAGGCCTTCCTCACCGTGCTCGCCGAGATCGAGGCGTCGTCGGCGCGGCTAGAGAACCCGCTCGCGCTCGTCCGCTGGAACCTGGAGAAGGGCTACCTCCGCGACCTCGAAGCGGACAGCATTGCGATCGTCCCGACGGCGTGGTCGCAGGGGCTCGATACCAAACTCGGCGGTGCGCTCGACAGCTATTTCGACGCCTTCGGCACGGATCAACTCATCGTCAAGCCCACCGTCAGCGCCAACGCCGACGACACGTTCTGGCTCACGCAGCCCCTCGACGACGCGACGCGCACGACGCTCGCGGCCACGTTCGCGGACCGCGCGTGCATGGTGCAGCCGTTCGTGCCCGCCGTGCTCTCCGAGGGCGAGTTCTCGCTGTTCTACTTCGCCGGGGCCTACAGCCACACGATCCTGAAGACGCCGAAGCCGAAGGACTTCCGCGTCCAGGAAGAGCACGGCGGCCTCATCCGCGCCATCCGTCCCGAGCCCGTCCTCCGCGAGCGCGCCGACGCCGTGATGGCAACGCTGACCCCCGCTCCGCTCTACGCCCGCGTCGACTTTGTGCGGATGCCCGTCGGCACGTTCGCCGTGATGGAAGTCGAGCTGATCGAACCGGCGCTGTACCTCCGCATGGACGCCGACGCCCCCGAGCGCTTCGCCCACGCCGTCGATGCGTGGATGAGCGACTAAGTTGTCGTGAGCAGGTCGCGCGAGCGCCATTCCACGAAGCCCAGGCCACCCACATAGATCGCCTCGCCCAGCAGGTGCAGCAGGCCCGTCGGCCCAATGGTAGCGCGGTGCAGTACAACGAGCGCGATGCAGACGAGCGGCCACGCCATGTTGGCGCTCGCCAGCAGCGAGAGCAGCGGCTCCGGCCGCACCGTACGACGCGCCAGCGAGAGGGAGAACGACCCGTACACGAGGTTCATCACCCCGGTGAAGAGCAGAACGCTCCGTGGGAGTCCGTGCAGGTCGGCGAGCCACCCACTCAGCGCGAGCACCAGCACCCCCACGGCCAGTGCCCCACTGCAGTCGATCCAGAGCAGGTTGCGGCGCCAGGTCACCTCAGGCGGAAAAGTGCTGTGTAGAAGCCCGACGGTGTTTGCCGGCCGGATTGCCAGCACGGCTCCCCCCCTGCTTGTATGCCTGCAACGGCGCACAAGCTGTCTCCGTCGCCCCCGAGGGGGACAGTCCGAGGGACGGAGGTTGGCAGAACGGAGACGGGGCGGGGCGGCGATTCGTGCACCGTCCTTCGGCCTACGCCTTCACCACCTTGACAGCCCGAGGCGGCTTCGCTTCCTGCTCCTCCCTTCGAACTTCCTACGCTTCGGCGGCCGCCGTTTCGCGCACGGTGTCGGACGCCTCTTCGTTGACGAAGGTGAGCCAGCCGTGCGGGTTGTCCGTGTCGCGCAGCGCGCTAAAGTAGGCGTCCTGGATCTGCTTCGTGATCGGGCCGCGCGAGCCGGAGCCGATCTGGTAGCGGTCGACGGAGCGGATCGGCGTGACCTCGGCGGCGGTGCCGGTGAAGAACAACTCGTCGGCCACGTAGAGCGCCTCGCGTGGGATGCTCGCCTCCTTGATCTCGTAGCCCATCGACTCCGCGAGCGTGATGACCGTGTTGCGCGTGATGCCGGGCAGGATCGAGAGGCCGGTCGGCGCGGTGTGGAGTACGCCGTCTTTGATGACGAACAGGTTCTCGCCCGAGCCCTCGGAGAGGTAGCCGTCGACGGAGAGCGCGATGCCTTCGGTGAAGCCGTTGAGCACGGCCTCCATCTTGATGAGCGACGCGTTGAGGTAGTTACCGCCCGCCTTGGCGAGGCTCGGCGTGGTGTTCGGCGCGTTGCGGTTCCACGTCGACACCTGCACGTCGACGCCCTGCTCGATGGCCTCGTCGCCGAGGTACTTGCCCCAGTCCCACACGGCGATGAACGTCTCGACGTAGTTCTTGAGCGGGTTGACGCCCATGCTGCCCATGCCGCGGTAGATCACGGGGCGGATGTAGCAGCTTTCGAGGCCGCTCGCGTGGATCGTGTCGACGACGGCCTGGTTCAGCGCGGCGAGGTCATAGCCCGAGTCCATGCGGTGGATCTTCGCCGAGTCGATGAGCCGCTGCATGTGCTCCGGAAGGCGGAAGACGGCCGGGCCGCGCGCGGTGTCGTAGGCGCGGACGCCCTCGAAGACGGACGAGCCGTAGTGGACGACGTGCGAGAGGACGTGGATGGTGGCGTCTTCGTAGGCGACGAGGTCGCCGTTGAACCAGATCTTCGGGTGCGACATGACAGCAGGGCGTACGGGCTGAAGGGAAGGGCGGAAGGGCCACCCGGAACCGAGAGGGTGGTTGTCAGGATCCGCAGAGAAGTTGGGCTGCTCAAAATACGGCGCGGTGCTTCTTCACCAGAAGCGCTTCCGGCGAAGAATCGACGCTGCTCAGCTACGTAAGAGGGCTAGGGTAGCGCCGCGCTCTGCGGGCTACGAGAACACGGTCCAGACGATGATCACCGCGAGGATGAGCAGGCCCGTGAGCGCGAGGTCGAGGCGACGGCGCTGCGGATTCGAGAAGGCGGAGGCCGTGATCAGATCGTCCTGTCTCTGGGCGAGCGTCTGCTCGTCGGCGGTGGCGAAGGTGAGCCCGGCGATCTGCTCGCGCGAGGGCGGGGCCGTGGCGAGGCTCACCGCGACCAGCACGGTCGTGCAGATCACGAACAGCACGATGGCGAAGTGCAGGAAGTTGATCTCGGTGAAGAAGCCTGCTTCCATCCCAGCCGACTCCATCGTGAGGCGCGCCAGGCCGAGCACGAAGCCCGTCAGCAACGACGCGAGCGCGCCGGGGGCGTTGAGGCGGCTCCACAGCAGCCCGAAGAGGAACACCGCCGCGATCGGCGGCGCGATGTAGGCCTGCACCGACTGGAGGTAGACGTACAGCCCCCCCTCGGCCGCCTCGACGAGCGGAATCCACATCAGGCCGAGCACCGTCAGCACCACCGTCGAGAGGCGGCCGACCCACACGAGCCGCTGCTCGCTGGCGTCGGGGTTGAGCTTCTTGTAGACGTCCCACGTGATGAGCGTCGAGCACGAGTTGAACACGCTCGACAGGCTCGACATGAGCGCAGCGAGCAGCCCCGCGATCACGAGGCCGCGCAGGCCCGCCGGGAGGAGCGCCGCCACGAGCGTCGGTAGTGCCTCGTTCTCGTCGGCGAGCGTGATGGTGCCGTTCTGCGTGAGCACGTAGGCGATCAGGCCCGGCAGCACGAAGAGGAACAGCGGCAGCAGCTTCAGGATGCCCGCGAAGATGGTCCCGCGCCGTGCCTCGTCGATGTTCTTCGCCGAGAGCGTCCGCTGCACGATGAACTGGTCCGTGCACCAGTACCACACGCCCAGGATCGGCGCGCCGAAGAGGATGCCCGTCCATGGGAAGTCGGGGTCGGTCATCGGCTTCCACATGCTCAGAAAACCATCGGGCACGCCCTCGGCCAGCCCGCTCCAGCCGCCGATGGCGCTCAGGCCGAGGAGCGTCACGGCGAGCGAACCGCCGATGAGCACGAACGTCTGGATGAGGTCGGTGTAGAGCACCGCGCGCAGGCCGCCGAAGACGGTGTAGGCGCCTGTCGCCACGACCACGATGAGCGCGCCCGTCCAAAACTCGACGCCGACGGCGCTGAAGACGACCGCCCCCGCGAAGATGGTCACGGAGATCTTCGTCAGCACGTAGGCGATGATCGAAATGGTGGCGAGGTACCACCGCGCGCCTGCCGAGTAGCGCTTCTCCAGAAACTCGGGCATCGTGAAGACGCCGCTCTTGATGTAGAACGGCACAAACACCCACCCGAGCAGCAGCAGGATGAGCGACGCGAGCACTTCGAACTGCCCCGGCGCGACACCCGACACGGCGCCCGACCCGGCAAGCCCCACGAGGTGCTCCGAGCCGATGTTCGACGCGAAGAGCGACGCCCCAATCACGAACCAGCCGACGTTGCGTCCAGCGAGGAAGTAGTCGGCGGAGTCCTCGCTCGCAGCGCGTCGCCGCTCGCGGATCGTGGCCCCGATGGCGACGCCGAAGACGACGAGGAAATAGAGGCCGACGACGGCCCAGTCGAGCGTGGCGAGCATGGGAGTGCAGACAGGGTGGGGGAAACGACCAGGGAGTATAGCGCCCCGTTTAGGACAAGGGGAAGGGTCCCGGTGTTTGGCCGGACGATGGGCGGGCCGCGCGGCGCTCCCCATATCGACCGGCACGTTGGCATGTCGACCGGCACGTTGGCGTCGGTCGCGCCAGGCCCTCGGGATCTTGGTCGTGCCGTACGGTGTCGGGATTGCCCGTCCCATTCGCCCTCTCTCCCTTGTGCCCGTGCCTGACCGACTTGCCGCCGAACCCTGGGGCCTGCTGCCCGACGGCTCCCGCGCTACCCTCTTCACCCTCCGCAACGCCCGCGGCACGACCGTGCAGGTGAGCGACTTCGGCGCGCTCCTCGTCTCGATCCGAACCGCAGACCAGCACGGCGACTTCGAGGAGATCGCGCGCGGGACGCAGCGCTGCGCCGACTACCACCACAACCCGGCGTGCTTCGGCGCGCTCGTGGGCCGCGTGGCCAACCGGATCGGGTACGGGCGGTTCACGCTCGACGGGCAGACCTACGAGGTGGCGTGCAACAATGGCCCGCACCACATCCACGGGGGCGCGCACGGCTTCCACCAACACGCCTGGGCGGCTGAGCCGTTCGAGACGCTCACCACAAGCGGGGTCGTGCTCACCCGGGTGAGTCCCGATGGGGAGGAAGGCTACCCCGGCGCGCTCGCCGTGACGGCGACCTACACACTCACAGACGACGATGCGCTCACGCTCGACCTGCACGCCACGACCGACGCGCCCACGCTTGTCAACCTGACGCAGCACACCTACTTCAACCTCGACGGCCCCGATGCCGACGTGCGGGAGCACCGCCTCACGGTCCACGCAGACGCCTTTCTCCCGACGGACGCGACGTATCTCCCGACCGGCGAAATCCGCCCCGTGGACGGCACGCCGTTCGACCTACGCACACCAACGCGGCTCGGCGACCGACTCGCCGCCGATGTGGTTGCCGCCGACGCGCAGCTCACGCTTGCCAACGGCTACGATCACAACTACGTGCTCGGCATGACGCCGACGTCTGCCCCGGAGCTGGCTGCCGAAGTCAGAGCCCCGTCGAGCGGGCGCACCCTCGCCGTGTGGACGACCGAGCCCGGCATCCAGGTGTTCACCGGGCACGGGCCGCACGCCGCGCTCGCGCTTGAAACGCAGCACTTCCCGGATGCGCCGAATCAGCCGGGCTTTCCGTCGATTGTGCTGCGGCCGGGCGAGACCTACGCCTCGCAGACGCGCTTCCGGTTCGGTGTGCAGGCCGCGTAGCCCTTTACATCGCGAGGCCCCCGTCGACGTGGAGGACGTGGCCGGTGATGTAGCGCGCGGCGTCGGAGGCGAGGAAGACCGCGGCGGCGGCGATGTCGGCGGGGTCGCCGAGGCGCTTGAGCGGAAGATTAGCCATCAGCGCGTCGCGGGCGGCGTCGCCGAGCTCCGAGGTCATGTCGGTCTGGATGTAGCCGGGTGCGATCACGTTGGCCGTCACGCCCCGCCCGCCGAGTTCCTTAGCGAGGCTCTTTGTGAAGCCGATGATGCCCGCCTTTGACGCGGCGTAGTTCGCCTGCCCCGGGTTGCCCATCACGCCCACCACCGACGACACATTGATGACGGTGCCGCCGCGCTGCTTCATCATCGGGCGGTAGACGGCCTTCGAGAAGTTGAACACGCTCTTGAGGTTCGTCTCGATGACGGCGTCCCAGTCGTCCTCGCTCATGCGGATGAGGAGCGTGTCGCGCGTGATGCCCGCGTTGTTGACGAGCACGTCGAGTTGACCCCAGGCACCCAGAAGGCCCTTGACGGCCTCCTCGGCGGCGCTCATCTCGGCGGCATCGCCCTGGAAGGCCATTGCCTCGACGCCGCGCCCCTGAAGCTCCGCGACGAGCGCGTCGGCGGTCTCGGTGGACGAGCGGTAGGTGAACGCGACCTTCGCACCCGCGTCGGCGAAGGCTTCCACGATGGCGCGGCCGATCCCGCGCGTGCCGCCCGTCACCAGCGCTGTTTTTCCTGCAAGTGAAGCCATGAGTCAAGGAGGTAAAGTCTGAGGGGGAATTGGAGAGAGCAGAGGAGTGTCAGCCAAAGTTGTCAACCGCCCCAGCTTGCGCGGTGTCGGCTTGGCGTCCGAGCGTGCGCTTGACGAGCCCGGAGAGCACCTTGCCGGAGCCGACCTCCACGAAGCGCGTCGCGCCGTCGTCCTGAATGCGGCTGAGCGACTGCGACCAGCGAACGGGTGCGGTGAGTTGCTCGATGAGGCGGCGGCGGATCTCGTCGGGGTCGGTGGTGGGGGCCGCGGTCACGTTGAGCACGACTGGGCAGCGCGGCGTCTGGATGTCGAGCGCGTCGAGCGTGGCGGCGAACGCGGCCTGGGCGTCGGCCATGAGGGGCGAGTGGAAGGCCCCGCTCACCGAGAGCGGCAGCACGCGCTTGGCGCTGGCTTCGCTGAAGGCGTCCATCGCACGCTCCACCGCCGCCACGTCGCCCGAGACGACGACTTGGCCGGGCGCGTTGTAGTTGGCCGGCACGACCACGCCGTCGCCCGCGGCCGACACGTCCGTGCAGATCTGCTCCACGGCGGCGTCTTCGAGGCCAAGCACGGCGACCATCGTGCCAGCGCGAGCCTCTGCCATCAACTCGCTGCGGCGGCGCACCACGCGGAGGCCGTCGGTGAACGAGAAGGCCCCGGCCGCTGCAAGGGCGCTGTATTCGCCGAGGCTATGCCCGGCCGTGACGGCAGGGTGCTGGCCGCGGGCTTCGAGGATGGCAAACGCGGCGAGGCTGTGCGTGTAGAGCGCGGGCTGCGTGTATTCCGTCTCCGTGAGCCGCATCTCGGCGTCCTCGGCACTGCCGAACATCAGGCTGGTCAACGAGAAGCCAAGCGTGGCGTCGGCCTCGTCGAACACGGCTTTGGCTTCGGGAAACGACAGCGCGAGGTCAGCACCCATCCCAACGAACTGGGAGCCCTGGCCGGGGAAGAGGTAAGCGAGCATGGGGGAAGTGAGGGGTGAAGAGTTTGACGGGCGAAGCCGATGTGGCGCGGCTAGAGAAAGAGCTCACGGTGAGCCAGGCGGGCGGGACTGCCACCCACTTCTACCCTTCTACGTCTGACTTCGCATGTCCATCGTAGGCCCAGCGCACGTGGGCGGCGCCCCAGGTAAAGCCACCGCCGAAGGCGGCCAGGACTAGGTTGTCGCCCCGGTTCAGTTGGTTTTCCCAGTCATAGAGGCAGAGCGGAATCGTGGCCGCGGTCGTGTTGCCGTAGTGCCCGATGTTGATCATCGCCTGCGAGGACGGGATGCCCATGCGGCGGGCCGTCGCGTCGATGATGCGGAGGTTGGCCTGGTGCGGGACGAGGTAGCGTACGTCGTCGCTGGTCAGTCCGGCTTTCTCCATGAGCTCGACCGCGGCGTCGGCCATGCCCTCCACGGCGCGCTTGAACACCGAGCGGCCGTCCTGGCGGATGCTGTGCATCTTCTTTTCGACGGTCTCGTGCGTGGGTGGGTGCAGACTGCCGCCGCCGTCCATGCGCAAGTACTCCGCGCCGGAGCCGTCGACGTACTCGACCGACTCCAGCACGCCAACGGGCTTGCCGTCGACGGCGTCGTCGGTGGCTTCCAGGAGGACAGCCCCGGCGGCGTCGCCGAAGAGGATGCAGGTGGTGCGGTCCGACCAGTCGAGGATCGAGCTCATCTTGTCGGCGCCGACGACGAGCACGCGCTCGTGCTTGCCGGCCTCGATGAACCGCGCGCCGGTGGAAAGCGCGAAGAGGAAGCCCGAACAGGCCGCGAGGATGTCGTAGCCCCACGCCTTCGTCGCGCCGAGGTCGCGCTGCACGAGGCAGGCCGTCGCCGGGAAGAGCATGTCCGGCGTGACGGTGGCCACGATGATGAGGTCCACGTCTTCGGCCGCGACGCCCGCCTTGTCGAGTGCTTCCCGGCAGGCACGCGTGGCCATGTAGGACGTGGCCTTGTCCTTGTCGCGGAGGATGCGGCGCTCAGTGATGCCGGTGCGGGTGCGGATCCACTCGTCGTTGGTGTCGACGAGGCGTTCGAGGTCCGCGTTGGTGAGGCGCTCCTCGGGGAGGAAGTGGCCGACGGCGGTGATGGCAGCGCGCGGCATAGGGGGTGGGGCGCAAGATGGATGGGGACGAAGGAGCAGAAAAAGGTACGCCCCGGCTCCGGTTCCGCCTGCGAAGCGCCGCCCAATCCTCGGCAGCCTTCCTGAAAAAGGAGCCAGCGTTTTGACTTGTAGGACAAAAGCTGACAGATGCCTGCGTCGTTGACTACGACGTCGGGGGTGCGGGCGTGCAACCTTGCAGGCCAAACCCCGCTTTCGCTTCGGCGCGGGTCTGCGCTACCATGATCGTGTAACCCTCGCGCGCTCCTCGGTAGCTCCATGCAGCCCCCTGTCCGGCACTCCCTCACGTGGCCCCACGCCGTGCCTCTCAACGCTCCTGTCGCCTCCGACACGCTGCGCGTCGTCATCGCCGATGATGCCCCGGCCGTTCGTGCGCACCTCCTGGACCGGCTTGCGCAGATCAAGCGCGTCGAGGTGGTCGGTGAGGCGGAAAACTCCCCGCAGGCCGTCGCCGCCGTCAACGACACGACCCCGGACCTCGTCGTGCTCGACATCCAGATGCCAGGCATGAACGGCATCCAAGCGCTCAAGCGCATCAAGCGCGACCATCCCGCCACGACGGTCATCATGCTGACCAACCACAGCAACCCCTACTACCGCCAGAAGTGCATGGCCGAAGGGGCGAGCTACTTCTTCGACAAGTCCAACGACTTCGACGAGTTGGAGGCCACGGTCCGGTTCCTTGCTGCCGAAGCATAGCCCGACAGTCGCACTACGTCTGAGCGGGGTCGATCGAGGAATCGGTTCTGCTATCGTGTGGACGGACACAGGAACAACACCAGATCAGCGTTAGTGGAGGCTGGGGGTATCCCCTGGGGCCGTCCTGAGGCTCTCGTCACGGCTGTCCCACCTCCAACTTCCTCGCTTGCTACGTATGCCTGCAGTCCCGTCGCCACGCATCCTCTTCCGTAGGTCCAGCGCGAGGAACTCGTGTCGTATGGCGTTGGCCGTTCTCGCGTGTGCCGCCGCGCTCATGCTGGGCGCGTGCGACTCCTCGACGACGGAGCCTACAGACGAGCGCTTCGGCATCGCAGTCGTCGCCGAGACACCGGGCGGGGAGCCGGTGGTGGGGCTGCGCGTAGCGATCCGTCCCTGCATTGATGTGAACTTGACAGGCGGGCAAGGGGACCCCTGTGTCGCGGACGCGCCGACCGCGCCCACACAGCCTGCTGCAATCGCAAAAACGAGCGGTGTCACGTATCAGGGCTTTGAGGTGGAAACCAGTGGGCTTCTCCTGGAAGCGTTGCTCTTCTTTCGGTGGCGTACAACCATGGAGGTCAACAATCGCGGCTTTGAGGTGCAGATTCGCGAGGCGAGTGCCGAGGAGTACGAGGTGCTCGGGTTCGTGGAGGGAGCGGGGACGATCGAGGAACTCCAGTTCTATGAGTTTCGGATCACCATCACCGTGGGGAGCTACGTACTGCGGCTCCGTCAGGAGGACCTGGACGGCACCTCTACCTTCAGTGACGAGGTCCCGGTCACGTATGAGGCGCCCCCCATTCCGTCAAGTCGCCTGACCTCGGTGTATCCCAACCCTTTCACGGACCAGACAACCCTCGACTACTTCATAGGAGACGAAAGCCCGAACACACGCGTCGATATCGTTGACCTCGCTGGGAATGTCGTGTACACCAATGACGAGCCCCTGCAGCCAGCGAGAGGCTACCGGATTCAGTGGACCGCCGAAGGGGTACCTAGCGGGGTGTACACCGTCCGGGTTCGCGTCGATGACGAGGTCGTAGGCGCGTTTGCGGTGGCGCGGTGGGCCGTGCTCCCGGACGACGCCATCGATGGCTCAGACGTGCGCGGGGCGACCAACGCGATGGGCACTTTCGAGACGCTCGATGTCATGCTAGCCCCGGCGTTCTACGGCCCGGACGAGTTGGAGTATCGCGGGCTCAACAACGAGTTGCTCGGCACCTTTGCGCTGCCAGAGCGCGTGCGCGTCACGCTCATCGATCCGGCGACGGGCGCGCAGCAGGCCTACGACCGCGCCATCGTGGACGGACCGAACACGTTCGCGCTCACGTGGGACCAGTGAGGTTGCGCGGGAGAACCCGCTTCCACCGGATCCGGTGAGGGTAGCAGGCGTCCACCGACGAATGAGCCCGACAGATTCGTGCGGTCTCAGGGCTTCGGGTTCGCGGCCGCTCGCGTTTGAGGTGAGGTTGAAGGTGTGCCTTGTAGGTATCGGGGGATCCCCCCTATCCTTGCGCCCTGAGTCTCATCGACACCCTGGCCATCCCACCACACCCCTCCCTCCGCGCATGCCTTCTGTACGTCTTTCGCTTTTGGCTCTTGCCCTGGTTCTCGCCGCGTGCGATTCATCCTCGACAGAAACCGACGCGCCCGATCCCGCTGACCCGCCGAATGACCGCTTCCGCATTGCGGTCGTTGCCGAGACGCCAGGCGGGGAGCCCGTCGAGGGGCTACGCGTGGCAATCCGTCCCTGCTTCTCGGCGCTGTCCGTAGGAGTGCTGGCGGAGACGTGTGTGGCGGCAGCGGAGGCGGCTCCTCACCAGGCTCTCGCGGGTAAAACGTCGAGCACGGTCACGTACGAGCGTGTCGATGCGACGATCATTGAAGGGCTCTCAGAATCGACGCTCAACGTCACGTGGGTCACGTCGGCGGAGGCCGAGAACTTGGGCTTCGAGGTGCAGCTACGTGAGAAGAGCGCAGGGGGCTTCTCCGTCATCGGCTTCGTGGAAGGCGGGGGGACGACGGGCAGCGACCGCTCCTATGAGTTCGAGGCGCCCATCGCCCCCGGTGACTACGTGCTTCAGTTGCGTCACGAGGACACGCAGGGCGTCTCCGGCCTTAGCGACGAAGTGCTGGTGTCGCCCTCGCAGAGCGGCCTCGGTGCGGTCTTTCCGAATCCGTTCCTCCAGCGGGCCACCGTGTCGTATTTCATTGGGGACGAAAGCCACGATGCGCGCGTTGAAATCCGCGACCTCCCAGGGAATTTGGTGTTCACGGATGAGCGGCCTGCGCAGTCCACCGGCAGCTTCGCAGCCGTCTGGGAGGGTGGGGGCGTGCCCACGGGCGTCTATGTTGTCCGCATGCTCGTCAACGACATGGTGGTGAGCGAGCGCTTCGCTGCGCGCTGGGTCGCCTTCCCTGTGGGCCTCACCGACGGGCCAGACGTGCGCGGGGAGACTGATGCCGACGGCGCGTTCGAGACGCTCGACGTCACCCTAGCGCCTGCGTTCAACGGCTCGGGCGAACTAGCCTACCGAGGGGAGAACAACGAATTGCTCGGCACCTTCACGATGCCGAAGCGCGTGCGCGTCACCCTCGTCGACCCGGTTACGAGCGCGCAGCAGACCTACGACCGCGCCATCGTGGACGGCCCAAACGCGTTCACGCTCACGTGGGACCAGTGAGACTGCAGCAGGCAGAGGGGAGTGCAGCAGGCGGTCTTCCGGTGCGGCTCCAAATCCGACGTGCATTCACGGGGAGAAGCGCAGCGGCGGTGTAGTTTGCTCCGCTCTCCACCCCGCCCGCCATGCGCCTGCTCCCCCTCGCAGTTCTGCTCTTCGTCCTCGCCTCGCTCGGCATCGCTCCGAGTGCGGCCCAGCCCGTTGAGGCCCCGACGAGTGCGCGGGCTGAGGCGAGCTTCGAGCGCGGCCTCGTGCGCTACGAGGCTGCCGACTATGGGGCGGCTGCCACCTGGTTCTTGCAGGCTGCCACCAACTTCGGCTTCCACACGAAGACGACCGCCGCCTACCTGATGGCTGGCAAGGCGCACTATGCCGAGGCCGACTTCCCGGCAGCCCTCGGCATCTTCACCACGCTGGTGAACCAGTTTCCGCGCAGCCGCTATGCGCCCGAAGCGCAGCGGCTCCTCGAAGCCTCCGTCCGCGCGAGCCGGACCGAGCCGCGCGGGCCGTTCAACCTCGGCATCATGCTGCCCGTCGGCGAACGCGATGGCAACTTCAGCCAGGCCCTCTTCAACGGCATCCGCATCGCCGTGGACGAGCACAACGGGGCCAACCCCGCCGCACCTGTCCGGATGGTCTTCCGGGACTCGCAGGGCAGCGGCGACGGGGCACGTGTGGCGCTGGGCCTCCTCGCCAGCCAAAATGCGGGCGCCGTGATCGGGCCGCTCTACAGCGCCGAGGCGCTCGACGCTGCCGAGGCTGCCGAGCGGCAGCAGCTCCCGCTGCTCGCGCCGATGGCCACGGACGAGGCCGTCACGGAGCGCCGGCGCTACGCCTTCCAACTCAACCCTACGCCCACGACCCGCGCCCGCACCATGGCGCGCTTTGCCCTCGACGGCATGGGCGCACGGACGCTGGGCGTCGTGGCTGAGCAGGATGGCACCGGCGGGCGCATGGCCCCGGTCTTCGATGCAACGGCTACCCGCCTCGGCGCGACGGTGCCCGTCTATGACCTGCTCGGCGACCGCCGCGACTGGTTCTCGCTCACCCAGCGCCTCCCCGCCACCGACCTCGCCACCCTCGACGCGCTCTACGTGCCGCTCGACAGCCGCGACGCGGAGCAGACGATGCGCAATGTGGTGCGCAACCTCGACCAAGCTGGCGTGGGCCTGCGCCTCCTGGGCAACGGCGTGTGGCACACGATGAGCGACATCGAGCCCGCCGGTCCCTTCGCCCTGGCCTACACGCTCGACTTCGTCCCCGACCGTGATCGCCTCGGCGGGCTCGACTTCGTGGAGCGCTACCGGGCGCTCTCGGGCGGCGTAGACCCCGACCGCCTCGCCTACACCGGCTACGACACCGCGCGCTTCCTCCTCACCCAGCTTGCATCGCTCCCCGCGACCGAGAACGCGCCCCGCGACGCGCTCGCCAACGCGCTCCGCAGCGCCGCGCCCTACCAGGGGCTCGGCATCCGCATCGACCTGGCAGGCGGGCAGAGCAACCAGGCGCTCTACCTCATGGAAGTCCGCGACGGACAGCGCGTGCTCGTCGAATAGCCGATGCCCTACGCCGACCTGCAATAAGGCCGCGGGGCCTCGCGTTCTTCGCCGACGCGCTCGCTGCCGCCTTGGATACGATCTCTAGACCACCTCGCCGACTCATGGCGCCTCTCTCGCGTCTCCTCTCGCTCGCTCTCATGCTGGCCGCACTCGTCCTCTGGGCCGGGTGCAGTGCTGCAGGCCGCGTCTCCTCCGATACGCCTGAGGAGGCCTACAACAAGGGCCTCAACGATTTCGAGCGCGGCAAATGCGTCCGCGCCATCGATCACTTCCGGAGCGTCTTCGACTTTGGGCGCACCCACGAGTGGGCCGACGACGCCCAGCTCCACCTCGCCAAAGCCTACCAGTGCAACCGCGAGTTTCTGCTCGCCGGTAGCGAATACACCCGCTTCATCGAGTTCTACCGCAACGACCTGCGGCAGGAAGAGGCCGAACTCGGACGCATCGAGAGCTACTACCGCCTCTCGCCGCCGTACCAGCTCGACCAGACCGAGACGAAGCGGGCCATCGGCTTTATCCGCGGCTACCTCCGCCGCTACCCCGCTGGCGAAGGCGCGGATCAAGCCGTGCAGCGCCTCGAAGAGCTGAACGAGAAGCTGGCCCGCAAGCAGTTCGAGGCTGGCCAGCTCTACATGCGGCGCGAACTCTACGAAGCCGCTGCGCTTGCCTATCTCGCCGTCCTCGACGAGCACCCCAGCTCGCCCTACGCCGACGACGCGCTCCTGGGGGCGCTGCGCGCGCAGACCACCTACGCGCAGAACAGCATCCCCGCCCGGCAAGCCGACCGCTTCCAGGAGGCACTCGGTACCTACGACCGCTTCGTGCAAATCTTCCCCGAGTCACCGCTCGTGCGCCAGGCCGAATCGGTCTATGACGTTGCCCAGCGTGGACATGACGCCGCCACAGCCCGCGCTGGAGGCTGAGACCTGCCGAAGTCTGACCTGCCGAAGTCTGACCTGCCGAAGTCTGACCTGCCGAAGTCTGACCTGTAGCAATGCCTGACCTGTTCAGCAACGCAGGACGCGCATGACAACCGCACGCCTGGGCTTGTTCGGAGGCACGTTCAACCCGCCTCATATCGCACACCTCGCAGTCGCAGAGGCGATGGGAGAGGCACTAGGCCTAGACCGCGTCTTGTGGATGCCTGCAGCCACGTCGCCGTTCAAGCAGGGCGATCCGGCGTCTGTTGCACCGGAACATCGCCTCGCGATGGTCGAGCTTGCCGTCCGGGACAACCCCCGCTTCGAGGCATCGGACCTGGAGATCCGGCGCGCTGGGGTCTCGTACACCGTGGACACCGTGGAAGCCCTCCGCGCTGCGCGTCCCAGTCAGGCACTCGTGCTGCTGCTCGGCGGCGACAGCCTGGCCGGTTTTACGCGCTGGCATCGCTGGGAGGCACTGCTCGCGCAAGTCACCCTCGGCGTCTACCGCCGCCCTGGGGACGGACTCAGCGAAGACCTCCGTGAACTGCCCGCCTCGGTGCGCGCAAAGGTGACCACGGTAGACGCGCTGCGCCTAGATGTGTCGAGTACACAGCTTCGGAAGAGGGTGTCGGAAGCGAGGACAATTCGGTATATGGTTCCGGAAGCGCTTCGGAAGTATATCGACAAACACGGTCTATACAAAAACCGCGCACAGGCTTAATAGTCAGTTGATTGGGGTGTCGGAAGAAGATGTAATATCTTACACTTCAGCGAGCATGGTGCTCGTGAACCACCCTGATTACTTCCGGTCTCACCGACCACCCTCTACCTGAAAAGACTCACTATGGCTACCAACACCCATCGCATCGGCGGCCTCGGCGGCCGGGAGCGTTCCACCGTCGCGGTGCCTGCGGGTGCCACCATCGCGGGCGTTCACGTCTACGCGGCCCAGTACGTCCACGCCGTCGAGCTCGTCGTGCGTGACGCTGACGGCAACCATCACACGCTCCCGCGCCTCGGCGCGCCGGGCGGCAACAAGCACACCGTCGAGCTCGCCGAGGGCGAGCGCCTCGTTGGCCTCTCGGGCCGTGCCGACTGGTACCTCGATGCCCTCGTAGTGCACACCGATAAGCGCGCCACCGACGCCTTTGGCGGCCCCGGGGGCGCAGGCTTTGGCCTCGACCTCCGCGACCGGGAGGTGGTTGGCCTCTCGGGCCGCGCCGACTGGTACCTCGACGCGCTTGAGGTCGTGACGGCTCCGGTCGCTGAGCCTGCTGCGAAGAAGGCGCCCGCCAAGAAAGCCCCGGCCAGGAAGGCGGCTCTGGCTGCCAAGGCCTCTGCTGCCAAAGCTCCGGCTGCCAAGGCTCCTGCGAAGAAGGCGGCTCCTGCGAAGAAGGCGGCTCCGAAGGCCGCAGCCAAGCCTACCACCAAGGCTCCCGCCAAGAAAGCGGCGCCCAAGGCCGCAGCCAAGCTGGCTGCTAAGGCCGCTCCTAAGACCAACGGCGCCGCCAAGCCCGACGATCTGAAGAAGATCTACGGCCTCGGCAAGGTCTACGAGCGTGCCCTCCACGCCGACGGCATCACGACGTTCGCTCAGATCGCCAAGGCGAGCCTGACGAGTCTCCGCAAGTCCATCGGCGACGGTAGCAAGGGCGGCGACGGCATCGCCAACGAGGAGACCTGGGCCAAGCAGGCTGGCTTCCTCGCCAAGGGCGACACGAAGGGCTTCAAGGCCTACGTGGAGACGATCAAGCCCGCCAAGACGGCGAAGAAGTAAGGCCCGCTCCCAGCATGAGGCCCATCCCTGGCGGCCCCACGACACCTCGTCGCGGGGCCGCTTTCGTTTGGACATCATGGAACGGTCATCGCGAAGCCATCGCCGGGGGCGATCTTGCGGCGCTTCCCTGCTTGTCTCACCGCTGCCCGTCGCTCCCATGCACCTCCGATCGCTCAGCGTTCTCGTCCTCGTTCTCCTGACTGCCGCCCCCCTGGTCCACGCCCAGGACGCTCTTCTCCAGTCGGGGCCCATGCTTGGCTATAGCACCCACCGCGAGGTAGCCGTGTGGGTGCAGACGACCCAGCCTGCCGACGTGCAGGTGCGCTACCGGCCCGAAGGCGCTACGATAGACTTCGAGGTGTCCGAGGTCGTCCGCGCCGACGGCGACTCGTGGCTCACCGCTCACGTCGTGCTCTTCGGGCTGGAGCCTGGCACGCGCTACGCCTACGACGTGCTGCTCGACGGCGAGGTCGTCGCGCGGCCCTACCCGACGGTGTTCCAGACGCAGACGCTCTGGCAGTGGCGCACTGACCCGCCCGAGTTCACCATTGCCTTCGGCTCGTGCGCCTACGTCAACGACCCACCCTTTGACCGGCCCGGTAATGGCTACGGCGGCGACTACCAGATCTACCAAACCATCGCCGCCCAGCAACCTGACGCCATGCTCTGGCTCGGCGACAACGTCTACCTCCGCGAGGTCGACTGGTGGTCCGAGCGCGGCATCGACTACCGCTACAGCCACACGCGCGCGCTCTCTGAGATGCAGCCGCTGCTCGCCGCGACGCACCACTTCGCGACGTGGGACGACCATGAGTTCGGCCCCAACAACTCGGACCGCTCCTACGTGCTCAAAGGCGAAACGCTCGACGCGTTCAAGCGCTACTGGGCTAACCCGACCTATGGCCTCCCCGAGACGCCCGGCGTCTTCGGCCACTTCGAGTGGGGCGATGTCGAGTTCTTCCTGCTCGACAACCGCTACCACCGCAGTCCCTCCGACGCGCCGCGCACACCCGACAAGACGATGCTGGGCGACGCGCAGGAGCAGTGGCTCATCGACGCGCTCACGGCGAGCCGCGCGCCGTTCAAGGTGGTCGTGAGTGGCGGGCAGGTGCTCAGCCGCTTCCAACTCTTCGAGAACTGGGCGACGTTCCCGCACGCGCGCCAGCGGCTCCTCGACGCCATCGACGCGCGCGGCATCGAAGGCGTGCTGTTCCTTTCCGGCGACCGTCACCACGGCGAGCTGATCCGCATCGACCGACCAGGGCGGTATCCGCTGTTCGACTTCACCTCGTCGCCGCTCACGGCAGGAGCCTCGTCGGCGCGGTTTGAGCAAGAGAACCCGGACCGGGTGCCGGGCACCTTTGTCACGCAACGGCACTTCGGGACGCTCTCGCTCTCTGGGCCGCGCACCGACCGCGTGATGGAACTCAACGCCTACGACGTGGACGGCGCGCTCCTCTGGTCGCACACGATCCGCGCGCGCGACCTACGCAACGGCGACGAGTAGCACAGAAGCAAGCAGGGGCGGCGCCATCCGGCGCCGCCCCTGTGGGACTCGTCAATCAGACCACCGCGGCTATTCGCCGCTGGCGTTGTCGGCCGGCTCGCTGGTCACGGCGTCGGCCATGCTCGTGAGCTCGGAGACGACGGTGCCGCCGCCCATCTGAGCAGGCAACGTGGAGGTGCTCTTCACCCCCACGCGTGTCTCGGCGTCGATGTAGAGCGTCATGTCGTCCGTCGCATCCACTTTGTCGATTTCCACGACGAAGGTTTCGAAGGTGCCCGCGGGGACCTCGACCGTCTCCATGCCAGTCACGGTGACGATGTGGTCCTGCACTTGCTGGGTGGCCGGTGCGAAGGCGCTGTACTGCGCCGTGTAGCCCACCTCCAGCGGTAGCGTGCCGAGCGCGGCCTCCATCGCGAGGCCGTCGGCCACCACGGGGGCGTCGAGCGCCATGCTCATCGGCATGGAGCCTTGCGGAGCCGACATCAGGCCCTCGATGGTCGCATCGCTGTAGCCCATCTCGATGGACATCTGGCCTTGGTTCATCGTGCGGGCGAGCGGCTTGAGGGTGCCCTGGGCCACCACGAACGAGTCGCGGAGCGCCATGCCGCCCATCGCGGCGGGTAGCGTGGCGTGGTCCACGATGGCGTAGGCGGGCTGGCCCTCGTGCTCGATCGCCGTGATGATGCGCCGGGCCCCGTCGAGGGGCATGGCCTGGCCGCGGATGTTCATGACGACGTTGTAGGTCATCGAGCGCGGCGTGAGCGTGGCATTCTCGAACGAGAGGTCCGACGTTCCGGCGTTGGCGTTCGGGTCGGTGACCGTCACCGTGGCCGGGTCCACCATGATCTCGCCGAGCTTGGTGCTGATGTCCTCCGGCATGTCGGCCTGGTAGCGCCCGCCAACGTGGTCGGCGAGGAACGCCTCGACTTTGGCGAACATCGCGGTGCGGTTCTCGCGGCCGCGGAAGCCGTGGCCCTCGTCCATCGCGACCATGTACTCGACCGGGAAGCCGCGGTCGCGCAGCGCGACGACGATCTGGTCGCTCTCGCGCTGCTTCACGCGCGGGTCGTTGGCGCCCTGGATCACGAGCAGCGGCGAGGTGATCTGGTCGGCGCTGTTGAGCGGCGACTGCGCTTCGAGCATCGCGCGCTCCTCAGGGTCGTTCATGTCGCCCACGCGGGTAGCGAACATCGTGCGGGCCGCCTCCCAGTAGGGCGGGATCGACTCCAGCAGCGTGATGATGTTGCTCGGGCCCACGATCGAGACGCCGGCGGCGTAGAGATCGGGCGTGAAGGCGACGCCTGCGAGCGTGGCATAGCCGCCGTAGGAGCCGCCCATGATGGCCACGCGCTCGGTGTCGGCGATGCCCTGGTCGATGAGGTACTGCACGCCGTCGGTGATGTCGTGCTGCATCGCGCCGGTGCCCCACTCCCTGTTGCCCGCGTTGAGGAACGCCTTGCCGTAGCCAGTCGAGCCGCGGAAGTTGGGTTGCATGACGGCGTAGCCACGGTTGGCCATGAACTGCGCGAAGCTGTCGTAGCCGTAGGAGTCGCGCGCCCACGGCCCGCCGTGGATGAGCATCACGACAGGGAGGTTCGCCGCCTCGACGCCTTGCGGGAGCGTGAGGTAGGCCGGGATCTCCATGCCGTCGCGGGCCTCGTAGCGGACGACCTGCATCGGGGCCATGTGCTCCACGGGCAGCTCTGGGCGCGACGTGTAAAGCTTCGTCACCGTGCGGGCCTCGCGGTCGAAGAGGTAGCGCGAGCCAGGATCGACGGCGCGGGTGACGCGGACGACCACGTAGCGCTCGCTCCGGTCGGTCGAGCCGGGGTAGATCTCGCCGTCCGGCAGGCTCTCACGCAGGAAGGCGAGGTCTGCCTCCGCAGCCTCGGTCTTCGGGTAGAGGCGCACGCGGTCGCCGTTGTAGTAGGTGAGCCGCAGTTCGTTGGTCTCATCCGAGAAGCGTGCGCCAGCGAAGTCGGCGCGGCCTTCGGGGTCGCGCTCGATGAGCGTCTCCTCCTGCGTGTTGAGGTCGAAGAGGACGAACTCAATGAGGTCGCGGTCGCCGGTGTTGGTGATCATGTAGACCTTGTCGCCGTCCGGGTGGAAGCGGACCGGGCTGCACGTCTCGATGACCGAGCACGTGTAGATCGTCTCGCCGATGGAGCCGTCTCCGCCGATGGGGCGGACCTGCGTTTCGCCGGTGCCGGGGTCGGTGCGCAGCGCCAGGCGGACCTCACCGTCGAGGTCGGCCATCCACCCAGCGATCTGCTCGGTGTTCTCGATGAGCAGCGTCCGCTCGCCGGTTTCCAGGTTGAGGCGATAGACATCGTGCCAGGCCGGATCGCGATCGTTGAGGCCAACGAGGATGTTCGCCGGGTCGTCCTTGGGCACGTCGTAGATGAGTGCGCGGACGCCCTCCATGTCGGTGAGGTTGCGCGCGGGCGGGACGCCGGTTTCGTCGTCTGCGTCGGCACGGAGGTCGACGGCGTAGACGTGGAAGTCCTCGTTGCCGCCTTTGTCCTGGACGTAGAGCAGGTAGCGGTTGTCCTGGCTAAAGCGGTAGCCGCCTACGGGGCGGTCGTCGGCCGTGAGCGCTCGGGCGCTCTCGAAGTCGGCGTCGCGGTCCTTGACCCACACGTTCATCACGCCCGCGTAGGGCTTGCTGAACGCGATCATCGAGGCATCGGGGGAGAGCGTGCCGCCGGCGATCTCCGGGTCGCCGAAGAAGAGGTCGCGGTCGAGGAGCGGCGGGAGGGCGGCGCCCTGGAGCGCGGGGGCGGTGGCGTCGACGGCCATCACGTCGTCTTGAGCGGTGGCGGTCTGCGGGACCGCAAGCAGGGCACCGAGCAGCATCGCCATACAGAACGAAAAAGAGAGCTTCATAGAGCAGGAGGAGGAAGTACGAGAGGGACTCGTGGTGCGACCGCAGGAGGGAGGCGGGTCGAGAGCGGGGCCACCGGCGCAAACGTGAGACACGGCTGGCGTGGGACACGATGGGGGAGCCGGAGGCCCTCCAAGATGCGCGTCCCCTACGGATGGATCTCCGTGCTGTTGCACCGACGCACATCCTTCAGCGGATCCTCGCACCGGTGCATTCCACGCCGGAGGCTACGCCCAGACCTGCCGAACGACTGAGCGGAAGACGGCATCGAGGCGGCCCGCCGAAATAGGATCGGTCGCGGGGGGCGGAGTGGCCTTCTCCAGTCGTTCCAACTCGCCCTCGATGAAGGTCTGCAGCACCGGGATGCGCGCTGCGGCGTCGCCCTCGCTGCCCGAGCGCTTCGCGTCAATGAGCGCGTCCACGGTGGCGCGGAGCGGGCCGGGGGGCGAGACGGCATCAAGGACCGCGCTAAACGCGGTCGGAACGGGGCCGAAGCCCGCCTCGATCCAGCGGACGTTGAGCAGCGGGCGAAGGGCGTAGAAGTACTTCTTCGTGTTCACCTCCGGGCCTGCGAGGTGGTCGTGGTAGGTGCCCTTCGCCATGCTGCGGTAGTGGTGGTAGACCGCGAGCGGCCGGAACGCTTCGGCAGCGAGGGCGCGCAAGGCAGGCACGACGGCCTCGTTCTCCCGATAGACGATGGGCGAGCGCAGCCACTCCTGGGGCGAAGCGTTCGACCTGCGCAGCAGGCGGAGCGTATTGCGGAGGTCCCACCCTGCCGGATCGAGCACGGCCCCGCTCTCGGACGCACCAATCGGTCGCCGCAGCACGTCGGGACGGCGCTCGACGTTGATGCTGAGGTACCAATCGGGAGGGCGGACGTAGAGGAAGCGGATGTCGAAGTCGCTGTCGGCCGAGGGGAACCCCCAGGTCCGGCTCCCAGACTCGCAGGCATAGACGATGCGCACGCCTTCCTCTGCCTCGATGGCACGCAGCCGGTCGAGGATCTCGGCACGAACCTGTTCAGGAATCGACGACATGGACAGACGAAGTCATTGAGGAGGACGATGGGTTCGCACCAAGAGTCCACGCCAGGCACGGCGTACGGTCAGGTGCTAGGTTAGCAAGTCACTCCCTTCCCTGATGTTTCGCGCGATGGATTGGCTCCTGGCCCCGTTTGAGTACGAACTGACAACGTGGCACCCGCTTGCGGTGCATGCCCCGGTGGTGCTGGTGCCGCTCGGCGCGCTCGGCGCATGCGTCTACGCATTCACCGGCCGGCCGCGCGTGCGTGCCGGGCTGCTCGTCTGGTTCGCGGTCACGGCGCTGGCGACGTGGTGGGCGATGCGGACCGGGAAGGCCCTCTACGAAGGCGTGGAGGGCACGCCCATCGTCGAGGAGCTGATCGCGCAGCACAGGACGACGGCCGCGTGGGTGTTGCGGCTCACCATCGCGCTGGTGCTCCTGCTTGCCGGGTTAAGTGCCTGGCGACGGTGGCGCAGGGCCTCGTGGCGCAAGGCCAACTCGGTGCTGCGCCTCGGCCGCGATCCGCTATGGGTCCGAGCAGTTGTGGTCCTCCTCGCGTTCGTGGCTGCGCTGCTGGTTGTCTACACAGGGCACGTCGGTGGCGTGATGGTGTGGGGCCGGTAGGGGCGTAAGGGGGTGCCGCAGCGCGTGCGAGCCGATCGCGGCTAGCCTGTTAAGAACAGGTGGAGCGCCGGGCAACGAATCGGGGTGGGAAACGCGCCGAGGGGCATCCGGTTAGACGCACGCTGTGACCGCCTACCTGATGCCACGTGCGGCACGGCCTTTGTGCAATAGATCCTGCACTTACCGGAGTACGTCCGGTTGCCATCCTGTCATGCCCGACTCCCGCCGCTCTATTCCGCTTCGCCCGACGGCCCCCGCTCTGTCCGAGCGGGAGCAGTCCATCCTGCGGCTCGTCGTGCAGCGCTTCGTGCAGACGGCGGCGCCTGTCGGCTCGCGGGTCATCTCCGAAGAGGACGAGATCGTGCTTTCCTCGGCGTCGATCCGCAACACGATGAGCCGCCTGGAGGCACTCGGCTACCTCGGCCACCCGCATACCTCGGCGGGCCGCGTGCCCACCGAACTCGGCTATCGCTTCTACGTCGACTCGCTGATGAACGTGGCGGGCCTCACGCCCGGCGACGAGGCCATCCTCCGGCAGTCGCTCGACGCGCTCTACGGCGACATCGAAGCACTCACGCGCACGTCGAGCCGCCTGCTCGGGCAGCTCTCGCAGCTCCTGGGGGTGGTGCTCACGCCCAAGCTTGCGACCGGCACACTCGACCGCATCGACGTGGTGCCGCTCTCCTCGTCGCGCGTGATGTTCGTGCTGGAGGTGCGCGGCGGGCTGGTCCGCACCATCATCGCGGAGGCTGACGCGGAGATCCGGCGCAGCGACCTCCCGCGCCTCGTGACGTTGCTCAACGAGCGCCTGGCGGGCCTCTCGCTCGGCGAGATCCGCAAGACCGGCGCCGCCCGCCTCGACGATTTGCTGGGCGATCCGTCCACGCCCGACCCGGCGGGCCTCGTCCGACTCGTCGTTCGTGAGGCCGACACGCTCTTCCGCGAGCCGCCCAACCGCCGCGCGCAGGTCGGCAGCCCGCACCACCTCGTCGCGCAGCCCGAGTTCCAGGACCCGGAGGTCGTGCGCGGCCTCATCCGCATGGTCGAGGACGGCGAGGCCGTCGTCCACCTCCTCGAAGCCGACCCCGTCGAGCCCGGCGATGAGGACGCGAGCGCTATCGTGCTCATCGGACGCGAACTCACCACCGACCTCACCGGGGACGCCATCGCGGCTCCCGACTACGCCGTCGTGACGGCGCCCTACCGCGTCGGCGACACCATCGGCCGCGTTGGCGTGATCGGCCCGACGCGCATGGACTACGGGCGCGCCGTCGCCCTCGTCGAGCGCGTGGCGTCGCTGCTGAGCCGTTCCGCCGCCTGACCCTACGCCTTCCTCGTCTCTCTGCACACCGTTCGACCCTCCGCAACCCCGCACCGCTATGTCGACGACCCCCATCAACCCCGACGCGCGCGACAGCGTGTCGCAGCACATCGGCACCAACACCGACGCTGCTGAAGTAGCCCTCCACGCCGTGGACGAACTCGCCGAACGCCAACTCCAGATCGAAGAACTGAACGACGAGAACGACCGCCTGGTCGCTGACCTCGCCGCCGCGCAGGACCAGGTCAAGCGCAAGGCCGCGGAGTTCGAGAACTACCGCCGCCGCACGACCGCCGAGCTCGGCCAGGCCGCCGCCCGCGGCCGCGCCGAGGCCGTCGTCCGCATCCTCGACGTGTACGACGACTTCCGCCGCTCCCTCCAGGCGGCCACGGAGACGGCCGAGAAGCAGTCCACCGACGACCCGGCCTTCGAAGGGCTCCGCGAAGGCGTCGAACTGGTCTACCGCAAGTTCACGGGCGAGCTGGAGAAGCTCGGCGTGCAGCCCATCAAGACCGTCGGCGAGCCGTTCGACGAGCGTGTCCACGAGGCGCTGATGCAGCAGCCGGTGGACGACCCCGAGATCACCTCCGGAACCATCCTCGCCGAAATCCAACGTGGCTACGCCCTCGACGGGCGCGTGCTGCGCCACGCCCGCGTCGTCGTCGCCCAGTAGCGCGCCTCCCAGCGCCCAGCCGTCTCCCACGCTCTCCACCCATGCGCGACTACTACGAGATTCTCGGCCTTTCCCGGTCGGCCTCCGCAGACGAAATCAAGAAGGCCTACCGCAAGCTGGCCATGAAGTACCACCCGGACCGCAATCCGGGGGACGAGGCGGCGGAGACCAAGTTCAAGGAGGCCGCGGAGGCCTACGAGGTGCTCTCGACGCCCGAGAAGCGCCAGCGCTACGACCGCTTCGGCCACGCCGGCCTGCGCGGTGCGGCGGCGGGTGGCCCCGGCGGCCAGCCCGGCCCTGGCTTCAACGACATCTCGGACATCTTCTCGGCCTTCTCCGACATCTTTGGCAGCGACGTCCGCTTCGATTTCAACCAGCGCACCGGCGGGCGGCGGGGCGGGCGAGCAGGCTCTGATCTGCGCGTACGGCTCAAGCTCACGCTCGAAGAAATCTCCGAGGGGGTCGAACGGCAACTCAAGCTCCGCAAGTACATCACCTGCGGCGCCTGCTCGGGGTCCGGCGCTGAAGGCGGAGAAGCAGGCTACATCACGTGCCCGACCTGCAAGGGCTCCGGCGAGGTACGCCAGGTGTCCAACTCGTTCTTCGGGCAGTTCGTCAACGTGCAGCCGTGTCCGCAGTGTCGCGGCGAAGGCCGGATCGTGCAGAACCGCTGCAACGAGTGCGGGGGCGAGGGCCGCATCAAGGGCGAGGAGATGGTCACCATCGAGGTGCCAGCGGGCGTGTCGGAGGGGCAGTATCTCAACCTGCGCGGCAAGGGCAACGCTGGCCAGCGCGGCGGTCCGGCGGGCAGCCTCCGCGTCGAGATCGAAGAGGTCGAGCACGAGCACTTCACCCGCGACGGCCTGGACATCATCTACGACCTCGCGCTCTCCGTGCCCGACGCGGCGCTCGGCACCGAAGTCGAGGTGCCCACGCTCAAGGGCCGTGCCCGCCTCCAGATCGACCCCGGCATCCAGAGCGGGCGCATCCTGCGCATGCGCGGCCGCGGCCTGCCCGAGCTCGGCGGCAGCCGACGCGGCGACCAGATGGTGCGTGTCCACGTCTGGACGCCACGAGACCTCGGCCCCGAGGCCCGCGCTGCCCTCGAATCGCTCCGCGACGACCCAGCCTTCCAGCCCGAGACGGGCGGCGAGAAGCGCTCGTTCTTCAGCCGCATGAAAGACGCCTTCACGGGCAACTGAGCACGGCCCGCCCTCTGACGCTCGGATCTCAGAGGCGCTGCCGTCAAAAGGCGCTGCCGTCAAAAGGCGCTGCCGTCAAAAGGCGCTGCCGTCAAAAGGCGCTGCCGTCAAAAGGCGCTGCCGTCAAAAGGCGCTGCGTTCTAGAGGTGCAGGTCGAGGTCCTTCGGGAAGCACACGTACGGCTTCGAGACAGCGCCGGCCATCGCGCCCACCGAGATTGCGTCGGGTGCTTCGGAGAGTTCGCGGATGCGCCCGTCGCGCTCCAGGATGCAGATCGAGGTGTGCGCCTGCGCATAGGCGCGGAGCCGCGACACGCCTGGCGTGACGTAGAGCGGCGCTGCAGTCTCAGCAACGGTGGCGGGGACGCCGCGCCCGACGAGCCAATCGGCAGCCTGCGCGTGCCAGCGGGCGAGGTCGGCCTCGGTCGGCTCCGCGTCGAGGTAGCGCGTCTGGAAGAGGCGGCGCTGCAGGAAGCGCGCACTAAGGTCGGCGAGGATCGGGTCGTCCGACTCCATCCAGCGCGTGAGGCTGTAGAGCAGCCCCGTGTCGTCGAGGCGCGCGAAGGCATCCACGACCTCCGGCTCGGTGGCTTGTGCCGTCGTGATTCGGTTGGCCAAGAAGAACCAGAGCGGCGGGGCCGACGCCTCCACGGCGGGATCGCCTGCCGCAGCGCGGACCTGTGCCCGGGCAAACGCGCTCCGCAGCACGTGGTCGGCGGCGATGACCGTCTTGTGGAGGTAGACCTGCGCGTACATCAGCCGCCGCGAGAGCACGAAGCTCTCGACGGCATACGCGCCCTTCGCCTCGATCACGATGCGCGATCCAGGCCCGCCCTCGGTCGGGTGCACGCGCATCGTCTTGATGATCCGCTCCACGCCGACCACGCCCTCGGCAACGCCCGTGAAGAACGAGTCGCGGCGGAGGTAGTCCAGCCGGTCCACGTCGAGTTGCGAGGCGACGAGTTCGTGGAAGAAGGGCCGCGCGTAGGTGCCGTCGAAGAGCGCGAGCGCGAGGCCGAGCCGCCCCTCGAAGCGGTCGTCGAGCCGCGCGATGAGGGCCCGCGACATCGTCTCGTGGTGGAACGTGCCCGTTTCATCATCGCCGATCAGGTCGTGCTCTAGCGTGTGGGAGAACGGCCCGTGGCCGATGTCGTGCAGCAGCGCCACGAGGTGCGCCGCCTCGACCTCCTGCGGTGAGAGCGGGGTGCCCTTCTCGTGGAGCACGCCGAGGGCCTGCTGCATGAGCGCCATTGCCCCGAGCGCGTGGCCGAAGCGCGTGTGCTCCGCGCCAGGAAAGACGAGGTGGCCGAGGCCGAGCTGCCGGATGCGCCGCAGCCGCTGGAATTCGGGTGTCTCGATCACGTCGAGCACGAGGCCCTTCGGCACGGACACGAAGCCGTGGACCGGGTCGCTGAAGAGCTTGAAGCGGCTAGGCACGAGAGCAGGGGCGAGCGGACGGAAGCGGGGGACAGGGTACGAACGCCGAGGCACAGCAGGCGGCGACGTACGCCTCGGTCCACGTTCGCATCGATCCGCGCCGTCCCCGAAATTCGTTTGACAGGACCGGCCGGGCCGCGTTGCTTCCTCGACCCTCGACCCTCGACCCTCGACCCTCGACCCTCGACCCTCGACCCTCGACCCTCGACCCTCGACCCTCGACCCTCGCAACCTGCTGTGCTCTTCGACGCCTCCCGCCTTGCTCCGCTGCCGACCTGCGTGGAGGTGCTCCCTGTCATGGCGGCGAAGGCGCGGTATGCGCTCGTCGAGTTGCTGCGCCCGCTCGGGCTGCGGCCGACCTGGACGGACCGCGAGGGGCTGAGCGGCGGCGGGCTCTACTACGGCGTCACGCCGACGGCTGCGCCTGCGCGCGCACTCCGGCTCCGCCACCATGCCAGCACCGCCGCGTTCTTCGCGACGCAGCAGCGCTACGAGGCCCGCGCGGCGACGACACTCCGCTGGGACGATGAGGATTGGCCGGTGCTCTTCCCGCTGGACGGGGAGGCGCTGTCGTCGGAGCCGTTCGAGGGCGCCGACCTCGTGGCCTCGGCATTCTACTGGCTCAGCGGCTGGCACGAGGCGACCACGCGCCAGCGCGACGTCCACGGGCGCTTCCCGTACGCGGCATCGCTGCACGTCGAACTCGACCGTGCCGCTGCGAAGCCTCCGGCAATACCGACCGTACTCTGGCCTGCGGTCGACGCCTACCGCGCACGCCTAGGCGCGGCGCTGGCCGAGCAAGGCGTGGCCTTCGAGCGGCTGGGCTGGCGCACGGGAGCGCAGCGGCCCGCCGAGCGTCAGGGGGCCGTCTGTCTGACGTACGACATCGACCACTGGCGCCGGCGACGGCTCGGCGTGGCGGCACGCGCTCTCCGGGGCATCGGGTCGTGGCGCAGCCTCGTCGGGCCCGATCCCTTCCAGCACGGCCTCGACCTGCTGCTCGACCCCGTGGAAGTGCTGGGCGGGCACGCGACGGTATTCCTGAAGATGAGCGCCGATGCGGCCGAGGATGTGCCGTATCGGGCGCGCGAGGCGGATCTCCGCAGGTTCACGCGCCGCGTCCTAGAAAGCGGGGGCGAAGTCGGCCTGCATCCCGGCTACTTCGCCCACGACCACGTCGGCCGCCTCCTCGCGGAGCGGGATCGACTGGCCCGCCTCGTCGGTCAGCCTGTCCGCGCAGTTCGGCAGCACTACCTCCGCCACGATGCCGTCCGGACGCCGCGGCTCCAGGCCGCCGCCGGGTTTCACCTCGACAGTACGCTCGGCTTCTCGGCCCACGAGGGCTTCCGGCGCGCGACCACGATGCCGGTGCAACTCTACGACCTCGATGCAGATGCGCCGCTCGACCTCTGGGCGCTCCCGGTGCATGCGATGGACACGACCCTCTTCCAGCACCGTGCGCTGACCCCGGAGGCAGTGCGGGAGGCGTTCCGCCAGGTCGTCGCGCAGGTGCGGCGCTTCAGCGGCGTGGCGGTGCTGCTGTGGCACAACACGGTCGGCGATGCGCTCCTGCATCCCCACCAGGCCGCCACCTACACGCAGGTGCTCGAAGACACGGCCGCGGCAATGCCCTTGCTCACGCTCACCGAGGCGGTGGAGTCGTGGCGGTGAGAGAGCCGTGCCGATAGGCGGGCTGGGCGAAGCGAGAGGACGGGCCCGGCTCTGAGCGCGGCGTAGAGGGTGTGAGCGCCCCGGTGACAGGGTACGTGTCACCCCCGCGGTTCTTGGTTGGCCGCGCGCTCTCCCACTTCTCGTTACGATCCCTCCGAAGCGCATTCCCTCCTCGATGCTCCCGTCTCAACCGCTGCGTATCCAGGCTCTCCTCGATCCTGAACAACTGCTCGGCAACCTCGACGCCCCCCGTCCGCTCTTCCTCTCGCGCGTGGCCGCGGGCTTCCCGTCGCCCGCCGACGACCACGTCGACCAGGACCTCGACCTCCACGCCTACCTCGTGCGCAACCCGCCTGGCACTTACTTCGCGCGTGCCGAGGGCGACTCGATGACGGGCAAGGGCATCCACGACGGCGACCTCCTCGTGATCGACCGCACCATCGAGCCGAGCAACGGACACACGGTCGTGGCCGTCCTGAACGGGGAGATGCTGGTCAAGGAGTACCGCCGCATGGGACGGCAACTCTACCTCCTCGCCCACAACGAACTCTACCCGCCGATCCGGCTGAGCGAGGGCGAGGAATGCCGCATCTGGGGCGTCGTCACGCACGTCATTCACGCATTGTAGGCGCTGTGCCCATGCGCGTCATTGCCCTCGCCGACTGCTCCAACTTCTACGTCTCCTGCGAGCGCGCCTTCGACCCGATGCTGGAGAAGCGTCCCGTGGTGGTGCTCTCCAACAACGACGGCTGCGTCGTCGCGCGGTCGGAGGAGGTAAAGCGGTTGGGTGTCAAGATGGCCGCGCCGTACTTCAAGGTGCGTGACCGACTCGCGAAGGCCGACACCGCCGTGTTCTCGTCGAACTATGCGCTCTACGCCGACCTGAGCCGCCGCATCACGGCGATCCTGGAAGGCTTCAGCCCGGAGGTCGAGCGCTACAGCATCGACGAGGCGTTCCTGCACCTCTGGGCCGACTCGCAGGCCGAGGCCGAGGCGCAGGGGCGCGCCATCGAGGCGCGGGTCCGCGCGTGGACGGGCATCCCGATGCGTGTGGGGCTCGGCCCGACGAAGACGCTCGCGAAGATGGCGAGCGAGGTGGCCAAGCAGCGGATGCGGGAAGGGCAGCCGCCCGTCGTATGTCTCTGGGGGGCGTCGCAGCGCGCCGCCTCGTTGCGCACATTCCCGGTGGGCGAGGTGTGGGGCATCGGTCCGCGCTGGGCAAAGCGCCTACGTGCTCGTGGCGTTCGCACGGCCGCCGACTTCGCCGCGCTGCCGGACGTCTGGGTGAAGCGCAACCTCAACGTGGTGGCGCTGCGCACGGCGCACGAACTCCGCGGTACGCCTTGCCTCCCGCTCGACCTCGTCCCGGCCACGCGCAAGACGCTCATCCGCAGCCGCTCCTTTGGTAAGCCGGTTACCAATGTGGCGGACCTCGGCGAGGCGCTGGCCACGCACACCGCGCGGGCCGCTGAGAAGCTGCGGGGCGAGGGCCTCGTGGCGGGCGGCCTCGAAGCCTACGTGACGACGAAGCGCTTCGGGCCTGGCCCTCACCGCACGCTCGCAGCCACGGCCAGGCTCTCGCCGCGCACGCTCGACACGACGCGCCTGCTGCAGGTCGTCCGGCGGCTGCTGCGGCAGATGTACGTCCCCGCCGCGCCCTGCAGCACGCCCTACCGCTGGAAAAAAGCGGGCGTGACCCTGTTCGACCTCACGCGCGAAGTCCCCAAGCAGGTCCACCTGTTCGACCCAGGGCCGACGCCCGAGCACCGCCTCCTGCTCGACGCCATCGACGGGGTGAACCAGCGCTGGGGCCGCCGCACCGTCGTGTGGGGCAGCCAGGGCACCGTGCGCCCGGTCAAGGACACGGAGACAGGCCAGGCATGGTCGATGCAGCAGGCCCGCCGCAGCCCATCCTACACGACAGGCTGGGACGGGCTCCTGCAGGTGTTTGCCCGATAGCGAGAGCGTTTAAGCCTGCTCGACAGGCTGATAGTAGCTCAAGACGTGCCCATCCGGATCTAGGAAGTCGGCGGTCAGCCCACCGTCGGGCGCCTCGCTCACGGGCGTCACGATCTCGACGTTGTGGCGGACGAGCGCGGCGAACGCCTCTTCGATCCCGCCTTCCAGGCCGAACACGACGACCGGGCTGCGGCCAGGTGGCTCGTCCGCAGGGTAGAACACGAACGCCGGCTGGTCCTCGCCCGCCGATGCGATGAGGTAGGCTCCGTCGTGGCCCTCGGCGCGTTCGACGTGAAACCCGAGCACGTCGCCGTAGAACGCAGCCGTGCGGTCCAGGTCGCGGACGTAGAAGAAGAGGGCAGAGAGGGTGGGGGTAGACATGGGAACAGGAGACGTTGATGAGAGAACGGTTCACCTAGTCATGGCCGCCGATGGCGTCGGTGTGAGCCCTCCCCCGAAAAAAGCCTGGGAAAAATCGAAGCGGGGCTCTAGCTCTGCCGCGTGCTCACGACGATCAGGTGGCCGTCGGGGTCGTGGATACCCAGGGTGCCCTGCTTCGGCTCGGTGCTGAGCCGCCGGGAGAGTGCTCGGCGGATGAGGCCGAGGTCCAGCGTGTCGGCCCGGCGCTGGCGTCGTGCGTAGGCCCGTGCGAGTGCGTCCCGCTGGAGGTCAGCGGGGAGGGTGCCGAGGGCGCGGCGGGCCACGCGGAGGCGCTGGCGGAGCGCGGTGTCGGAGATGCCCAGCGCAGCGCGAAGGTCAGCCTTCCCCAAGCCGTGGAGGGCGAGCACCACGACACTGCGCACCGACGGCGGGAGCATTGCCCAGAGTGCCTCCGCGTCGAGGTCGGTCGGCACCGCTAACTCCTCGGGGAGGCTTGGGGTGCTCGGGGCGGCCGTCTGCGTGGCATAGTCCTCCTCACGCTGCTGACGGCGACCTTCGCCGCGGGCGTGCTGACGTGCGAGGTTGCGGAGTACGCCCGTGAGCCACCGCCGTCCATCCTCTGTTTCCATGTCCACCTGCTTACGAGCAGCCACCAGCAGGGCGTCGTGCAGGAGGTCCTCCGCGCTGCTGGCGTCCCAGGTACAGGCGCGTGCCAGCGTCCGGAGGCGATTGTAGGTGGCCGGTGTCATGGCGATGAAGCTGGGTCAACGGCTAGTTCTCGCCGAGCATCCCGCGGTGGGGCAGCCGCTCCGGCATCTCCGCGGCCACGTAGGCCAGGATCGCCACGGTCGCCACGCACCGCTGCACCTCCGCTGCGTCGAGCTTGTCCACGGTGTCCGCGTCCGAGTGGTGGTACCAGAAATACTTCTCGTTGTCCGTGTTGAGGCTCATCCCCGGCACGCCGTCGCGGATCAGCGGGCCGATGTCGGCCCCGCCGCCGCCTTCGAGCAGGCCGAACTGCCCGTCGTAGCGGTCCGGGCGCGGCGTCACCACCGGCTCCACGAGCGCGTCGATGGGCTTGAGCATCGCAAACGCCTCGTCGGTCGCGTTGAAGCCGAAGCCGATGGGGTCGAACACGCCGCTGTCCGATTCGAGCGCGAGCTGGTGGTTGCGCAGCGCCGTCGTGTCGAGCGATTCCCGGTACTTCAACGCGCCGCGCAGGCCGTTCTCCTCGTTCGTCCAGAGCACCACGCGGATGGTGCGGCGGGGGCGCAAGCCGAGGTCCATCAGAAGCCGTACCGCCTCCCACGTCACTACCGAGCCGCCCGCGTCGTCCATCGCGCCCGTGCCCACGTCCCACGAGTCGATGTGCCCGCCGACGACCACGACCTCCTCGGGGCGCTCGCGCCCGCGAAACTCCGCGATGATGTTGCGCGAGAGCGCATCGTCGCCGAAGCGCGCGCCCATGTAGAGGCGAACGACCGGCGTCTCGCCGCGGTCTTGCATGCGCTGAAGGAGCTCGGCGGCTTCAATCGACAGCGCGGCGTTCGGGATGCGCGGGTAGCGGTCGTCGTAGCGCATGGTGCCAGTGTGGGGGCTCTGGAGCGAGATCGGCCCGACGCTGCGAACGAGGCTGGCGACGGCCCCGGCGGCGGCGGCCTGGTTGGCCCCGAAGACGCGGTAGCGGACCGTCTCGCCGTAGGTCGTGAACGGCACGTTGTAGACGACGATCTTGCCGCGTGCTCGGTCACCGAGGCTCGTGAGTTCGTCGAAGCTGGAGACGACGAGCACTTCTGCAGTAAGTCCCCCTGGTAGGGTGCCGATGCTGCCGCCGAGGCCCATCATGGCGAGGGTACGCTCGCCGCGCGGATGGAGCAGTGTGGCCTCCTCGCCGTTCCGCTGCCAGGCGGGCACCATCACGTCCTGCCCGTGCACCTCGTCGAAGCCGTCCGCTTCCATCTCGCTCATCACCCAGTCGATGGCATCCTCCAGTTCCTGGGTGCCGCTGAAGCGCGGGACGAACGTGTCGACGAGGTAGGCCAGCCGCTCAAACGCCGCGCTGTCGGCGAGCGCGGCCTCGATGATGCGGTCGGCGGCCTCCTGGTAGTCAGCCGGGTCGATCTGCGCCTGGGCGGGCAGTGCAAGGAGCAACGAGAGAACGAGGAGCAGGCGCATCACGGCGAGGGCTGGACGGGTGGAAGCGCCGCAAGATCGGAACCACAGAGCAAAGGGCGGAAAGGGCGAGCCGAGAGGCTGGCGCTGCGCTCGCTGGATTCCTGATCCTGGACCTACGACCTACGACCTGCGACCCTCCGCACATAGCCTCGAAACAGCATGTCCTCGCCTACGACCTCCCAGCGGTGGTCCGCGAACGTCCGTGCCTCCGCCATGCGACTGATGCCGAGGTCGTGCAGCACAGGCGTGCCCGCGCCGACGACCTTCGGGGCAACGAAGCAGAAGAACCGATCGACGAGCTCCTGGGCGAAGAGCGCCGTCGCCAGTCCGGGACCCGCCTCCACCAGCAGCGACTGCATCGGGCGATGCGGGCCCACGCCCGCGCCGAGTGCGTCCAGGACGGCTCCCAAGTCGAGGTGGTCGCCGTCCTCGTCGGCGACCGTCGGCACGCGCAGCAGCGTCCCGCCTCGGTCGGTGAGAGCGTCGGCGTAGGGCGGCTGCGCGTCTTCCGAGACGGCGACGACGGTCATGGCTGCATGTGCATCGGTGAACAGCCGTAGGGTGGGAGCGAGGCCGCCCGTACGGTCGAGCACGACGCGCCCCGGCTGGCGGCCTTCGACGTGGCGCACCGTGAGCGCGGGATCGTCAGCGCGGGCGGTGCCGCTGCCCACGAGCACGCCGTCGAGGTGGCTGCGCCAGCGGTGGACGAGCGTCCGCGCGGCCTCGCCCGACACCCAGCGGCTGTCGCCCGTGCGCGTGGCGATGGCCCCGTCGAGCGTCTGCGCCACCTTCAATGTCACGAGTGGTCGCCCCGTCGCGACGTGGTGGACGAACGCCTCGTTGAGCCGCTGGCATTCGACTTCCAGCACGCCCACCGTCACGTCGACGCCCGCCGCGCGCAGCCGCGCGATCCCGCCGCCGGCCACCCGCGGGAACGGATCCACCATGCCTACGACGACCCGTGGGATGCCCTTGTGCAGGATAAGGTCGGCGCAGGGCGGCGTTTTGCCGTGGTGGCTGCACGGTTCGAGGTTGACATAGAGCGTCGCTGATTGTAGCGCGTCGGTGCCGTGCCGCGCCTCGGCAGCCGCGATGGCATTCACCTCCGCGTGGGCCTCGCCGTAGCGCGCGTGGTAGCCCTCGCCGAGCACCGTGCCGTCGGGGGCTACCACCACCGAGCCAACGAGTGGGTTGGGGCTCGCCGTCCCGGCTCCACGCCGGGCGAGCGCAAGGCATCGGTGCATGAACGCCTGGAGGGTAGACAAAGCAAAGGAGGGCGAAATAGCGGAGGACAATGAGGTTAGCGGCTTTGCATAGGCATTGCGGAACGGACGGTGTAGGCAGGCTGTGCAAGCGGGGTTCCTGGCGACCGAGGGGTCGTCGTCCCCTCACGACTCGCTTGCCCGCTCAACGTCATGGGTGCTTTTCGCTCCGCGCTCACCTGGGCGGCCATGATCGGCATCATCGCCCTGATGCTGCCCACCATGGCGCTCGTCCGTCTCTTCGACCGCAGCCCCATCCACTACCGCACCGGGCGCACGTTCCGCCGCATGGGCTCGTGGATGACGCGGGTCAACCCAGCGTGGCGCATCCAGATCTCGGGCGAGCGGTCTACGGACCTTCAGCATCCCTACGTGGTGGTCTCCAACCACCAGTCCAACGCCGACGTGCCACTGGTGAGCCGCCTGCCGTGGGAGATGAAGTGGATTGGCAAGAAGGAGCTGTTCGATCTCCCCATCGTGGGGTGGCTCATGAAGCTGTCCGACGACATCGAGGTGGACCGGAAAGACCCCCGTAGTCGGGCGAGCGTCCTGATTCGCGCCAAGGACGTGCTCGACCAACGTTGCTCGGTGATGTTCTTCCCCGAGGGTACGCGGTCGAAGGACGGCCGCGTGAAGACGTTCTACGACGGGGCATTCCGGCTGGCGATCAAAGCCCAGGTACCGATTCTACCCGTCGCCCTCGACGGCACAACGGATGCGTTGCCGAAGCACGACTGGAAGTTCGGGAAGCCGAGCCAGGTCTACCTGAAGGTGCTTCCGGCGATTCCCACGGCTGGCCTCACGAAAGACGATGTCGCCGAGCTTCGTGATCGTGTCCGCACGATGATCGTAGAGCAGATCGCGGCGTGGCGAGGTGAGCCGGTGGACGCGGTCAGCGCCCCGCCGAAAGACACGTTACCTGAGGGCGGAATGGTCGAAGAAGTCGCCAAGACCGGCGCCTGAGCGGGCGAAGCGAGGCAGTCACGTTGCGCGCGCCGTAAAGTCACCCTAGTTTGTTTGTCCTACGTCCGTCGCAGATCACACCACTGGACGCAGACACCATTGCCCTATAGCTCAATTGGCAGAGCGCCTGACTCTGGATCAGGAGGTTCTAGGTTCGAATCCTAGTAGGGCAACCTTCCGAGACGCCGGCCTCCCCACGAGGTCGGCGTCTTGCGTTTCCAGCCCGCCGAGCGAACATTCGCGCATCGGCCGTACAGCAGCTAGGGAACGTGTAAGGACTCATTCCGACCGCCTCGCGCCCTGCTCCAGTGCGCCCTGCTCTGGGCTGAAGCTTCAGGACGAGCGAGGGGCGAGACGCCGCGCGTCCACGCCGTTGCTGTAGGAATTGGCACTCACCTTGTAGGGAGAAAGCACGGGGCACGAGTCTGGACGGGCTAGCGAGCCTAGGACACGTCGAGAACACCCAGCGACACGGCCCTTCCGTACGTCGTCTGCTGTGCTGCCGTGTTCCCTCTAGCGCCACCACACCTATCCCACCACGGCTCCGCACACCGCCATGCTTCGACAGACCGTACTACTGGCTGCCCTCATGATCGCCGCTCCTGTGGGCGCTCAGAGCCTGCCAGACTGGGCTGCACCGCTGCCTCCGCCATCAGCTCTGCCACCGGCTCCGCCATCAGTCGACGAGTCGCCGTCGTTCGATGAGCAGCCGTTGGAAGCTGTCCCGACGCTGCCGGGCAATCCCACGCAGGTGCCCGTCGACGGGGGGCTAGGATTGCTGGCCTTAGCCGGTGCGGGCTACGCAGCGCGCAAGCTACGCCAGCGCGAAGCCTGACGCCTCAACACAACGCCGTCTATCGAA
Source organism: Bacteroidota bacterium (assembly GCA_039821555.1). Lineage (NCBI taxonomy): Bacteria > Pseudomonadati > Bacteroidota > Bacteroidota bacterium. Next base: position 275,771 of record JBCBNX010000004.1, read on the forward strand.
CAGGGTCCACGAAGGGAAGAAACCGGCATACCTCGGGCGTGAACAGTGCCGCGCGCACATCGGGGCTGAGGAACAGCCCGAGGGAGAGCCCGCGCAGAATCAGCAGCACGCCCACGATGGCGAGGCCTAGGGGCGCCCAGCGTGCCAGGCGCGTCCGCCAGCGCGCGCTCATGCGCCGGCCAGCCACGCTGAGCGCCAGCATTGCCGGGAGCGTGCCGAGGCCGAACGCGGCCATAAAGCCCGCGCCGCCTGCAACCGTTCCCGATGCGATGGCCGTGGCGAGGGCCGCGTAGACGAAGCCGCATGGGAGCAATCCGTTCAGGAGGCCCACGGCGTAGAGCGACGCGAGTCCGCCGCGCTGATACAGCGGACCGACCTGCGCCAGCAGGGGGCCGAGCCACCGTGCGGTGTAGCCTTCGACGCCGCCGAGGGCACGGCGCAGCACCGGCACGAAGGCGAGCAGCACCAGCGTCACGCCGAGCCCGAACGCGAGCCAGCGCTGCCACCCGGCAAACGCCACCACGGCACCGAGCGCGCCGAGAGCCGCGCCGAGGGCCGCGTAGGTGGTCGCACGGCCGAGATTGTAGAGCACGCGCCCGGCGAGGAACCGCACGCGGGCAGCGGTCGCTCCGGGCAGTGCGAGCGCGAGCGGCCCGCACATACCGACGCAGTGGACGCTGCCCACGAAGCCAAACACGAAGCCCGCGATCAGCCAGTCCATCGCGTCGGCGTAGCGTTACTCGGTGGCGTCGTCGCCAGGGCTTGCGTCGTCAGAGTCCACGGCGTCAGGGCTGTCAGCCATCATGCCCTCCGGCGCGGTTTCCGAGATCTGCGCCATCACCGAGATCGGCCCCGTCTGCGCGAAGTTGAGCACCGCCGCGACTTGGCTGCCCACCACGAGGTCCGACGCGGCGTCGATCAGCATGACGTGGAAGCCGCCGGGCTCCAACGCAACAGACTCGCCAGCGGGGACCGCCAGCATCTCGACAGGGCGCATCCCCATGGTGCCCGTCTCAGTCTCGAACGACTCGTGGATCTCGACTACGTTCACGGCAGCGCTCTCGGCGCTCACGAGGGTATCCGCCGCGGAGCCCCCGACGAGGGTGATGTAGAGCGCGGAGTTACCGCCTGCTGCCGCAGGGCGTGCCCAGGCGTTCTCGACGGTCAGCGGAGCAGCCTCGACAGGCTCGGGATCCGGATCGGCTGGAGGGTCGGGTTGGGCACAGGCGGCGAAGACGAGAGCGAGTGCGAGCAGGGCGTAGCGCATAACCAACAGAGGAAACAGGGAAGACCAAGCAAGTACGATAAGCTACGAGCGGGCGCGCCTCAGCGAAGCGCGTTGGTGTCCTCCACGATGATTTCGGGCGGGGTGTTGCTGCCGCCGTAGCTGAAGCGGAGCCGCTCGGACTCGTCGATGAGGGAAATCTGGTCGGTGTGGTTCACGAAGTAGAACACCGAGCCGTCCTCGTTGACGGTGGAGTCCGAGCGCTCGACGCGGACGCGCATACGCTCCATGAGGCGGCTGATCTCGTCAGGCGTGCCGGTGAGGAACGTCCAGTCGGTGTCTGCGAGGCCGTAGGCGCGGGCGTAGTTCTTGAGCACGCTCGGCGTGTCGCGCTCCGGGTCAAAGGTGACGGTGGCGAACTGCACGTCGGGTGGGTTGCCGAGCTGCCGCCGGATCTCCTTCATGTTGGCCGTGGTCGCCGGGCAAATGTCGGGGCAGAACGTGTAGATGAAGCCGAGGACGACCGGCTTGCCCTCGAAGTCGGACGGGAAGTCGACGGCCACGCTGTCCTGGTCCACGAGCGAGAAGGACGCGCTCGACAGGTCCTCCAGCACGCCGAGGCCGGAGTCGTCCGTGGGCGCGTCCTGTCGGCATGCGGACAGCACGAGAGCGAGCAGCACGAGAAGAAAGCGAGCGCGGAGCATGGTCGGAGGCTGGCAAGACGAAAGGCTAGACACGGGAGAAACGGGGAGGGTAGTCGTCCGTTTCGCGCCTCCGATGCTCTTCCCACCGGCTTCGCGCAGCACGCTTGACACCATCCCCATCGCACCAGCACCTTTTCGCACTTCGCACTTCGCACTTCGCACTTCGCACTTCGCACTTCGCACTTCGCACTTCTGACTATGTCTGCCGAAGCCAAACGCATCGCTGGCGAAGCCGCCGCTGCCCTCGTCGAAGACGGCATGCAGGTCGGCCTGGGCACGGGCTCCACGACGGCCTTCGCCATCGCCGAACTGGGGCGCCGCGTGCGCCAGGACGGGCTCCGCATCGTCGGTACGCCCACGTCGTTCGCTGCGGAGCGCCTTGCGCGCCAGCACGGCGTCCCGCTCGCCACGCTCGACGACCTCGACGGACCCAACGGCCTCGCCCTCGACATCGCCCTGGACGGTGCCGACGAGGTGGACCCGTCGCTCGACCTCATCAAGGGGCGCGGGGCGGCGCACACCCGCGAGAAGGTGGTGGCGTCGCTCGCCGAGCGGTTCGTGGTGCTCATCGACCCGTCGAAGGAAGTCGAGCGGCTCGGCACGAAGATGCCGGTGCCCATCGAGGTGGTGCCGATGGCAGTCGCGCCGGTGACGCAAGCGCTCGAACGCCTCGGCGCGACGGTGCGGCTGCGGGCCGGCCAGCAGAAGGACGGCCCCATCGTCACCGACCAGGGCCTCTGGGTGCTCGACGCGACGTTCGCCTACGGCATTGCCGATTCGGCAGCTCTGGACCGGGCGCTCCTCGACATGCCGGGCGTGCTGGACCACGGGCTCTTCCTCGGGCTGGCCACGGACGTGCTGATCGGACACGCCAGCGGCGAGGTCGAGCACCGGACGCGGTAGGGCGGGGCAGGTGTTACCTCGGTTGGGGGCCGAGCGGCTGACCATATAGCGAGCCGCCCCACACCTGGCCACCCGATCCTGAAAGTCATGCCTCTGCTTCGTCCGTCCCGCTCTTTGCTCTTGCTGCCGTTCCTCGCGCTGGCCCTCGTCGGCTGCGACTATTCCGTCAACAGCGACGTCGGCCCGCCGGGCCCTCCTGGCCGTGACGGCTTCGACGGGCGCGACGGGCAAGACGCCGAGGTTCTCGTCTTCACGTTCACCTTCGACGGGGGCGACCTGGCGATTTCGGAAGACGGTCGCAGCGCATTCGCCCAGGTCGAGGTCGACGATCTCACGCTCGACATCGTCGACTACGGCGTCGTCCTTGCGTATGCCGACGGCGGGCTCCTCCGCGCCGAGGACGCTGGGATCACCTGGACCGCGCTGCCCCTCACGCTCGGCGAGCAGGCCGACGACGACATCGACGTGGACTACACGCTCACGTACAGCTTCTCGTACGAAGTCGGCAACTTCTACATCGACCTCTTCGCCTCGGAGGCGCTGACGTGGGAAGACCAGCCCGCGCTCACCGTACGCGTGGTGCTGATTCCGGGCAGTGAGAGCGGCCTGATTGGCAACGCGACCGCCGCGCCCGACTACCAAGCGCTTACACAGGCGCTCGACCTCGACCAAGCTCGCGCGGTCGCCACCGAGGCACGGCCTGCCTACCGCCGCGCCCTCGACTAGCGCTGCTGTCCGATCCGAAGGACCGAGCCGTCTGCGGCGGCGACCCCCTCTCGCCACCGCTGTGTCCTCGGCCTTCCGCGCCGCTCTCGCCGTAACGAGGGCGGCGTTGCTGTGCCAGCCCCCGCCGTCGGGCGTAGGAACAGCCCCATAGCCCTCCTGTACCACCTCGGCCTTCTCCACACCGTCGTCATGCGCCGTTTTTCGCTCGCCGTTTCCGTCGCGCTGTGCGTGCTCCTCGCAGGGTTCGCAGGCGCGCCGCGTCTCCACGCGCAGGACCCATCGCTGCTCGAAGATCCCCTCTTCGAAGCCTACGCCAAACGCGGGCTCGCCGAGCTCTACGACATGCGCTACGACGAGGCGGCCGCCACCTTTGGCTTTCTCGCCGGGCGGCACCCCGACCACCCCGTCGTGCCGTTCCTCGAAGGTCTCGTGCCCTGGTGGCGCATCCTCGCCGACCTCGGCTCGACCGAGCACGACGCGGCCTTCCTGGCCGCGATGGACCGCACCATCGACCGCGCCGACCGCCTCCTCCGCCGCGACGACGACAACCTCGACGCGCTCTTCTTCAAGGGCGCGGCGCTGGGCTTCCGAGGACGCCACCACGCCAACCGCAAGAACTACCTCCGCGCCGCACGCGACGGGCAGCGCGCCCTCCGCTACGTCCTCCGCGTCAACGAGCAGTCGCCCGACAACCCGGACTTCCTCTTCGGCATCGGCATCTACGACTACTTCGCCGTGGCCGTCCCCGAGCGCCATGCCGTCGCGCGGCCCTTCGCCGCGATGTTTCCGCCCGGCGACAAAGGGCGCGGCCTGTCGAACCTCCACCGGACGTACCGCCACGGGTCGTACATCCAGACCGAGGCGGCGTACTTCCTGCTGCAGATCTACTACCTCTACGAGCGCGACTACGTGAAGACGCTCCAGTTCACCGAGTTTCTCCGCGAGCAACACCCGAACAACGCCTTCTTCCACGCGCTCGAAGGCCGCGTGCTCGCGCGGTTCGGCCACTGGGACCAAGCCGCTGAGGTCTGGACCGACGCCCTCGGCAAGGTGCGGCGCAATCAGACCGGCTACAACGACTCCGTCGCCGAGCAGGCGCACTACTACCTCGCCCAGCGCGCGATGCGGCTCCGCAACTACGACCGCGCGCTCACCCACTTCGCCGACCTGCGCCACGTCGCTGAGCAGCGCGATGGGACCTCCGCGTTCGTGGTCCTCGGCCGCCTCCGCGAGGGTATGGCCCACGACGCCAACGGAGACCGCCCAAGCGCCGAGGCCGCTTACCGCGACGTCCTGCGCCTCCGCGAGGTCGGCACGAGCCGCGACCGCGCCCGTCGCTATCTGGAACGCCCGTATCGGGGGTAGCCGTTGGTCGTTCGTTCCAGGTTGTTGGTGTGCAATACAGGACTGCGCGGAACAGCGCGGCTGCTTTCGGCTAAGGACTAGGCACCAAGGACAAGCGACCACGCCCCTATGACCTTCCGCTATTCCGAGTGGGACGAGGCCCGGCATGGCGACCAGCGCCCGGCCTTCGATAAACTCCTCGACCTCTTCCAGCAGCTCCTCTACCACACGGGCGGCGACGCCAACGAGGCGCTCCAGTGGCTCACGCAGCTCGACGAGCGCTACGGCTTCACCGACGGCGAGGACTTCGGCATCGGCGACTTCATCGAGGAGCTGAAGAACCGCGGCTACATCGAGCGCGACGAGCAGACGGGCGTGGCGCAGATCACCAAGAAGACCGAGCGCGGCCTGCGCGAGCGGTCGCTGGAGGAGATCTTCAAGCAACTCCGCAAGTCGGGGCGCGGCGGCCACAAGACGCCGCACATGGGAAGCGGCTCCGAGCGCCTGCCGGAGACCCGCAGCTACGAGTGGGGCGACGACCTCCGCGACCTCGACATCACTGGCACTCTCTCGAACGCCTTCCGCCGCAGCGGCATGAGCGGCAACCTCGGCGACTTCAACCTCCACGAGGACGACCTCCAGGTCTACGAGACGGACCACCACACGAGCGTGGCGACGGTCCTCATGATCGACCTCTCGCACTCGATGGTGCTCTACGGCGAGGACCGCATCACGCCCGCCCGCAAGACGGCGATGGCGCTCGCCGAACTCATCACGCGGCAGTACCCGAAAGACACGCTCGACATCGTTGCGTTCGGCAACGAGGCGTGGGAGGTGGCGATGAAGGACCTGCCCTACCTCCAGGTTGGCCCGTTTCATACCAACACACGCGCCGGACTGGAGCGCGCGCGGATGATCCTGCGGCGGCGCAAGAACCGCAACAAGCAGATCTTCATGATCACCGACGGCAAGCCCTCGGCGCACTTCGAAGCGGGGCGACTCTACAAAAACTCGTTCGGCCTCGACCGCAAGATCGTGAACAAGGTGCTCGACGAGGCCGCCGTCTGCCGCCGCGAGCGCATCCCGATCACCACGTTTATGATCGCCAAGGACCCGTACCTCCAGGACTTTGTCCGTCGCCTCACGGAGGTCAACCAGGGCCGCGCCTACTACGCCAGCCTCGACGACCTCGGCGGCTTTCTCTTCGAGGACTACGTCCGCAACCGCCGCAAGCGGACGCGCTAGACGCATAGCTGCGGGTCCAGGGTCGTAAGTCGAAGGTCTGCGAGCTTGGATGCTGCTTGACCTTCGACCTGTGACCTCTGACCTGCGACCCAAAAAAAGCCTCGGCCAACACTTCCTGCACGATCGCCATGCCATCGCGCGCATCGTGGCTGCGTTGGACGCGGAGCCGGATGACCCCGTCGTGGAAATCGGACCGGGTACCGGTGCGTTGACGAAGCCGCTGGCGGACCGCTTCGCCCGGTTGGTGGCCCTCGAAGTAGACGAGCGAGCCATCGAGGTACTGCAAGCTGAACTGCCCGGCCTCGACGTACGGCACACCGACGTACTCGACGCCGACTGGGCTGCGCTGGCAGCCGAACTGAGAGCTGGTGAACACGGGCTGACGGTGGTGGGCAACCTGCCGTACTACATCACCTCGCCGATCCTCTTCGCGCTGCTCGGCGCACGGCGGCACCTGCGGCGGGCCGTCGTGATGATGCAGAAGGAAGTCGCCGAGCGGCTTGTTGCGGAGCCAGGGACGAAGGCGTACGGGATCCTCAGCGTGCAACTCCAACTCTGGGCGCGGCCATCGTACCTCTTCACCGTCAAGCCGGGTGCGTTCAGCCCGCCGCCGAAGGTCGACAGCGCTGTCGTCGCCCTCGATTTTTCCGACATCGAAGAACCCGATGTAGACGAGGACCGGCTGCGGAACGTCGTACGGACCGCGTTCGGGCAGCGCCGCAAGATGCTCCGGTCGAGCCTGAAAGCCCTCGCGAAGCAGGTCCCCGGCGCGATCCCCGAGGCAATGCAGACGCTCCGTCCCGAAGCGCTCACGCCGACCGAGTTCGTGAAGCTCACACAGGCGCTTTTCGACGGATAGTGCAAGATCTGTCGGCATACGATCGATCTTGTCATGCTGAACTTGGTTCAGCATCTCAGCGATGTGCCGAAGTCCTTTAGTCGTCAGTGATTCTAAACCGAGTTCAGGGTGACACTAGCATAGCTCATTAAGCTGGCTTGTTAAAAGACTTCACTCCCGGGCAATAATCGTCGCGATGACAGGGAGGTGGTCGCTGAGGGTCGGTAGGGTCTCTGTGGCGAGCGGGAATGCGACCTGTGTGCTGTTGGGGACGAGTTCGCGGCGCATGGTGCCGCTGACGAGGAGGTAGTCGAGTTGGCGCGTGGGATCGTCAGACGGGTGCGTGTACGTCAGCGCAGGCGTCCGCGCGCGTCGCGTCGCCAGCGGATCGACGAGGGGGAGGGGGCGCACGGCCAGCGTGTCCATCGTCGGCGTTGCGGTGAGGCGGGCATATTCGCGGCTGTCAGGCAGCAGGTTGAGGTCGCCCGCTACGATTACGTTCGCCTCGGGGCTGAGCGACGCCAGGTGTGCGTTGAGCAGGTCAATCTGCCCGAGACGCCAGCCTTCGTTGCGCTCGCCCCGACCCGCTTTCATGTGCGCAGCGACGAGCGTGAAGGTGTAGTCCTCCCGTGCGCGCACCTCGACGGAAAAAAGGCGGTGGTTGACGAGGCTTGTCGATGCCGGCGTGCCGTCGTCGTTGGTCTGGCCCTCGATGGGCGTCCACACGTCCGCGAACGACGTCAGCGGCCCGAGCGGGAGGCGGCTCATCACGACCACGTTCTGGTACCAATTCGGGCTCTCCGTCGAGGCGAAGAACTGGTAGCCCATCTCCGGGAAGAGCGCGTCAGCGAGGAGCTTGAGCTGCTGCTCGCTCTCGACCTCCTGGATCGAGAGCACGTCGGCGTCGAGCGCGCGGACGGCCTCAGCGAAGAGCCGCCCTTTCTCCGCGACGGCGTCGGGGTCGGGCGCGTCCTCCCGGTCGTTGTCGATGTAGGGGTTGTCGAACGCGTCGATGAAGTTCTCGACGTTGTAGGTCGCCACGCGCACGGTGTCGTGGGCGGGGTAGGCGAAGTCCGAGGGGAGCGCCTGGGCGGTGCGGAGCGCATCCGACGGCGTGAGCAGGTCGGAACCGCCGCAGCCGACAAGGCCTACGAGGACAGCGAGGAGGAGAGGAGCACGCATGGGGAGAAGGGCTGGGTGAGTGGCGTCAGAAGCTACGCCTGAGAGGCATGACGCCGGGGTTACGTCTCCCGTCGCGGCGTGTCTACTCGCAGACCCACAGACGCTCACATGCCCAGACCCTCATGCAGCCTGCCGAGCCGCCCATCGCCTACCACGTCCCCATCCGCGAGTGGTCCGAGGACGAGCGCCCCCGCGAGAAGCTGATGCAACGCGGAGCCGCTGCGCTTTCCGACGCCGAACTCATCGGGCTCATCTTCGGCAACGGTACGCGGACGAGAGAGGGCAGCCTCTCCGCCGTGCAACTCGGGCAGGCGCTCGTGCGGACCTACGGCTCGCTCGGCAAGCTCTCCCGGCGCGACCTCCGCGAACTCAAGCGCGTGACGGGCATCGGTCCAGCGAAGGCCGTGCAACTCATGGCGGCGTTCGAAATCGGACGGCGCGTGGAAGCCGAGGGGCCGGGCGAGCGCGTGCAGGTCACCGGCCCCGCCGACGTGGCGCGCGTCTACGGGCCGCGCCTACGCGATCTCCCGCGCGAGGTCTTCGTGACGGTCTTCCTCAACACGGCCGGCGTGATCGCAGGCGATGCGACCATCAGCGAGGGCGGACTCGCCGCGTCCATCGTGGAGCCGCGCGCCGTCTTCCGCAAAGCGATCCTCGAAAATGCCGCGGCGCTCGTGTGCCTTCACAACCACCCGTCAGGCAACCCCGAGCCGAGCCGCGAGGACGTGCGCGTCACGAAGCAACTCGTCGAGGCGGGCAAGCTCATGGGCGTGCCGGTCCACGATCACCTCATCATCGCCGGGCGGCAGTGGACCTCGCTCGCCGAACGGGGGCTGATGTAGGTCCGCGTCTGGAGTTCACGAACTACGACAAGCCGCGCGGGTTGAGTGCGGACCACTAATTCGCTTCCGATGGAACGCCTCCAATGCAAAGCCTGCGGCGCGTTCGGCCTCGTGCCGATGGACGTCGAGGAAATCGAGATCGACGACGAAGTGCTCGCGCACGAGCCCGACGCGCGGTTCTACTCGTGCCACGTCTGCGGGGACAACTGGCTCGCGGTGCGGACCCAGAACGAAGGCCGCGCTACCGTGACGTTTGTGCATCAGATGGGACTCACGCCGACGCTCAAGCGAGTAGCGCACCTGCTCCCAGAGGCCGAACAGGATCGGGTCGAGCGCTGGGCGTACTTCCGCGACGACGACGAGATCGGGGAGGTTGAGTGGCAGGAGCACCTGACGCGCCGCCGCAAGATGCTGCGGTCGATCTGCACGAACTGAGCAGTCAGGGCTAGCTTTGCGCGGCTTTCACTTGGTGCTGGCCCGCGAGCGTCGTATGCTTTCTGACTCTAATCGGGGTGTGGCGCAGCTCGGTAGCGCGCTTCGTTCGGGACGAAGAGGTCGCTGGTTCAAATCCAGTCACCCCGACTGGCCAAGACGGCTCTCACTGTATGTGGGAGCCGTTTTTTGTCTGCTGGACGCGCATTGGCACGGGGTTGTGTCTCGCCGTGGAGCTCGATGCCCATCTGTGGAGGAGCGGCACCTATACTATGGCTCATAAGCCCGCAACGCTCCCAAGCACGCACATGGACCTTGCATCGCCTACCCAGGAATTCTCGGTCAGCCAGGCTTCGGTCGCCGATCTGGACGACCTCGCTCGCCTCTTTGACGCCTACCGCCAGTTCTACCGCCAAGACGCGGATCTGGATGGCGCACGGCTGTTTCTACGAGCGCGGCTCGATGGGGAGGAGTCGGTCATCCTAACCGCAAGAGCAGCCGAGCAGGGCGAAGCAGTCGGTTTCACGCAACTCTACCCCTTCTTCTCCTCGGTGCGTATGCGGCGGCTTTGGGTGCTGAACGACTTGTTCGTGGCCGCATCGGCACGCCGAATGGGCGTGGCTCGGGCGCTCATAGAGGCTGCGCACGCATTTGCTGCTGAGACAGGAGCCGCAGGCGTCCAGTTGTCTACGGAGCGCACCAACCACGCAGCCCAGGCACTCTACAACGACCTCGGCTACGTGCGCGACGACGATTTTTGGACCTACGAGTTCAGCCCGAAAACCTGAATCGCTACACACCGAGACACGCACAACTGCGACTCACCATGACGTCCTGGCGCCGAACGAACAACCGAGCCAAACTTGATCTCCACTTCCTTAACCGGGAAGGTATGGTCGCGTGCAGCCCGCGTGATGTGGAGGCAGCACACCGCGCCGAGGTAGAGGGTATCGCCACGACGGACGCATTGGCTGTGACTTGCAAGAAGTGCTGGGCCGTGATTCGCGCTGTCGGGGGCGTGCACGGACGAGCAGAGCCGTACGCGTAGTGCTTGCGAGTGAAAGTGCAGCAACCAGATGGTGAGGCTATGGCTCCACTTCCAACCACCCTTGACCAGATTCAGCAGGCCGTGCAACGTGGTAGGCGGTTCAAGTACCTCTTCTTTTGGGGGCATAAGCCGCGGTCCGACGGTCGAATAGGCAAAGCATGCCTCTCGCAGTGGTACACGGCGCCGTTCAGCGTTGATGGGTACCTATATCTAACGGCTGAACACTTTATGATGGCCGAAAAAGCGCGGCTGTTCGGCGATGAAGACATGCGACAACGCATCATCACCGCCCCTCACCCAGGCGCGGCCAAGAAGCTGGGCCGGCAGGTGCGCGGGTTTGATGATCCTACTTGGCAGGACGCTCGCTTCGACATCGTCGTGCGGGGCAACCAGGCGAAGTTTGAGCAGAACAAAGCGCTCGGTGAATTCCTCCGTCGGACAAATCGGCGGGTCCTCGTCGAAGCGAGCCCACGTGATCGCATCTGGGGCATTGGCTTGGCCGCGGACGACACAAGGGCATCAAGCCTGCGGTCCTGGCGCGGAGCGAACCTGCTCGGCTTCGCACTGATGGAGGCGCGCTCCGCTCTCCCGGGTGACTGGGCCTTGTCCTAACGAAAAGCGGGAGCAGCCTGCAAGCCACTCCCGCTTCCGTGTTGCATGCCAGGTCGGTCGCTATGCGTGCAGACGTGTCTCCACGCGGTCGAGGAGGTAGTCCTTCAGCGGCTCGACCTTGATCTCTTCGAGCACCTCGCCTGCGAAGGCTTGCAGTAGCAGCGCCTCGGCTTGGCGCTTGCCGATGCCGCGCGCGCGGAGGTAGAACAGTGCCTCGGCGTCGAGCTGGCCCGTGGCGGAGCCGTGCGAGCACTTCACGTCGTCGGCGTAGATCTCCAACTCGGGCTTGGCATAGTTGCGCGCGTTGTCGCTCAGCAGCACGGCCGCACTCTGCTGGTAGGCGTTGATGCGCTGGCTGTCGCGGCGCACGAGCACGCGGCCGTTGAAGACGCCCATCGCCTTGTCCGTGAGGATGCCCTTGTAGAGCTCGTTCGACTCGCAGTCCTCGGCGGCGTGGTCGAGCGTCGTGTGGTTGTCAACCTGCGCGTTGCCCTGGGCCACGTAGAGGCCGAGCAGGTGCGTGTCGCAGAAGGGGGCGCCGGGCAGCAGCGCGAGGTTGTTGCGCACGAGGCGGCTCGCGAGCGTCACCGTGATGGTCGAGCAATACGACTGCGTCTCCTGCACGAACTGGCTGGCGCGGATCTGCGAGGCGGCGTCGCCCTCGTCCTGGATGAGGTAGTGGTCGAGGTTGCCTTCCTCCGCGACGTAGGCCTCGACGGCGTAGTTGCCGAGCGTCTGGGCGCCGGAGCGGGTGCTCACCTGCGACTCGATGATGGTCGCCTTGGCCTGCGCTTCCACGACGAACAGGTGGCGCGTCTGCACGACGGCATCGTCGTCGGTGTTGAGCACCGAGATGATGTGGATCGGCTTCTCTAGCTCAATGCCTTCCGGGACGTGCACGAAGACACCGTCTTGGTCGAACGCGGTGTTGAGCGCGGCGAAGGCGTCGTCCTCGATCTGGAGATGCTTGCCGTAGTGCTCGGCGACGAGGTCCGGGTAGTCGTGGAACGCCTCGCGGAGCCCTTCGAGCGTGACGCCGTCAGGCAGCGCGTCCCAGTCGGAGAGCGCCTCGATGTAGACGCCGTTGATGACGACCACCGTGTAGGCGTCGAGGTCGGGGATGCGGAACGGGTCGAGGTCGGCCCCGACAAGGCGGGTGTCGTCGGTGAAGTGCGGGAACGCGTAGCCGTGGCGGAGTGCGCGCTCAACGTTGGTGTACTTGTACGCTTCGCGAATCGCGCGGACGGAGCGCCGACCGGGTAGGCCGAGCGCTTTGAACGTCTCGAAGGCGTGGCGGCGGAGCGCCTTCACGCGGTCGGGCGTGCCGTTGGTGCCACGGAGCGCGTAGGCCTTCTCGTAGGCTTCGACAGCGCGCTCGACGAACGGCGGGGCGGTGGAGAGGACGGGGGGCTGCATCGGAGGTGCGAACGTTTGGAAGTGAGAACGTATGGGTGTGGGGCGCACAGGCAGACGTTCTTACGTCCACACCTGTACACATCCACACTTAGGCCGGAACGGCGGCTTCCTGCTTGATCCAGTCGTAGCCCTTTTCTTCGAGTTCGAGCGCGAGCTCCTTGCCGCCCGACTTCACGATGCGGCCGTCGACGAGGACGTGCACGTAGTCTGGCTGGATGTAATTCAAGAGCCGCTGGTAGTGCGTGATGAGGAGGAACGCACGGTTCTCCGAGCGCAGCTTGTTCACGCCGTCCGACACCACCTTGAGGGCGTCGATGTCGAGGCCGGAGTCGGTCTCGTCGAGGATGGCGAGCTTCGGGTCGAGCATGGCCATCTGGAAGATCTCATTCTTCTTCTTCTCGCCTCCGGAGAAGCCTTCGTTGACCGAGCGGCTGACCAGCTTGCTGTTGAGGCCCACGAACTCGGCCTTCTCGCGCATCAGCTTGAGAAAGTCGCTCACGCTGAGCTCCTCCTCGCCATGGTGTGCGCGCTTGGCGTTGACAGCCGCGCGCATGAACTGCATCGCGCTCACGCCGGGTAGCTCCACCGGGTACTGGAACGCCAGGAACACACCTTCGCGGGCGCGCTCCTCCGGATCCATCTCCAGTAGGTCCTCGCCGTCAAAGTCGATGGCGCCCTCCGTGATCTCATAGTCCTCGTGGCCGGCGAGGATGGAAGCAAGGGTGCTCTTGCCGGAGCCGTTCGGGCCCATGATGGCGTGGACCTCGCCCGGCTTGATGTCGAGGCTCAGGCCCTTGAGGATCTCGTGCTCGTTGTCCTCGACACGGGCGTGGAGGTTGGTGATGGTCAGCATAGGTCTGGTGTCGTCAGAAAGGAGGTGGAGAAGTGAAGGCGGAGGGTGCGTACCGGGGCGTTCACACATCCACACGTGCACACCTCCATGCCGGCGTAGCCGCTAGCCGACCGAGCCTTCGAGTTGGACGGAGAGGAGCTTCTGGGCTTCGACGGCGAACTCCATGGGGAGCTTCTGGAGGATCTCCTTGGCGTAGCCGTTCACGATCAGGTTGAGGGCATCCTGCTCGGTGAGGCCGCGTGCCTTGCAGTAGAACATCTGATCTTCGCCGACTTTGGATGTAGTCGCTTCGTGCTCGACCTTCGCCGTGCGGTTGTTGATCTCGATGTAGGGGAAGGTGTGTGCGCCGCAGCGGTCGCCGATGAGCAGCGAGTCGCACTGCGAGAAGTTGCGGGCGTTCTTCGCGCCTTTGAGCACCTTCACCTGACCGCGGTACGTGTTGTTCGACTTACCGGCTGAGATCCCCTTCGAGATGATTGTCGAGCGCGTGTCCTTGCCGAGATGGATCATCTTGGTGCCCGTGTCGGCCTGCTGGTAGTCCTTCGTGAAGGCCACCGAGTAGAACTCGCCGACGGAGCCGTCGCCCTTGAGGATGCACGACGGGTACTTCCACGTGATCGCGGAGCCCGTTTCAAGCTGCGTCCAGGTGATCTTGGAGTTGCGCCCCTCGCAGAGGCCGCGCTTGGTCACGAAGTTGTAGATGCCGCCGTTGCCTTCCTTGTCGCCAGGGTACCAGTTCTGGACGGTCGAGTACTTCACCTCGGCGTCGTCCATGGCGATGATCTCGACGATGGCAGCGTGAAGCTGGTTCTCGTCGCGCATCGGGGCGGTGCAGCCTTCGAGGTAAGAGACGTAGCCGCCCTCCTCACAGATGAGCAGCGTGCGCTCGAACTGGCCCGTGTTGGCCTCGTTGATGCGGAAGTAGGTCGAGAGCTCCATCGGGCAGCGCACGCCCTTCGGGATGTAGCAGAACGACCCGTCGGAGAAGACGGCCGAGTTGAGCGCGGCGAAGAGGTTGTCAGTGTAGGGGATCACCGAGCCCATGTACTTCCGCACGAGCTCCGGGTGCTCTTCGACAGCCTCGGAGAACGAGCAGAAGATGATGCCCTGCTCGGCGAGCTCCTTCTTGAACGTGGTCGCGACAGAGACGGAGTCCATCACGGCATCCACGGCAACGCCGGCCAGGGTGGCCTGCTCGCGGAGCGGAATGCCGAGCTTCTCAAAGTCAGCCAGGATCTCCGGCGGCACGTCGTCGATGGAGTCGTAGCGCGGCTTCTTGCCGGGCGCGGCATAGTAGTAGGCGTCCTGGAAGTCGATGTTGGGGATCTCCAGGAGCGCCCAGTCTGGGACCTCGCCGTCGGTCTCGGCGAGCATCTTCTCGAAGTGGCGGTAGGCCTTCAGGCGCTCTTCGCGCAGCCAGTCGGGTTCCCCCTTCTGGTCGGAGATGAAGTGGATCGTCTCCTCCGAGAGACCCTTGGGGGCTTTCTCGGACTCAACCTCTGTAGTGAAGCCGTATTTGTAGCCCTCTTGGGAGACGTCCTCGAAGAAATCGTGTTCGGTGTAGGTGCTCATAGCGGTGGGGCGAGATTCCGGGGAGGCCCGAGGTTGGGGCCGCCTGGGGTTCAGGTCTGGAAGCAGCGTCGCCAGGACGCGGCGGGTGGGACGCAGAAGGGTGCGCGCAGAAGGGTTCCCAGCCGGACATGAGAAGCGGCGGTCAGGGCTGTGGCGATACCGGAGAGGCTGTAAGGGGTTCCCCCACAACCGTGTCTCCCCCTGGGTTCATCGAAGGCGCATACCCTCGCCTAGGTCTGTGCTAAATCGTTCGAAACGGCCAGCGAAGATAGGGGGGAGGTCCGAGCCAACGAAACCGGGCAAACCCCGAATCGTTCGGAAAGCCCACGAACTCACGCTCCGCACACCGGTCCTACCTACCGTCCCTCCGGCCCATGTCTGCTACCCTCGACAGTCCAGCCCTCGATCACGCTTCTGCCGGTGGTGCTGCCATCCAGATCACCGACCGGGCTGCCGCCAAGCTCCGCGCCATCGCCGACCAGGAAGGCGTGGACACGGACGCCGTCTACCTCCGCGTAGCCGTTGTGCCGGGCGGCTGCTCGGGACTGACCTACGACATGGGATGGGACACCACCCGCCGCGACGAGGACGAACTGCTCAACGCCTACGGCCTCCGCATCATCTTCGATCTGAAGAGCTTCCTCTACTTCGAGGGCTCGACGCTCGACTTCTCGGACGGCCTCGAAGGCCGTGGCTTCCACTTCGAGAACCCCCAGGCGATGCGCACGTGTGCCTGCGGTGAGTCGTTCTCGCTCTAGCTGCAGACCGCGCCGAACGCCGTGCACGTGCGCCGCTCATCCATGCAGGAGCCGCACCGGCGGCTTCGCGCCCGATACGATGCCATTTGGGCGGACGCACGCCCAATTGTGGCAGCTGGGCAGGCGCGGATCAATCCGTACCTGCGCGACGAGGTTGAGGACACGCGCCGAGGGCTGACCCTGGCGGCCCGCATCGCGCCCGGTCCGCGCTCAGCGCTGATGACAGCGCTCACCGCGCTGACCAACGACGAGCCGGGCGTCTACCTCTACCCCGAAGCGAGCCTGCATGTCACCGTGCAGTCCCTCGTGCAGGTGCAGGACGACGCGCAGCCCCTGCTCGCCCTCCGCGACGACTTCCTAGACGCCGTACGGCCCGTCTTGCGGCGCTCTCCGCCGTTCGGGCTCGTGTGCTGGGGCCTGACGGGGTCACGCGACGCCGTGCTGCTGCAGGGCTATCCGACGGACGAGGCGCTCGACCACCTCCGAGCTTCGCTCCAGGCCGCGCTCAAGCGCGCGGGGCTCGCGCAGGCGCTCGACGACCGGTTCGAGGTTGCCATCGCCCACGCAACCGTAGCGCGCTACCGCGCTCCGCTCCGCAATCCGGCGCGTTTCGCAGCCTGCCTCGATGCGCACCGGCAGACCGGGTTCGGCGCGATGACCGTGACCGAGGTCGAGGCGGTCGATACGGACTGGTTCATGACACCTCGCCTCGCCCGCGTCTGCGAGCGGTTCCACCTGCGAGGCTAGCGGTCCGTACGCGTCCAGGTGATCCGGTCGCCCTGCGTGAGGCCGACCTGGTCCACGAAGCCGGCCTCGGTCTCCAGCACGAACTGGCCGATGCCCTCCGAAGTCAGGTTTTCCGGCGAGAACGGTTGCGTGTAGGTCGCCGCGTTGAGGAACACCGAATCGGGACTGAAGAACATGATGTCGAGCGACAGCGGTGTGTTGGCCATGTAGAAGCTCAGCGGGCGTGGGTTGGGGAAGATGAACAGCATGCCGCTATCCTCAGGGAGACCGCTGCGCTGCATCAGGCCGCGCTGCGTCGCCGAGTCAGAGTCGGCGATCTCGATGGCGAGGTCTACGATGACGCGTCCGTCGGGCCGCACGATCTGCAGCTCGCCGTGCTTCGTGAACGGGATCGAGTCGGGCTGCTGGATGAGCGCGCCGGGCGGCACTTCGGTGCGTGCGGGCTCGTCGCCACCGCAGGCGGCGAGGACGAGGGCGGCAAGCAGGAGTAGGGCGGGGAAGACGCGGAGCATCAGTCTGGAATCGGTATGCGGAAGAGCAGCGGATAAAGATCGGGCGCGAAGAGGCGCCGCAGCGCGAAGCCTCAACGAACGAGGGGGCGCCAAACGTGCCGCTCAGCCACCGATCAGCTTGAGCGCCACGGCGTCGGCCACGACGGCGCCTTCCTTCGTGAGCCGCACACGTCCGTCGTCGAGGGGGCGGATGAGCCCGCCTCGCTGCAAGTCGGCGAGGGCGGACTGGCGCGACGTCTGGAGGTCGAACCCGTAGCGGTGCCGCGCATGGTCGAGGTCGAGGCCTTCGTCCATGAGGCGGAGGCTCAGCAGGACGTACTCGTCGCCCAGCGATTCGAGGTCGAGCGTATCGATCTCGTCAGTGGGGAGCTCGTGGAGGTCGAGCAGCGTGCGGTAGTGGCGCATGCTGCGCACGTTGGCCCAGCGGTCGGCGAGCGAGCCGGTGCGCCACCACAGGCTGTGCGCGCTCGGGCCCACGCCGAGGTAGTTCTGGTGGCGCCAGTAGGCCTGGTTGTGCAGGCTCCGGTGCGTGGCGTCGCCGTCCCGTGGCAGGGCGAACGAGCAGACCTCGTAGTGGTCGTAGCCTTTGCCTGTGAGGTAGTCGATCGTGAAGAGAAACCGCTCGCGCATGGCCTCGTCGGCGACGGGTTCGACGAAGCCGCGCTGGACTTGTTTGTGCAGCGGCGTCCGCTCCTCGACGGTGAGGCTGTAGGTCGAGAGGTGCGGCACGCCAAGGCGCAATGCTTTCTCCAGGTTGGCGCCCCACAGCTCGAACGGCTGCTCCGGCAGGCCAAAGATGAAGTCCACGGAGAGGCTCTCGAACGCCTCCAGCGCGTGGTCGACGGCTCGCTCGGCTTGCTCGGCGTCGTGGACGCGGTTCATGAACGCCAGGTCCTCGTCGTAGAACGACTGCACGCCGAGCGAGAGCCGCGTGACGCCCATCGCCCGGAGCCCGCGCAGGTAGTCGAGCCCCGCAGCGGGGTCGTCGGTGGGCGCGAGGTCTTCCGGGTTGGCCTCAAACGTCACTTCCTCGACATGGCTTGTGTCGAAGTGCGCGTGGACGGCGTTGAGGATCGTCTTGACCTCGTCCAGCGGCAGCAGCGAGGGCGTCCCACCGCCGAGGTAGATCGTCCGCAGCGGCAGGCGCTCTCCGTCGTGCCCGCGGCCATGCTTCTTGCCGACGGCCTCGATCTCCACGCTGAGCGCCTGCACGAACGCGCCGTAGTTCTTGTCGGTCGTCGTGAAGAAGAAGTCGCAGTAGACGCATCGCCGCGCGCAGAACGGAATATGGACGTAGAGGGAGGTCAATGAAGCGTGAAAGGGGAAGTTGGAAGTGAGAAGTCGGAGCAGTTCAACCGTCTCGCCGGACGAAGACAGCGGTGCTAAACCGGAAGCGCTCTACAAGGTTCGACCAGGATGTCGGGGTACGAGTAACTTCAGCCGCTGCTTCCGAGAGCCACTTCCTACTTCCAACCTTTCACTTCGCATCGTGCTCGATTTCCACCAGCTTCACGGGCAGTTTCGCGACTTCGCGGGCTACCGCCGTGAGGCGGAGGAGCGGCACGCTCGGCAGCGCCTCGACGCGCGGGAGGCGCTGGCCGGGTGTGCGGCTTCGTGGGAGCAGGTGTCGGAGGACGCGCAGCGGGCCGGGTGGCGGGTCCTGCTTGCCAACCTGCGTGAGGACCCCGGCGTCGGGCAGGCGTGCAGCCCGCGCCCCGATTTCGTGACCGTGGTGGCGACCGACGGCTCGCAGATTTACCCCGACCGCCACATCGAGCCGGCGTGCTACCTGCTCAACGTCGGCTGCATCGCGTTCCAGTACGGCACCACCGAGCCGCCCGTGATGCGCGCCGCGCCGAGCCTCCGCTACCGCGACCAGGACCTCGACGCGCTCCGCGGCGACGACGGCGAGGCGGCGATCCACGACCTCACCACCGAGGTGGTCTCGGCGCTGCGCGACCAACTCGAACTCGAACAACTCCTCCAGACGGCGCACGAGGCGCGGCGCTCGGCCCGCCCGATCCTG
Source organism: Bacteroidota bacterium (assembly GCA_039821555.1). Classification (NCBI taxonomy): domain Bacteria; kingdom Pseudomonadati; phylum Bacteroidota; species Bacteroidota bacterium. Next base: position 294,756 of record JBCBNX010000004.1, read on the forward strand.
GCGATAGCCGACGGCACGCTCATCCGTTGGATGGTGCGCGGCATGAAAAACCGCCGCCTCGAACAGAAACTCATCGGCGACTACCTCCAGGTTCTCGATGCCTTCTTGGAGCACGGCCTCCCGGTTTGCTCCTACGTCTCGCAGCCGGGCAACAACGAACTCGTCAACCTGCTGCGCTTCTACTGCGGCGAGACCGAGCGCAGCACCGCCGCCGACACGCTGACGGGGTTGCTCGACCGGCATGTGATCGAGGACACGCTGGCCGTGGGCGAGCGCTCCGGCTGCTTCGCGTCCGGCTCGCACATCCTCGACGAGTACGGCCCGCACCGCATCTGCGCGTTCTACGTCCGGCTCGAAGGCGAAGTCGCCCGCGTGGAGATCCCCGCGTGGGTCGCCGACCAGCCCGAGTGGGTCGATCTCATCCACGCCGTCGTGCTCGACCAGTGCGAGAAGGGCGGCGGCTACCCGATCATTCTGCAGGAGGCCCACGAGCGGGCCGTCGTCCGGCAGCAGGAAAAGGCGCTCTTCTACCACATCCTCGACCGCCAGATGCACCACGCGGGCATGGCGACGACCGGTACCTCGCTCAAGGCCGCCTCCAAGCGCGCACCGCGCGTGTAGGTGGTTGCGTCATTGGGGTGTTGGCATTAGTTTGGTGCCGTTTTTTTACCCGCCCAGACCCATGCGTACTGCCCTACTTGGACTGTTGCTGCTCAGCGGCTGCGTCTCTTCGAACATCGAATCCAGCAAAACAGCGGACTATGCGACAGCCGTGGAGAAGCTGCACATCGAAACCCGATTCGTGGGTTTCTCCGAGGAGGTCGCTGAGGGAATGGTAGACGAACTCGGCTACCGCTTCCAAATCGTGGAAATCGAATACACGGTGCGTCCCCGCGTCGTCTTTTTGCAGGACGAGCCGCAGGAAGACCTCCCCGTCGTGTTCAGAGACGCGAGCGAAGGCACCACGCAGATTCTCATTATCGAAGAGAAGCAGCGAGAATACGTGAGGAGTAATGCGACTCCGCCTACTGCGAGCGGCGCACCTGGAGTTAATGGCGGCCTTCCTCCGACAGGCTACAACAACAAGCGTAGTCACACCGTGAGCGCAAGCCTGCACGACATGGCAACGAGGGAGCGCGTCTGGCACGCCACGGCAGAGATCACGCTGGAAAACGCCATGACCGTAGGCAGCAAAGGCGTTGGGAGCAGACTCGCAGAGCTTGTGTACGAGAAGCTGGCCGAGGACGGCCTCGTGCCCGTGATTCCGAACCTGTAGGCTGAGGAAGAGCGGCGTCGCAACGCCTCTCGTTTTGTTCTACAGGTACGCCGCGATCGTCTCCATGTCTTTGTCGCCGCGGCCGGAGCAGTTGACGACCACGAGGTCGTCGGGGCCGAGGTCGGCGCACACGTCGGCGAGGACGGCGAAGGCGTGCGCGGTTTCGAGCGCGGGGATGATGCCCTCTGTCTCCGAAAGCAGCGTTACGCCGTCGAGCGCCTCGCGGTCGGTGACGGGGCGGTAGTCCACGCGGCCCGACGTCTTGAGGTAGGCGTGCTCCGGTCCAACGCCGGGGTAGTCGAGGCCCGCGGAGACGCTGTGGGCGAGTTGAACCTGCCCAGCGTCGTCTTGCAGCAGCAAGCTCATCGCGCCGTGGAGGATGCCCGGCTCGCCGAGCGTGAGCGTGGCGGCGTGCTTGCCGTCGAGGCCTTCGCCCGCCGCTTCAGCGCCGACGAGGCGCACGTCGTCGTTCAAGTAGGGGTAGAAGATGCCCATCGCGTTCGAGCCGCCGCCCACGCACGCGACCACGGCGTCCGGCACCTCGCGGCCCTCCTTCGCTTTGAGCTGCGCGCGCGTCTCCTCGCCGATCACGCAGTGGAAGTCGCGCACCATCATCGGGTACGGATGCGGGCCGACGACCGAGCCGATGATGTAGAACGTGTTGTCGGGGTCCTGCACCCAGTCGCGGATGGCCTCGTTGGTGGCGTCCTTGAGCGTCTGCGAGCCGCTTGTCGCCGGGCGCACCTCTGCGCCGAGGAGCTGCATCCGCAGCACGTTGAGCCGCTGCCGCTCGATGTCCTCCGCGCCCATGTAGACGATGCACGGCATGCCGAACTTGGCGCAGACGGTAGCCGTCGCCACGCCATGCTGCCCGGCGCCCGTCTCGGCGATGATGCGCCGCTTGCCCATGCGCCGCGCGAGCAGGATCTGCCCGATGGTGTTGTTGATCTTGTGCGCGCCGGTGTGGCAGAGGTCCTCGCGCTTGAGGTAGATCTTCGGCGCGCCCTTTGGCCCAGCCACACGCTCGGCGAGGCGGGGTGCGAGCGTGAGCGCCGTCGGGCGGCCTACATACTCCCGGAGCAGCGCGTGGTACTCCGCCTGGAACGCCGGATCGGCCTGCGCTTCGGCATAGGCGGCCTTGAGCGCTTCGAGAGCCGGGACGAGGATTTCGGGGACGAACGCGCCGCCGAAGGCACCGAAGCGCCCGCGTTCGTCGGGCAGGGTGGCTGGGGCAGCGGGGATGGGCTGGGCGAACGACATGGACGAAATCGTATCGGGGAAAACAGGGGCGCGAAAGGTACGGCCTCCCAACGCGCAGAACGAGCGCACGTTGCAGTCCCCCCGCCGTCTCGTGCGCCCCGAATGCTTCCGCCCGCGCGTTCATGAATGCGACCTCCCTCACCAACCCGTCTCGACCATGAATAACGCCCTCACCGAACTCGTCTGCGTCATCGACCGCTCCGGCTCGATGCAGTCCATCCGCGACGATGCCATCGGCGGCTTCAACGCCTTCCTCGATTCGCAGAAGCAGGGCGAGGGCGACGCCCGCCTCACGCTCGTCTTCTTCAACCACGAGTACGGCCTCGTCCACAACGCCGCGCCCATCGAGTCCGTCGACCCGCTCACCACCGAGACGTTCGTCCCGCGCGGCAATACGGCCCTCCTCGACGCCGTCGGCCGCACCATCGACGACGTGGGTGCGCGGCTGGCCGAGACGCCTGAGGCTGAGCGCCCAGGCACGGTGCTCGTCTGCATCCTCACCGACGGCTTGGAGAACGCGTCGAGCGACTACACCCGCGACCGCGTCAAGTCGATGATCGAGCACCAGCAGTCGAAGTATGGCTGGGGATTCCAGTTCCTCGCTGCCAACCAGGACGCCTTCGCGGAGGCGGGCAGCATCGGCATCGCGCCGGTCAACGCCATGCCATTCGTTGCGAACGCGGAAGGGACGAAGGCGGCGTTCGCTCAGGTGTCGGCGCGGGCGACCAAGGCGCGCTCGAAGAAGTAGCGCACGGCGGTGCTAAGTCGGCGTGAGTGAGGCGGGTGCGGTAGCTTTCGGGCATCCATCCCGCCTCGCTCCACCTGCACACGTTCATGTCCGACCTCCTCCTGACCGGCGGCACGCTCCTCGACCCAACGACTGGCGAGACGCGCCGCGCCGATGTGCTCATCCGCGACGGCCGCATCGCCGAGATCGGCGAGGCTCTGAGCGCCGACGGGGTCGAGACGTACGATGCCACCGGCAAGCACATCTCGCCGGGGTGGTTCGACATGCACGTGCACTTCCGCGAGCCCGGGCAGGAGCACAAGGAAACGATCGCGACGGGCGTCCGAGCCGCGGCCTTCGGCGGCTTCACGGGCGTGGCGTGCATGCCCAACACCGAGCCGCCCATCGCCACGCGCGACGTGGTCGAGTTCGTGCGCAAGCGCGCCGAGGGCCTGCCCGTCGACGTGCACCCTATCGGCACCGTGTCGAAGGGCCGGGCGGGGGAGTCGCTCGCCGAGCTGGGCGACATGCAGGCAGGCGGCGCGGTCGCGTTCTCCGACGACGGCAGCCCCGTGCAGCACGGCGGGCTGATGCGCCGCGCGCTCGAATATGCCCGCACGCTGGGCGCGCCGATCCTGGGTCATGAGGAGGACCTCACGCTCAACGCCGAGCACGGCCACATGCATGAGGGGGCCGTCTCGACGCGCCTCGGCCTATCGGGCATCCCCGGCCTCGCCGAGGAAGCCATGATCGCCCGCGACGCGCTCCTCGCCCAGTTCACCGGGGGCCACGTCCACGTCTGCCACATCTCGACCGCCAAGGCCGTCGATATCGTCCGGCAGGCGAAGGCGCAGGGCGTCCCGATCACCGCTGAGGCGTGCCCGCACCACTGGACGCTCACCGACGAGGCCGTCGCCACGTCGCACTTCGACACGCACACCAAGATGCACCCGCCGCTCCGTACGCAGGCCGACGTCGACGCCATCAAGGCGGGCCTCGCCGACGGCACCATCGACGTGATCGCGACGGACCACGCGCCGCATGCGCCCCACGAGAAAGAGGTCGAGTTCATCGCCGCGCCATTCGGCATCCTCGGCCTAGAGACCTGCTGGGGGCTCACCGTCCGCGAACTCGTGAAGCCGGGTGTGCTTTCGCTCGCCGAGGCGGTCCGCAAGCTCACCGTCACCCCGCGCGAGATCCTGAACATCGAGGTGCCCACGCTGGCCGTCGGCGAAGCAGCCAACCTCACCGTCTTCGACGCGGACACCGAGTGGACCTTCGAGGCGCGGCATATCCACTCGAAGTCGAAGAACACCCCGTTCGTCGGCGCGCCGATGGTGGGACGGGCGTGGGCCATCTACAACAACGGGCAATTCGTCGAGGCATTGGTGTGACACCCAATCTGCCTATATCCTCTCGACTGGGTCATGCTGAACTCGTCTCAGCATCTCCTCGGTGTCTCGTAGCGCAGCAGTCGTTCGAGATCCTGAACCAAGTTCAGGATGACCACATCGTTTTAAACTGCCCAGACTCGCTATGACTGGCTTCGGGTCCCGGTCCTCGTCGTGGGGGCGGTCGGCGCGACCGTCGTGGTCGGGGCGCCTACTCTTCGCGCTCGGCAACGTGGTGCTGATCGTCCTCAGCGTGTCGCTCGCCTTTGCGCTCAACGAGTGGGGCGACCGGCGCGCGCAGGCAGCGCTCGTGGATCAGGCCCTGCGCGGCTTCGCGGTCGAGATCGAAGGCAACCGCGGCCGGATTGAGAGCGCGCTCGCGCACCACCAGGAGGTCGTCGAGCCCATAGGGTCGGGCGAGCAGGAGGGGCTACAGCTCCGGACGGCGTTTCTGACCGATACGGCGTGGGAGTCGGCGCAGGCCTCTGGCGCGCTCGCGCTCATGCCCTACGAAACGGTGGCCGTCCTCGCCGAAGTCCACGAGATGCAGTCGCTCTACATCACGGCCTCGACTGACCTCGTCGGGCTGCTCTACTTCGGCAACGTGTTTGGAAGTGCCCAAAACCCGACGGACGTGAGTGGATACGCGCCGGCGCTTCAGGACTTGATCTTTTTCGAAGGCGAAATGATCAGCCGCTACGATGCGGCACTCGCACTGCTGCCCGCCGCTGTGCCACCGGCAACCGAGTCACCAGCAACCGAAGAGGCAGAATGAAACCCATCCTTCCCTCAGCTGCGCTGACGACCGCGCACGTCCCGTCACCGGATGCGCCCGCGAGCGAGGTGATCCGCTTCGCTACGTCGATGAACGGCTACCAGGTCGTCGGCGGCAAGGCGTCCGACCTCGGGCGCTACGTCAAGCGGTTCGGGGGCGATGCGTACGAGGACCTCAGCCTCGACGACCTGCGCATTCTGCTCTTTGCACGGCAGCGTCAGCACTACCACCAGGGCGGAGGCTACCCAGGCGAACCCGATGCGCTGGTGCTGGAAATGCGGGCGATCATAGTGGAGGTCGCGAGGCGTATCGAGGCGCGTGGGCCCGGCATGGGCGTCTGGCAGGGCAACATCACGCGGCTCAAGGTCGATGCCATCGTGAACGCGGCGAACAAGACGCTGGCAGGAGGCGGCGGTGTGGACGGTGCGATCCATCGCGCAGCCGGACCCAACCTGAAAGAGGCGTGCCTAGAGTTACCCGAGGTGTCGCCGAGCGTCCGCTGTCCGGTCGGCGAGGCCCGTATCACGGAAGGCTTCAAGCTTCCCGCACAGCACGTCATTCACGCCGTCGGCCCCGTGTGGCGCGGTGGTGACGACGGCGAGCGTGGGTTGCTAGCGGCGGCGTACCGCAACAGCCTCGCGCTGGCAGCCGAGCACAAGCTCGCGACCATCGCCTTCCCCACGATCTCGACGGGCGCGTTTAGCTTCCCGGCGCACGAGGCGGCCCGGATTGCTGTCGAGACGATCGCAGCGTTCCAGGCCAGGCGGGCTGCTCCCGAGCGGATGGTGCTCGTGGCTTTCGATGCTAAGAGTGAAAAAGCGTGGCGACAGGCGTTGCAGCGACACGCTCGCGTGTAGGTTTGGGCGTGGTTTTCGCCATGCGTTCCTGTGTCGGGAGCGCTTCCGGCGCTACCTTACTCGTCTCCCATCGCTCGCGAAATCAGCACCCTGGCCTCATACCGTCATGCTGCCTCCTCGCTCCCAAACGGCCCTCGACCCCCAGGCCCTCGACTTCGCCACGCTCCGCGCCGACACGCTTGGCATCGACGCGCCCATCGCGACGCCGTTCGGCGAGCGGCACCTCGTCTATGCCGACTTCACGGCGTCGGGCCGCTGCCTCGGGCTCGTCGAGCGCTACCTCGCCGACGTGGCCGTGCTCTACGCGAACAGCCACACCGAGGACAGCCTCACCGGCCACGCGGCCACGAAGCTGCTGCACGAAGCCGAGGCCGCGATTAAGCGCGCAGTCAACGCCGGACCAGGCGGCAAGGTGATCGTCTGCGGCAGCGGCTCGACGGGCGCGATCCACAAGCTCCAGGAGATTCTCGGCGTGGCGATCCCACCAGCCACGCTGCACTTCCTCCAGGCGTCGCTCGGGGCCGACGCGCTCGGCGCGCTTCGGGAGACGCGGCCGGTCGTGTTCGTGGGGCCGTACGAGCACCACTCCAACGAAGTCACCTGGCGCGAATCGCTCTGCGAGGTCGTCGAGGTCGACCTCACGCCCGACGGCCACCTCGACCTGGCCCACCTCGACGCGCTCCTGCAAGACGCGCGCTTCGAGGGCCGCCGTAAGATCGGCTCGTTCTGCGCCGCGTCGAACGTGACGGGGCTCGTATCGCCGGTCCACGACATTGCGCGGCTGCTCCACCAGCGCGGCGCGCTCGCACTCTTCGACTACGCCGCCGGTGCGCCGTACCTCCCCATCGACATGGCGCCCGAGGGCGACCCCGACGCGCGGATCGATGCTGTCTTCCTGTCGCCGCACAAGTTTCTCGGCGGTCCGGGCTCGGCGGGCGTGCTCGTGTTCGACGAGGCGCTCTACCCGCACCATCTCCCGCCGAGTGTAGGCGGCGGCGGCACCGTGGACTACGTCGGGCCGCAGGGCCACGACTTTACCGCCGATGTCGAGGCGCGCGAGAAAGCGGGCACGCCCGGCCTGTTCCAGACGCTGCGGGCCGCCCTCGCGCTCGACCTCAAGGATGCGGCCACGCATGACGGCCAGCGCGGCATCGACGCGATCCACGCGCGGGAGCACGCGCTGCTGTGTCGCGCGCTCGACCGCTGGGAGCACGATGACAGCATCGAGATCCTGGGGCCGAGCGACCCGTCCGAGCGCATCGGGATCGTCTCGTTCAACCTGCGGACGCATGGCGAAGACGGGCAGCCGGGGAAGTACCTCCATCCGAAGTTTGTCACGGTGCTTCTCAACGACCTGTTCGGCATCCAGAGCCGTGCGGGCTGTTCATGTGCCGGGCCGTACGGCCATCGCTTGCTCGGTATCGACGCGGACGAGAGCGAGCGCTATCGCGGCGTGATCCGGCAGGGGCTGCACGGCGTCAAGCCTGGCTGGTGCCGCGTGGGCTTCCACTACACGATGGACGACGCCGAAGCTGACTTCGTGATTGAGGCGATTGCGTTCCTCGCGGAGCGCGGTGCGTGCTTCCTCCCGCGCTATGCCTTCGATGTGAACACGGGGGCCTGGACGCACAAGGACGGAGCGACGCACCTGCCGACCTACGGCATGGACGCGGTGCTCGACGCCGAGGCCGCACACTCGACGGCGCTGCCAGAGGCACGTCGCCGCGCGATCTACGCGGCAGCCCTCACGGAGGCACGACGGCTGGCTGACGAGCACGCCACGCCCGCCTGCAATGCGACGCTCGACGGCGAGGCAGGCGCGCTGCAGTTCTTCGCGGTGGCGTAGACCGCTGCTGTATCCGCGCGGTATTTCGCAAGCAGGGCAGGGGGGCGGCGTCGTTTCTTCCGGGATCACGCACGCGCCTCCGGTCTCATGCTTCGCACTTCCGCGCTCCTTGTCCTACTTGCATCGCTCGCCTGCGCCTGCGCGCCCGCTCCCGTCGCCGAGGACGACGCGGTAGCGTCTGCGGAAGCACAATCGGTGGGATTCGATCCTATGGACGAGCAGCGCTTGATGGACGCGCTGCGCTACCTCGCCTCGGACGAACTGCTCGGCCGCCGTACCGGCACGCCGGGTATCGATTCCGCAGCGGTGTTCCTGAAACGTCGCTTCGAGGCGGCGGGCCTGGTTTCCGCACCGGGCGCCGAGGACTTCTACCAGACGATCCCGTTCGCCTTCGTACGGCAACCGTTGAGCCTGGCTATCTCCGTCGGCGATCAATCATGGGGCAGCAACGAGGCCGTGCTGCTCCGCGGCGGCGAGGTTGTCATGGACGCACCCGTCGCGTTCGTCGGCTATGGCACCGAAGCGAGCGACTATGCCGAGGCCGTCGGGAAGGTCGCCGTGGCGCGCGCAGGCACCCCTGGCGGCGGCCTGAGCGAGGCCCTTTCCGCTGCTGCGGACAAGCGCGCGCGGGCTGCTGAGGCGGGGGCAGACGGGCTTGTCGAACTCTACGCGCTGCCGGTCCCGTGGGCGCGCATCGCAGGCTTCCTGTCCCGAGAGCGCCTCGCGGTCCAAGACGGCCCCGACCTGCTGCACGCCTGGGTGCCCGACGCTGAGGGCGCGCTCGTCGACTCGTTCGCGGACATGCCGGAGGCTGGTGCAGCAATTGCCACGAGCGGGTTGCGCATGGACGCCGCGGTGTCGAGCAACGTCGCCGGCTTCATCGAGGGGCGCGACCCTGCGCTCAAGGACGAAGTCGTGGTGCTCGTGGCACACTACGACCACGTCGGCGCGGGCATGACCAACGGGCGCGGAGCAACGCGCGCCGACTCGATCTTCAACGGTGCGCGCGACAACGGGATGGGCACCGTGGCGCTGCTGGCCGCCGCCGAGACGCTCGCGCAAGAGCGGCCCCGACGTAGCGTGCTCGCGCTCGCCGTGACCGCTGAGGAAGAAGGGCTGCTCGGGAGCCGCTACTACGTCGCCAACCCGCTCATCCCGCTGGAAGAGACGGTCTTCGCGTTCAATACCGATGGGGCTGGCTACAGCGTCACCGATCGCGTCTCCATCGTCGGTCTCGGCCGCACGTCGGTCGATCCGCTGCTCGAAGCGGCGGCGGCGGAAGCAGGCCTGGACCTCGGCAGCGACCCCGCGCCCGAGCAGGGCCTCTTCGACCGCTCCGACAACGTCAACTTCGCCCGGGCTGGCGTCCCGACGCTCACCTTCTCACCGGGCCTCGACAGCTTCCAGAGCCCAGCCATTGCACAGTATTACCACAACGCTGCCGACGAGGTCGACGCGTCCTTCGACGCGGCCTATTTCCAGCGGTTCGTGACGGCCTACGTCGCCTCCGCGCTGCGGATTGCCGACGCAGACGAACGCCCGACCTGGACGCCCGGCGACGAGTATGCCGACGAGGGCGAGGCGCTCTATGGTGGCGAGTGACGGCAACCTAGGCGATCCCGCGACAGGCTCAGTCTCAAGACGCACCAGTGCGGGCGTTTACCTGCAAAAAAGTTCGTTCATCCATTGCGGATGTAATTGTTGGGTGACAAACCCTGTGCGGTGAAGGGGCGTGTGGCTGATATGTATGGCCTTTGCCAGAAGCTCTTCCATCGTCCACTCCCCGCCCCCCGCTATTCCCCTGATCCATGCCCAACCAGCGAGGCAAATCTGACGCCTACGTCGAAGCGCTCCTTCGCGAAGCCGTCGCCCACGTCGAACTCTGCATCCGGACTCCGCTGGCTGATTTCGGCTACGACGGTCCTCAGTCCGACCTCGACCTGACCGACGGTCAGCACGACTTTCTCGCGGGCTACATATACGGGGCGCTTCAGCGGCTCCTCGAACTTGGCGAGCTCGACAGCGAGGCGGACCTGGAGCGCGCGGCCAACCGCCTCTATGGGCGGCTCTTCGGGCCGTTCGACCTCAACTGCCGGTCCTGGCACATGTGGGTCGTGCACGAGGGGCTGCGCCAAATGCAGCGCCCGCACGTGTTCCTCGGCTACTGCGCCGGGCGCGGCGACATCCTTGACCGACTGCGGCGGCAGAACTTCCGCCCGGTGCTCGGCTCCGCTCTCAACAACCTCGACGAGGACGCGAGCATCTAACTGAGCGCATCTGATCCCGGCATTCACGCCCCCGGTTCGGCGCTCCACCTCCCCGAACCCCGTTGGCGCAGCAGGCGTAGATCGACGCCCGCTGCGCCTTTCTCTTTCGCCCGTGCCACTTCCCCCTCATGCTGTTCTCCTCGATGCGCCCCGCGCGGCGCCCGAGGAAGGTGAGTCCACCGAGGCTGGGGTCAGCCTGCTCTTCACCGCTCCCGAGCGCGTCCTGCGCGCCGACAACGCCGAGGCGATCCCAGGCCTCCTGGCTGAGCTAGACGCCGCCGTCAGTGATGGTCACCACGTTGCGGGCTACCTCGCCTACGAAGCCGGTGCTGCGTTCTGGACAGACCGGCTGAACGCCGCGGCCCCCCGCGAGCCTCTCGCATGGTTCGGCGTCTACGGTCCGCCCACGGTGCTCGACACGCCCGGCGTAGACGCCCTCCTCGCCGACGCCCACGGCTACGCGCTCACGGCGCCTCGCTTCGGCCTCGACCGAGACGCCTACGTGCAGCAGGTCGAGCGCGTGCGCCACCACATCCACGAGGGCGACGTCTACCAGATCAACTTCACCGCGCCGTTCCGCTATCGCTTTGCGGGCGATCCGGTGGGACTCTACCGGGCGCTTCGACGCCAGCAGCGCGTCAGCTACGCGGCCCTACTCCACATCGAGGCCGCCGACGGGCAGCCCCTTGACGTACTGAGCCTCTCACCGGAACTGTTCTTCCGGCGTGACGGGCGACGCCTCACTGCCCGACCGATGAAGGGTACCATCCGACGCGGAGCCGACGCGGGGGAGGACGCAGCGCTCGCGATGCATCTCGCGGCTGACCCGAAGAACCGCGCGGAGAACCTGATGATCGTCGACCTGCTGCGCAATGACCTATCTGTAGTCGCCGAGCCCGGGAGCGTTGCGGTACCCCATCTGTTCACGACGGAGCCCTACGAGACGCTCACGCAGATGACCTCGACGGTGCAGGCTACGCTGCGCGATGGGGTCTCGTACGCCGAGCTCTTCCAGGCGCTCTTCCCGTGCGGCTCGGTGACGGGGGCGCCGAAGCTCCGCGCGATGCAACTCATCGCCGACCTGGAGGCGGTTCCGCGCGGCGTCTACTGCGGGGCAGTCGGCTACATCGCGCCGCCGACGGACTCGACGGACGCCCAGGCCGTGTTCAACGTGCCGATTCGCACCCTCGTGCTCGCCGGAGACCGTGACGGGATGGGAACTGGCACGATGGGGAGCGGCAGCGGCATCGTGTGGGACTCGGATCCCGAGGCTGAGTACGACGAGTGCCAACTCAAGGCGCAGTTTCTCAGACGGGCGTGGGCCTGGCCAGATCGCCCCTTGGAGACGACGCAGCAGCGCTACATTGCCGAGGCGGGCCCGTTTTCGCTGCTGGAGACGATGCGCGCCGAGCGCGGCCGGATCGAGCACCGGGCCCTTCATCGCTTCCGCCTAGCCGAAGCCGCGTCGTTCTTCGGTGTCAAGCTCGACCTCGCCGAGGTGAATGCGCTGCTCGACGAGACGCTGACTCAGTTGGGGATGGCACCGCATCGGCTGCGTCTAACCGTAGCGGCGGGCGGCACGCCCGGTCTGGCGGTCGCCCCCGTGGTTTCGGGCGACATGGTGCTACGGACAGCGGCCCGTTTCCCGGTTGACATGGATAGCGCGAACCCGTTCTGTTGGTGGAAGACGACCCACCGGACGCACTACGACGACGCCCTCGCCTGGGCAGCGTCGCACGCGGTGGACGAGCCGCTGCTCGTCAACGAGCGGGGAGAGGTGACCGAGGGCGCACGAACCTCGGTCTGGATCGAGCGCGAGGGACAGCTCTTCACGCCACCGCTCTCGTCGGGGGGGCTCGCTGGCGTGCACCGGCAGCACCTCCTCACGACGGTGCCCGGCGCGGTGGAGGCCGTGCTCACCCCAGACGACCTGCACACCGCTGACCGTGTGCTGCTCGGCAACGCGGTGCGCGGCCTACAGGAAGTCGAGGTCGTCGAGGTCGCGGCGGCCAGTCTGAGCGGTCGCTGAGCGGCGCCGCTTCTAGGGGCAGTGAGTGCCAGACATCCGGTGGTTCGAAGCGGTCACAGTCGCTGTGTTGGCAATGACGCCTGACGTTCCCGGAGGGGCGGGCTGATGCGTATCCTTCCGGCGTCGTTCATCGCACTCACACAACCGAACCGAACTATGACAGACCTCCTCGGCACCCTGACGAGCACCCTCGGGGGCGGCACCACCAACCAACTCGCGTCGGCGCTCGGGGCATCGCCTCAGCAGACGCAGCAGGGCATCATGGCGGCATTGCCGATGATGCTCGGCCAACTCAACCGCAACACCAACACCACCGAAGGTGCGCAGGCGCTCGCTGGTGCGCTCGATCGCGACCACGACGGCTCGGTGCTTGGCCTTCTTGGCGGCGGCGGACTGGGCAGTGTGCTGGGAGGCCTCGCAGGCGGGAGCGCACAGCAAGAATCCGGGATGGACCTTGGGAGCCTCCTAGGCGGTCTCATGGGTGGTGGTCAGCAGCAGAGCGGAGGGCTCGGCGGTCTGCTCGGGCAACTCGCCGGCGGCGGCCAGCAGCAGAGCGGGGGCCTCGAAGGCATGATGAAAGCCATGGCGGGCCAGGCGATCCTCGGCCACATCTTCGGCGACAAACTCGACGGCGTCGCCGGGGCCATCGCCGGGGCGTCGGGCCTCAACAAGCAGCAGTCGGGCAACCTCCTCGGCATGATCGCGCCGATCCTGATGGGTGCGCTCGGCAAGGCGAAGCGCGAGCAGAGCCTCGACCCCTCAGGTCTCTCGGGCTTGCTCGGCCAGAGCTCGGCCCGCTCTCGCGAGGCCACCCCGGACAGCCTCCTCGGTACTCTCGCAGGCGCGCTCGACAGCGACGGCGACGGCGACCTGAAGGACGAACTCCTGCAGAAAGCCGCCGGCGCGGCCCTCGGCAAACTCTTCGGGCGATAGCCCCGTCCCCGCCCGGCAGCTCTACCTTGCTCTTGCTCCTATGTCCATCGCCATCGACCTCGAACGCTATCTGATCCGGCCTGGCGAGGCCGTCAACCTGAAGGCGCGTGCCACCAACGACACGCAAGGACTGGCCGACTCCGACGAGGTCGACGCGCAGTACGACGACCACCTCGACGCCCTCGACGAGCTGCAGGAGCGGCTCTATGCCGAGGGCACGCGGTCGCTCCTGGTCGTCTTCCAGGCGATGGACGCGGGGGGCAAGGACTCGTCGATCCGCAAGGTCTTCGGTCCGCTCAATCCGCAGGGGGTCCGGGTGTGGAGCTTCAAAGTGCCGTCCAAAGAGGAGGCCGAGCACGACTACCTCTGGCGCATCCACAAGCGCGCTCCGCGTTCCGGCCACATCAGCGTCTTCAATCGGTCCCACTACGAGTCGGTGCTCGTAGAAAAGGTGCTCCACCTCGCGTCTGCTGACCGCATCGCGAAGCGCTACGCCCAGATCAACGACTTTGAGCGGCTGCTTGCCTCCGAGGGGACGACGATCGTGAAGGTCATGCTGCACATTTCGAAGGCGTATCAGCTGGAGCGCTTCAAACGGCGGCTTCGGAAGCCGGACAAGCACTGGAAGTTCAACCCGAGCGACCTCGACACGCGCGCACTCTGGGATGACTACATGGCGGCATTTGATCTGGCGCTCAGCCGCTGTTCTACGGCACATGCCCCGTGGTACGTCATCCCAGCGGAAGAGCGGTGGTTTCGCAATCTCGCGCTGACCCAGCTCGTCCGGGAGACCCTAGAACGGATGGACCCGCAGTACCCACCGCCTGAGTTCGATCCTGCTGCCTACCCGCCCGATTCGCTCGTGTGAGAGCCAGACGTGGGTCCGAGAGCCAGTTGCGAGACCTGGATAGGCTAAAGGGCAGGAACGTATTCGTTCCGAGATCAAGGCGCAAACCGTCGGCCAGCAGAGCGGCTCAGCGTTGGTCGACGGAATCGTCTACGCGGCGTCACATAAACGTGGCGTAAACCGGGCTGCGCAGGCGTCGCGTCATCCTTGCACTGCTGGGTCGTTCTGACTGCCCAGGAGCGTCTCGCGCTCCGGGCTTCCTTCGCTGCGCTCTCTCCGCTCGCTCTCGCTGCCTCGTATGTCGCCCAACGACGCTTCTCGGTCTGCCGAACCTGTCCCGGTACTCACCGGCAGCCCTATCCTCGTTGTGTTGCGAGCGATGGGCACGGCTGGCGTACACCGCGCCACGGTCGTCGGTCGTGGTGCAGAACTCGGCACCGTATCGGAGCAAGACATCCGCGATGCGGTCCGAGAGGGGCTCTCGATGCAGAACCCGATCGATCAGGTGCTGCAAGCCATCGCGGCAGCGGGGCCGTCGGTGCGCCCCACGCCATCTGCAGGGCGCGCGCGTGCTGACCTACCAGACGTGCTCGACGTACCTGCAGGGCGCGGTGTGCCATTCCCGAGGCCCCGCGTGGAGATGGACGAAGAAGCCTTGCCGCCTGTGCCTCTGTTCGACGACCGACCCGCCGAGGCAACCGCCTCGCCCCGCGAGGAGGCGATGCGGATTCCCGACCCTGAACTGGTCGTGCCGCCTCGTCCAACGCCGGCCGCCGACCGCGGGCCTAGCACCGCGACGCGCGCGCCCGCCGACCGGGTCGCCGTGCCGCCAGTGGCGCCGACCCCTGTGGCCGTCACCCGCAAGAGCGGCGACGATCCGCCCCGCGTCGTGGTGACCGGGGGAGCAGGCTATGTGGGCGCCGTGCTCGTACGCCAATTGCTCGACGAGGGCTTCCGCGTGACCGTCATCGACCGGATGCTCTACGGCTCGGACTACCTCGAACTGCTCGAAGAGGTCGCCAACCGCGGTGCCCTGAAGATCGTAGAGGGCGACGTCCGGCACATCGAAGAGGTCGAACCGCATCTGCGGGGCGCCACCGCCGTGCTGCACCTCGCCGACCTCGACGGCATCGATCTCGTGCAGGCAAAGCCAGAGGAGGCGCTTCAGACCAATGTGCTGGCTACGGCCGCGCTCGTGCAGGCGGCGTCCTACCTCCGCGTCCGCCGTTTCGTCTATGCGTCCACGACGGCGCTCTATAAGCCGCCGCGGACGGCCACGCAGCGCATCGACGAGGACGCGCCGCTGCACGCGAATACGCTCTACGCCAAGCTCAAGCGCTCCGCCGAGACGCTCGTGCTCGACCAGGCTGCTCCGCACTTCACCCCGACGGTGCTGCGCCTCGGCGACATCTTCGGTCCGTCGCCGCGTCCGCGCCTCGACACGGTTCTCAACGATGTCGCCATGCAGGCCATCCGCGATGTGCGCGTGGTGCTCGGCGCGGAGTCGCACGCGATCCCGGCGGTACATGTCGAGGACGCCGCGCGGGCCTTCCTGCACGTGCTCGGGGCGCCTGCCAACCATGTCGCCCACCAGGTCTTCAACGTCGTCGGTGCCAACGTGACCGTACTGGCGCTGGAGCAGTTGCTGCGGGACCTCGTGCCTGAGATCCGGGTGCTCTTCACCGATGCCGAGCCGGGCACGGGGGAGGCCGTCGGGCGCGTCTCGGGCGAGAAGGCGCACAAGTGGCTCGGGTTTGCGCCCAAGCAGCGGTTCGCGCAGGCGCTCGAAGACCTCATGGCGGCCATCGGCGGCGGCTACGCCCGCGATCTGCCGCGCTCCGCGACGCACAACGTGGTGGCCTACGAGCGCCGAGAAGCGGTGACGGCGTAGGGCTGTCAGCTATCGGCCGCCTGCATGCGGTGGAAGTACGCACGCGCACTACGGAGGGCAACTACGACGAGCAGGCCATAGAGCCACGCATCGACGATGAAGCCGAACAGCGCCATCCGCATCCAGAACGCGCCCCACGAAGTCGCATGGGAGTCCGCGTAGGACGGTTCCACGTTGAGCTCTCGCCGCGTGATGCTCGTCTCGGAGAGGTTGTAGAACGACCAGGCGAGAGGAAATGTCAGGAGCGTGAACGTCCCCGTAGCTAACCGAACCGTGGGTTCGCGGAGTGTCGATTCAGGCTGGGTCCCGTCTCCTACCGCCCACAGCATGGAAGCGCCATGCACACTGAGCATGAGCAGCGGAATGGCAATGAATGAGGCCCAGCCGAGGTCGCGAATCCAGCGCACAACGGCAGATGGAGCACCCTTTCTGCCTTCTGCATTCATCCTTCTGCCTTGCTCTTACCAGTCGTTCTCGTCTTTCTCGACGCCCTCTTCGACGGGAACTGAGTAGGTACCGGTAAAGCAGGCAGAGCAGTACCGCCCGCGTCCGTCGTGGGCGGCATCGACGGCCCGCATCATGCCCTCGGCGGTGAGGTAGCCGAGCGAGTCCACGCCGAGCCAAGCCGCGATCTCGTCGATGTCGTCGAACTTGTTGGCGAGCAGTTCGCTCTTGCTAGGGAAGTCCATGCCGTAGAAGCACGGCCACTTCACGGGCGGGCTTGCCACGCGGAAGTGCACCTCGCGCGCGCCCGCCTCGCGGACCATCCTGACGAGTTGCTGGGCCGTCGTCCCGCGCACAATCGAGTCGTCGACCATCACCACCACGCGGTCCTTCAGCACGCCCTCGACCGTGTTGAACTTGCGCCGCACCTTCATCTCGCGCGAGCTCTGTCCAGGTGAAATGAAAGTCCGCCCGACGTAGTGGTTGCGGATCAGGCCGATCTCGTACTTGCACTTGCGCCCCATCTTGTTTGACTCGCTCACGAAGCCGAGCGTGGCCGTGTTCGACGAGTCCGGGACGGCGAAGACGATGGGCTTCTTCTCGCCCTTGACGTGCTTCGGCACGGGCGCGTCGTGGGCGAGCATCTTGCCCATCTTGCGCCGCACCTTGTCGACCATCTCGCCGAAGACCTTCGAGTCGGGGCGCGAGAAGTAGACGTACTCGAAGATGCACTGGCTCACGCCGTGCGGGCGGGGGAGGCAGACGCCGTTGAACGTCTGCGTCTCGCCCGTGGCCGGGTCCACGCAGGGCTGGCTCGCCATGGTGCCGCGCTCGACGGCCTCGCGGTCGATGACGAGGATCTCGCCGGGCTCGATGTCGCGGACGTACTCGGCGCCGATCAGGTCGAAGGCGCACGTCTCTGAGGCGACGCACCACCCCGGAGCGCTGCGGCCTGGCGCGTCGAGCTTGCCGAGGGCGAGCGGGCGGAAGCCGTTCGGGTCGCGCACGGCGATAAGGGCGTCGTCGGTGAGCAGCACGAGCGAGAAGGCGCCCTCGCACTGATGCAGCGCGTCGATGACGCGGTTGATCGGCCCCGACTCGCGGCTCTGCGCGGCGAGGTGCAGGATCAGCTCCGAGTCCGACGACGTGGCGAAGAGCGTCCCGCGCTCGACGAGCTCCTTGCGGATCGTGCGGGCGTTGGAGAGGTTGCCGTTGTGCGCCAGCGCGAGGTTGCCCTCCTGGTAGTGCACCACGAACGGCTGCACGTTGGCCGGGTTGGTGGCCGAGCCCGAGGTCGAGTAGCGCGTGTGCCCGATGGCAGCGTCGCCGAGGAGTTGGTCGGTGAAGAGGTTCGGGTCCTTGAACACGTCGAGCACGAGGCCGAAGTCCTTGTAGACCGGCATCACGGCGCGGTCCTTGGCCTCGTCGTAGGTGCTCGTCACGATGCCCGCCGACTCCTGGCCGCGATGCTGAAGCGCGTGCAGGCCGAGGTAGGTCAGTTCAGCCGCCTTCGGGTGGTTGAAGATGCCGAAGATGCCGCAGTGGTCGCGCGGCTTGTCGTCGTCGGCGGGCGCGTCGGCGAGATGGTGGAAGTCGTCCGAGGAGACCATAGGTGGGTCGGTGAGCGTCGGGGGGACGGGGGCCGAGGAGAGAGTAAGCAGCAGCCTGCCAGTTGGTCCATGAAATCTCCCGGTGGAGGCCTGTGACGCGCGGTTGTCACGGGGTGTGGATATTTTTTGATCGACTGAGGTTATGAACCTCCTGCTGGCCGGTCTAGATTGGCGTCGATCAGAACGACGCGGCGCTCTCAGGCGCACGATCAGACTGGTCACATCGGCACCGGCCGGAGCGCAGCCCGCGTGGCTGTCGTCGCCCCCGCAGGCGGCAGGCTCCGGCGGATTCATGTACCCTAACCTTTAGGAGGCCACAACTATGGCACGCGGAGTAAACAAAGTCATCCTCATCGGCAACCTCGGGTCGGACCCCGAACTACGCTACACCGGCAGCGGCACCGCCGTCTGCAACTTCTCGCTCGCCACGTCCGAGACCTATAAGGACTCGAACGGCGACATGGTCGAGAAGACGGAGTGGCACCGGGTCGTGACGTGGGCGCGCCTCGCGGAGATCTGCGGCGAGTATCTCAAGAAGGGCCGCCAGGTCTACATCGAGGGCTCGCTCCAGACCCGCCAGTGGGAAGACAAGGACGGCAACACCAAGTACACCACCGAGATCAAGGCGCGCGAGATGCAAATGCTCGGCTCCCGCGACGGCGGTGACATGGGCGGCGGCGACTACAACGGGGGCGGCAACCGCCGTCCGCAGGCGTCGCGGCAGTCCAGCGGTGGCGGCAATCGCGGCGGCGGCCGGCCCCAGCGCCAGCCCGCACCCGCCGGGGGCGACGACTACTCGTTCACCCCGGACGACGACCTCCCGTTCTAAACGGACCGCCCGTCTACATCCGCGCGAGGGTGCCCGGCTTTGGCTGGGCGCCCTCGCTCTTTTTAGAGCACGCGCGTACGCAGCGAGTGACGACGCACCGTGTGAAGCTTTGTCCGACGCCACAAACGAAGCGGGGACGGGCGTACGTTTCGAGGCTGTCCAACCACGCACCCAGTCGCTATGCTCTGCACCTTCACCCGACTCGCAGGCGTTTTGCTCCTGCTTCTCCTCGGTAGCGAGGCGTTCGCGCAACCGGCAGATGGTGCTGACCCGAAGCTAGAGGCAGACCCCAAGCTAGAGGCCGAGGCCCCTACAGACAGTCTTGCAGCGGTGCTGCTCGAAAAGCCCTTCTCGGGCTGGCACCTGGGCTTCGACCCAGCCGCTGACATCTGGGGCGCCAACATCACCGCCGCCTACGCACTCCTCGCCGAGCGCACGCCGCGCGACACCGTGATCGTCGCGGTGATCGACTCCGGGGTAGACATCGCGCACGAGGACTTGCAGAGCGTGCTCTGGACGAACCCCGACGAAGTGCGCAACGGGATCGACGACGACGGCAACGGCTACGCGGACGACCTGCACGGGTGGAACTTCATTGGCGGGCCGGACAGCACCCACGTCGAGTTCGACACCTACGAGGTGACGCGGCTCTACGCCCCGCTCCGCGAGCGTTTCGAGGGAACGATAGCGAGCGATATCGCGCCAGAAGACAGCGTCGAGTTTGCCCGCTACCTCGAACTCCGCGCTGCTTATGAAACAAAGGCAGCCGAGGCCCGGCAACTCTACGCCCAGGTGAAGGAGATCCAAAGCGTCGTAGAGCAGTCGATGCAGGTGCTCCAGAAGTACCTCGGCACGGACGACGTGACACCCGACGACCGCACGGCGCTAGCCGACTCCGCGATGCCGCTTCCCGCGGACGTGCAGCAGGCAGTTGGCATCCTGGTCTACCTCGAAGAAAACGGCATCAGCGCGGAGGAAGTCCTCGAGGCCGCCGAGCAGTTGCAGGTGCAGGTCGACTATGGATTCAACCTCGACTACGACTCACGATCCATCGTCGGCGACGACTACAGCGACTCGACGGAGCGCATCTACGGCAACGCCGACGTCTACGGCCCGGCTGCCGATCACGGCACGCACGTCGCGGGCATCATCGCGGCGGACCGGGGCAACGGCCTCGGTATCGCAGGCGTCGCCGCTCCGGTGCGCATCATGGTGCTGCGGACCGTCCCCGACGGCGACGAGCGGGACAAGGACGTCGCCAACGCGATCCGTTACGCCGTCGACAACGGGGCGCGCGTCGTCAACATGAGCTTCGGCAAGGGCTACTCGCCCCAGAAGGAGGTCGTCGATGCCGCCGTGCGCTACGCAGAGGAGCAGGGCGTGCTGCTCGTCCACGCAGCGGGGAACAGCGCGAAAGACCTCGACGTGACGCCCAACTTCCCGACACGCCGCTACCTCGACGGCACCGAGGCAACCCACTGGATCGAGGTTGGCGCCTCGTCGTGGGAAGGGAGCGAACGGCTGTCCGCTGATTTCAGCAACTACGGCCAGACGACCGTCGACCTCTTCGCGCCAGGCGTGGCCATCAACTCCACGATGCCAGAGGGTACCTACGAGGAGAGCGACGGCACGAGCATGGCCGCGCCGGTCGTGGCAGGCGCCGCGGCCTTGCTCCTGGCCTATTTCCCCGACCTCACCCCGCAGGACGTGCGGGCAATCCTGATGGATACGGCCACCAACTATGCCGACCTGATGGTGACAGAGCCCGACGTGACTGGCTTCGGCTTCGCGTCGCAGGTGCCGTTCGGGACGCTCTCCGTGAGCGGCGGCCTGCTCAACG
The DNA here is from genome assembly GCA_039821555.1 of Bacteroidota bacterium. Lineage (NCBI taxonomy): Bacteria > Pseudomonadati > Bacteroidota > Bacteroidota bacterium. Next base: position 315,578 of record JBCBNX010000004.1, read on the forward strand.
TCGCGGCGGCCGTCGAGGCCGCGGTGGCGCGCGAGGAAGCCCGATAGTGCGGTGAACATCCTCGGCCTCTCCTGCTACTACCACGACAGCGCCGCGTGCCTCGTGCGCGACGGGCAGATCGTGGCGGCGGCGTCCGAGGAGCGGTTCAGCCGCCGCAAACACGACCCCGAGTTTCCGGCGCAGGCGACGGCCTACGTGCTCCGCGAAGCCGGCCTCACGCCCGCCGACCTCGACGCGGTCGCGTTCTACGACAAGCCGTTCCAGAAATTCGAGCGGCTGCTGGAGAGCTACCTCGCCTATGCGCCGCGCGGACTGCGCTCCTACCTCCAGGCGATGCCGCTCTGGATCAAGCAAAAGCTCTGGATCCCCGAGATCGTCAAAGACGAACTGCTAAAGCTGGAGCATGCAACAGGCAATGCCGACTTCGAGAAAGACGACCTCAGCTTCACGTTCGTCTACCCCGAGCACCACGAAAGCCACGCAGCCAGCGCGTTCTTCCCGTCGCCGTTCGAGGCGGCGGCGTTTTTGACCGTCGATGGCGTGGGGGAGTGGGCGACGACCTCGTGGGGCACCGGCCGCGGCAACCGCATCGCCATCGAGGCGGAGGTGCACTTTCCGCACTCGCTCGGGCTGCTCTACTCGGCGTTCACCTACTTCTGCGGCTTCCGCGTCAACTCGGGCGAGTACAAGCTGATGGGCCTCGCACCCTACGGCGAGCCACGCTTCGTCGACACGATCCGAGAGCATCTCATCGACCTGAAAGACGATGGCTCGTTTCGGCTCCACATGGACGCGTTCGAGTACGTTTCCGGGCTGCGGATGACGGGGCGGCGGTTTGCCGAACTGTTTGGCGGGCCGAGACGGGCGCCGGAGTCGCCGCTGACGCAGCGGGAGATGGACCTGGCGCGGAGTGTGCAGGCGGTGACCGAGGACGCGCTGCTGCGCATGGCCCGGCACGTCCATGCCGAGACGGGCATGCCGAACCTGTGCCTCGCGGGCGGCGTGGCGCTCAACTGCGTCGCGAACGGCCGCATCCTGCGCGAGTCGCCGTTCGAGCGGGTGTGGATCCAGCCTGCTGCCGGCGATGCGGGCGGCGCACTCGGGGCGGCGCTGATGGCCTGGCACCACTGGGCCGACCAGCCGCGCACAGTCGGCACTACCGACGCGATGCAGGGCAGCTACCTGGGCCCGGCCTTCTCCGACGCCGATATCCAGACGGCCCTCGATGCCGTGTTCGATGGCGAGGCCTTCGAGGGCACGAAGCCCTACGACCACGTCGGGCTCGATGCCATTCCAGCGCGCACTGCCGCGTTGCTCGCCGAAGGGCAGACGGTCGGGTGGTTTCAGGGAAGGATGGAGTTTGGGCCGCGTGCGCTCGGGCACCGCAGCATCCTCGCCGATCCGCGTGGCCGCGAGGTGCAGCGCCGCGTCAACGTCCAGATCAAGTTCCGCGAGTCGTTCCGTCCGTTTGCCCCGAGCGTGCTCGCCGAGCGGTCGGCGGACTACTTCGGGCTCAAGCCCGACGACGCCAGCGCCGAGAGCCCCTACATGCTGCTCGTGGGTCCCGTCCTCGGCGCCGAAATCGAGGGCCAGGGCCTTGACCGGCTGCAGCACATCCAGTCCCGCGTCCCAGCCGTCACCCACGTCGATGGCTCCGCGCGCGTGCAGACCGTCGATCCGGCACGGAGTCCGCTCTACCATGCGCTGCTGCAGGCCTTCGAGGCCGAGACCGGCTGCCCTGTGCTCGTGAACACGAGCTTCAACGTGCGCGGCGAACCCATCGTGTGCACGCCAGAGGACGCGCTGCGTTGCTTTCTGCACACCGACATGGACACCCTCGTCCTCGGGCCGGTTCTCCTCACCAAATCCATGATTCCTGGCGCGCGCGACGCGGTTCTTTCCGCCGATGCGATCGCCGAGACCTACGGACTTGACTGAGCTAGCCGTCGAAGGTCCTGCCTCGCCCGCTCTCGCCACCTACCGCACGCATTCATGCGCGTCCGCCCCGTCCTTCTCGCTCTCGTTGCCGCCCTCGTCTTCGTGGGCTGCGCCGAGGAGCGCGTCGCCAAGACTGCCTCAGTCGAAGAACTGAAGCTCCTGCGCCAGCCAAACGGGACCAGCACCATCCAAGGTGTGCTCGTCAATCCCAACGAGGTCCCCATCCGCAATGCGCAGATCGAGATCGCCCTCTACGGCAGCGACAACCAGCGCCTCGACGCGCTGCGCTTCGACATCACGGACGTGGAGCCGGGCGCTCGCCGCACGTTCGAGCGCGAGTTGGGCTTCCGCTCCGAAGCCACGAGCGCTAGCGTCGGGGACATCCTGATCTACTGAGTACGCCGCGTGCACCGACAGGCCCGATTGCTTGGGTCAGTTTTCTGCGCGGCTACGGGGGCTACGCTGCCGCCAGCGCCTCCTCCAGCAACTGCTTCCGGTGCATCTCGGCGTAGATACCGCCGTGCTCCACGAGGTCGGCGTGCGTACCGCGCTCGGCGATGCACCCGTCGTCGAGGACGAGGATCTGGTCGGCGTCCTGGACGGCGGAGATGCGGTGACTCACCACCACGACCGTCCGCTGGCCGAACTGCTGGCGCAGGCTCGCGAGGATGCGCGCCTCGGTCTGCGTGTCGACGGCCGAGAGCGCGTCGTCGAAAATGAGGATCGGGGGACGTCGGATGAGGGCCCGCGCGATAGCTGTGCGCTGTTTCTGCCCGCCGGAGAGCGTGATGCCACGCTCGCCGACGCGCGTCAGGAAGCCCTCAGGGAAGTCCTCAATGTTGCCGAGCAGGTCGGCTTCGACGGCGGCCTGGCGGATCTCGTCGTCGGTGGCGTCGAGCTTGCCGAAGGCGATGTTGTGGCCGATCGTGTCGCTGAAGAGAAACACCTCTTGGGGGACATAGCCGATGCTCTGGCGCAGCACGTCGAGCGGGACTGTCCGCACGTCGCGGCCGTCGATGAGCACGCGACCCTCTGCTGCGTCGAGGAGGCGAGGGATCAACTCGACGAGCGTCGTCTTGCCCGCGCCCGTGCGGCCCACGATGCCGAGTGTGGTGCCGGCGGGCACGTCGAACGACAGGTCGCGCAGCACCATGGGAGCCTCCGCTGGGCGTGCTCCCTTGCCCTCAGCAGGAGCGCCATCGCCGCCGACGGGGAGGGCATTCGCCTCGTTGTCGAGCGCGTCGAAGCGAAAGCCGACGCCTTCGAAGGTGATCTGGCCTTTGATGGTGCGGATGCCGGTATCGGTCTGGTCGCCGTCGCGAATGACGGGCGTCCGGTCGAGGATATGGACGAGGCGGCTCCACGAGGCCCGTGCCTGCTGAATCATGTTGATGACGAACCCAAGCGAGGCGACGGGCCAGGTCAGGATGGCGACGTAGATAATGTATTCGGCGATGTTGCCCAGCGTGATCGCGCCCTCGATGGCGAGCTTTCCGCCCACCCACACGACGAGGAGCGTGGAGGTGCCGATGAGGACGACCATCGTTGGGCGGAACGCCGTCTCCACGAGCGCGAGGTCGAGCGCGCGGTGCTGGTAGCCTACGCTCTCCCGCTCGAAGCGCTTCGCCTCATGGTCTTCGCGGACGTAGGCCTTCACCACGCGGATGCCGGAGAGTGCCTCCTGCACGCGGCTGGTGAGCGCGGAGTACTGCGCCTGCTGCCGGTCCGTGCGCGTATGGATGAGCTGCGCGACGAAAAAGATCGCGATCGCCAGGAGCGGCATCGGCGTGAGCGCCCAGAACGTCAGCGTCGGCGAGATGAGCAGCATCACGATGAGCGCCGTGGCCGTGACCGCGACTGCGCGGACGGCATACATCAGCGCTGGGCCCACGTAGCGCCGCACTTTCTCGATGTCGCTCGTAGCGCGCGTCATCACGTCGCCGGTCGGCGTCTGGCTGTAGAACGGCCGCCCGAGCCGCTGGAGGTGGTCGTAGAGTACGTTGCGCAGATCGAACTCGATGTGGCGGCTCGCCACCACGACCGTCCGGCGCATGAGGAAGATGAACACGCCGCTCAGCAGGCTGAACCCGAGGATCACCGCAGCGCCGAGGACGAGCGTGTACGTGAACTGCGCGTAGGCGTAGCCGCTCACCGGCGTACCCTGGTAGAGCGCGTGCAGGTCTACCATGCGCGGCACCGCGTCCACGGCTTGCCGCACCACGTTGGGCACGAGGAGGGTGAACGCCGCCGAGACGAGCGCGCACAGCAACCCCGGAATCATGAGGTGCTTGTAGCGCCAGAGGTAGACGTTGAGCCGACGGAGCACGAGGAAGTTTGAGGTGAGAAGTCGGAAGTGAGAAGGGGGTGATGGGCTCGTCGTGTCGTCAACCGGATCACCAGGGCAGGAAACGGCGCGGCGAGGGGACAGTTTCGACCCCAGGCTTTAGCGTTTATGCCTTCTCGTACTCGAAGAAGCGGGCGAGGCGGTCGTGCTGGGCGCGGGCGTCGGCGTAGCCGATGTCGACGAGGCGCGTCGTGTAGGCGCGGTCGAAGAGGAGCATGCTCAGCCAGTCGGGGCTCTTCGTCTGTCGCGAGCCGAGGCCGCGCGTGGCGTGGGCGAGCACGCCGTCGAGCTGCAGCTCGTACTGCGAGGCTAGTTTGGCGAGGTCGACCGATGGGCGCAAGAGCAAGAGCCTGATAGGGCGGAGGTGCCCGCGCTGGTCCGTCGTCAGGTGCCGGACGAGGTCGTTGACACGGCGCAGCGTCGCCGCGTCTTGGTCGAGCACGTCGAGGAAGATGGCGTTCATCAGCAGGCCGACGACCTGCGCGGGCGGCGGGTACCCGACGATGGCGGCCTCGTTGGCCTCGACGTTCGAGCGGCCGTAGCGCGTCGAGATGGCGAGGATGCGGTCGGCCCCGAGGTGGATCGCGGGCGAGAGTGGCGCGGTGAGCCGGATGCCTCCGTCGCCGTACCACCCTGGGCCGAGGCGACGATGGTGGAGACGCACCGCCGGGAAGATCATCGGCAGCGCCGTCGAGGCGAGGATATGATCCACGGTGAGCGCGGCGCGGATGCTGCGGCGCATGGGGCGTTCCCAGCCCTGGATCTGGTCGCCCTCGACCCACGTGATCGTCTGGCCGGTGGTGTAGCTCGTCGTCACGAGGGCGAGTGCACGGAGGTTGCCCCGCCTCAGGTTCTCGAAGACGCCGCCGAGGCGGCCGTCGGCGTCGGCGCGGAGGCGGCGGGCGAGGTAGCGCCGCAGCGGGGCCGCGTTGAGGAGGCCGCGAGGCACGCCGGCCTGGTCGAGGGGCACGGGGTCTTCTCGCTGCTGCGTGTCGCGGAGGACGCGCCTCAGGAAGCGCCACGTCGAGAGCGAGGTGAAGACATCGTCGGGCGTGATCTCGCGCCAGAGGTCAGCGAGGGACACGGCGGCCTCGTCGCGCGGCCCGAGGTAGTTGGCGAGGTGCGCGGCATTGACGGCCCCCGCGGAGACGCCAATCTTGACATCGAAGTGCTCGTCGGGGAAGTGCTCGCGGATGTAGCAGAGCACGCCGGCCTGGTAGGAGCCCCGCGCGCCGCCGCCCGTGAGGACGAGCGCGGAGGTAGAACTGGGGTCGAGGGTCATGGGTCGCGGGTCGGGGGAGGAGCAGCGGAAGGTAGGGTCGGAAGACCGAGGTCCGCTTCTCCGGGCTGTTCTCCCCGGTTTGCCATCCTGAGCGAAATCCACTCAGCCGATGGAGTCGAAGGGTCTCGTGCGTACCTCTATGCCAAGAACAGAGGTGATAGGCGAGCGTGAGGAGCCCAGCGAGGATGAGTCTCGTGCGTACCTCTATGCCAAGAACAGGCGTGGATGCTGGCCCCGAGATTCTGTACTGCGTGAACCTGCGGTTTGACTCGCTTCGCTCGCTCAGAATGACAATGTGTTGCGAGGGATTCGCGTCGACGTGTCGGTGATGCTTCGTCCTACTTTCTCCCACGCGGAGGTTTCAGTCTCCACCTCGGCCCACTCAGCTCCCACGACCATGCGCATTCTGCTCGTTCTTCTCGTGTTTCAGGTCGGCTGCCGTTCATCCGCTCCCGAGGTGCCAGCCGAGACGGAGGCACCCCCCGAGATCGCAATTCTTGCCGTCCTTGATGCGCAGGTGGCCGCGTGGAATGAGGGTTCGGTGCGCGGCTTCATGGAGGGTTATGCGCAGACGGACTCGCTCCGGTTCGCCTCGCGTGGCACCGTGCGCACCGGCTGGGACGCGACGCTCGCGGGCTACGAGCGCGGCTACCCCGACGCCGCCACGATGGGCACACTCAGCTTCTCCGACCTCGACGTCCGCCTGCTCAGCCCCGACTGGGCGCTCGTCTTCGGCCGCTGGCGTCTCGACCGCGCCGCCGACACGCCGAACGGCCTCTTCACGCTCACCATGCAGCGCCGCCCCGAAGGCTGGCGCGTCCTCTACGACCACACCTCCAGCGCTGAATGATGTCGGGTGCGCGCTTGGGATGCACGCCTCGCTAGCTTGACGCTTCGCTGCTGGGCGACCAGCTTTTCTCGACCCTCGACCCTCGACCCTATGCTCGATCTCTCCGACATCACCGTCCTCGTCACCGGCGCGAGCGGACGCCTAGGCCGCGTGCTGCTGCGCCACCTCGCCGATGCGGGAGCGACGGTTGCCGGGATCGCGCGATCGGCTCCGAAGGGCGCCCCCGACGGCTTCGTCTTCGCCGCTGCCGATGCGACCGACGAGGACGCGCTGGCCGCCGCGTTCCAGCAGATCCGCGATGAGGCCGGTCCCATCGATGTGGTGATTCACGCCGTGGGCGCGTGGAGCGGCGGGCCGCTCGCCGAGACGACGCTCGACGACTGGCGCTCGCTGCTGGACCTCAACTTGACGGCGTCGTTTCTGACGGTGCGCGAGGCCGTGCGGCACTTCCTGCGCGACGGCGGCGGGCGCGTGATCGGCATCGCCTCGCGCCAGGGTGCGGACCGTGCTCCGGCCCAGCAGGCCGCTTACGGCGCGTCGAAAGCGGGGCTCATCCGGCTCCTCGAAGCCACCGCCGCCGAGTACGCGGGCAACGACATCCAGGCCGTCGCCGTCGCCCCGTCGATGATCCTTTTCGGCGGCGAGGACGCCGACGGGGTGCGTGCCGACGACCTCGCTGCGATGTGTGCCTATCTCTGCGCCGACGCCGGAGCCGCCCACAACGGCGCGACGCTGCGGATGTACGGGACGGCGTGACCGTCACACCATCGTCGCGTTCAATGCCGTCCTCGCCGTCCTCGCCGTCCTCGCCGTCCTCGCCGTCCTCGACAAGCTCACGAGTTCGTCTTCTCTAGATTGAGAGGCGAGCCCCATTGCTTTATGTGGCGAAGTAGGAGGCTTCTGGCTATGCGGCGGCGTACGTGCCCCAATCCGCTGAGGCAGGGAGGCCAGGAACTCAGCGGCGTTGTGCCAAGTCGCGCAGGGAGAGGACGCCTATAGCCAGGCCACCGACTCCCAAGAACATGAGATATGGGAAGAAGAACGTATCTCCCTCACGAAGGACGAGTCGGATGTTCCCTGTCACACGCAGGTCCGTGACGCCACTCCAGGCGGCGTCTACCGCGTAGGCGACCCCTATGATGCTCACGATGATGCCCAACACAGCTGGAGCAAATTCGCTATCGAGAAAGTTTCTCATAGCCTCTGTTTCGGCAATCGTAGGCCTGCACTTAATCGCTGTAGGCAATCGAACGGTAAGCCTCTACGCAGATCGCCAACCTTCGCTGTGATACCAATTGGCCATGACCCTGGTGGGCTCCCTGCCTCAAACATGAGGTCCCTCCATGGGGTGAACGCTTCGACCCAGAGAAGGAGGGTGCGGGAGTGGTTTTCCCCCGTTGCTGAACGTGGACAGCCCGCCTCCGTACCTTTCCTCACGCTGCCTTTCTCCACCGACTCGCCGCCGCCTTGATCGAGTTCGACCGCATCACCGCTGGGTATGACACCCCTGGCGGCGGGCACCACACCGTCGTTGAGGACCTCTCGCTCACGATCAAGCGCGGGGAACTGGTCTACCTCATCGGCCCGACGGGCAGCGGCAAGAGCACGCTCCTCAAGCTGCTCTACATGGACAAGAAGCCCGAGGAAGGCGCGATCCGCGTCGGCGACTACGACTCGGACTCGATCCGTCCGCGCGACATCCCGTTCCTGCGCCGCTCGCTCGGCGTCGTCTTCCAGGACTTCCAACTCCTCGGCGACCGCACGGCGTCCGACAACGTCGCGTTCGCGCTCTACGCGACCGGCAAGCGCGGCAAGCTCGTCAAGCAGCGCGTCACGCAGGTGCTCACCCGCGTCGGCGTGAGCCACCGCGCCAAGGCGATGCCGCACGAGCTCTCCGGCGGCGAGCAGCAGCGCGTCTGCATCGCCCGCGCCATCGCCAACGAGCCCTACATCCTCCTCGCCGACGAGCCGACCGGCAACCTCGACCCGAAGGTGGGCGAGGAGATCCAGAAGCTGCTCCTGCGCCTCCACCAGCAGGGCATGACCGTCTTCATGGCGACGCACGACTACCGGCTCATCAAGAAGTACCCCGCGCGCACGCTCGCCCTCACGCAGAAGCGCCTCGTGGAGGTCGACCCGGCTACGCTCGGCGGGTAAAGTAAGGGGATAGGGAATGGGGCCTAGGGGATAGGTAAGCGCGACGGGTGCCGAACCGTCTGGGACACCTCGCTCCAACATGCTTCAGGCTGCTGCGACTCCCCCCGTCTTGCGTCGCCTCCGCTCGCATGGCTCGCTCCGCTCCTCGGACTGTCCCCCTCAAGCTGAGGGGGACAGTTTTGGATGACGCAGGAGCGAAGCGACTGTTAGCCAAAACGGGGGGAGCGGTCCCGCTACAACGCCTCTTCAGGCCGCCGTATCGACAAGCGACATCGCCGCAACACTTCCACACCGCAACACTCGCCCCATGCGTCTCGCGCTAGTCCTGCTCCTCGCGCCCTTCGCCTTCGCCTGTGCCCAGGAGACGCTGGTGCCCATGGCTGAGGACTGTGTGCCGCCAGACGCGGCGTTCACCACAGCGGGGTGGCAGACCGACTTCTGCGAGCGGATCGTCGATCTCACCTCGATCCGCTCGGGCGGGCCGCCGCGCGATGGCATTCCGCCGCTCGACGCGCCGACGTTCGTGCCCATCGACGAGGCCGAGGCATGGCTCTCGGACGCCGAGCCGGTGATCGTCCTCGAACTCGGCGGGACGGCGGTGATCTATCCGCTACAGATCCTCACGTGGCACGAGATTGTCAACGACACGGTAGGCGGGACGCCGGTCGCGGTGACCTACTGCCCGCTCTGCAACGCAGCGGTCGCCTTCGAACGCCCCCAGGTGAATAGCGAATCTCTCACGTTTGGGACGACGGGCAACCTGCGCTACAGCGACCTCGTGATGTGGGACCGCCAGACCGAGACGTGGTGGCAGCAGTTCACCGGCACGGCCATCGTCGGCGCACTCACGGGCACGCAACTCACGATGCTTCCGACGGCGCTCGTGAGCTGGGCGAAGGCCCGTGCAGGCTACCCCGACGCCCCCGTGCTCTCGCGCGACACGGGCTTCGACCGGCCCTACGGTCGCAACCCGTACGTCGGCTACGATGATGAGGCGCGCGACCCGTTTCTGTACGACGGCGAGGTCGGTCCGCAGCTCCCCGCGATGGCGCGCATCGCCGGTGTGATCGTGAGCGATGAGGGCGGCGACGCCGAAGGGGAGGAAGCTGAGGCCGCCCGCGCCTATGCCTTCCGCGACTTGGCCGAGGTACGCGTCGTGAACGACACCCTCGGCGGTGCGCCCCTCCTCGTGGTGTGGCAGCCCGGCACCGCGTCAGCCCTCGATGCGGAGGCCCTGGCCGACAGCCGCGACGTGGGCGCAACCGGCGTCTTCCAGCGCACCGTCGCCACGCTGGACGGGATGCAGACGCTCACGTTCGAGGCGACACCCGAGGGCATCCGCGATGTGGAGACGGGCAGCACCTGGACGCTCTTCGGCGAGGCCGTCGCCGGGCCGCTCGCTGGGCAGCATCTCGACCGCATCGCCCACCACGACGTGTTCTGGTTCGTCTGGTCCGCGTTCCAGCCGGACGGCGATCTCTGGAGACCGGCGCGCTAGCTGGACGTAGGCACGGAGCCGGCTCAAGAGGGGCCGCATTCACGCACGGATCATCCGTGCTCGCGGCAGGGCGCGCGGCATCAGTGCGAGATTGGCAGTCCACCAAGTCAACCTCGTCCCCATGCGCCGTCTCGTCCTTTCATCGCTCCCGCATCTCCTGCTCGGTATCCTCGCGGTGGTCTCGGCTGCGTGCTCTGGCTCGCGCTCATCCGAAGGCACTGCTCCTGAAGCAACGGCGCTCGTGCTCATCTCCGTCGATGGGTTCCGCTACGACTACCTCGACCGCGACGACGTGATCGCCCCGACGCTGCGCCGCCTCGTGGCCGAGGGCGTCCGTGCGGAGAGCCTCGTCCCGGTCATCCCGACGAAGACGTTCCCGAACCACTACACGCTCGTGACGGGTCTCTACACGGAGTCGCACGGCGTGGTCGGCAACGCGATGTACGACCCTGAGTTTGACGCGGCCGGAACGCCCGCCTCGTTTTCGATGGGCAACCGCGAGGCCGTGGCCGACGGGCGCTGGTGGGGCGGCGAACCGATCTGGGTGACCGCCGAGAAGCAGGGGGTGCCCGCCGCGACCCTCTTCTGGCCCGGCTCTGAGGCCGAGATCGGCGGCGTCCGTCCGAGCGAGTGGCTGCCCTACGAGCACAATATGCCCCACGGCGACCGCGTGGCGCTCGCCCTCGGCTGGCTCGACCGTACCGACGCAACGCGCCCCGGCTTCGTAAGGCTCTACTTCAGCCTCGTCGACTCGCAGGGCCATCGCCACGGCCCCGACGCGCCCGAGGTCGCCGCGGCGATCGAAGACGTGGACCGCGCACTCGGCATGTTCGTGAACGGCCTGGAGGAGCGCGGCCTCCTCGACCAGACCGACCTCGTCGTGGTGGCGGACCATGGCATGGCGGAGACTGCCCCGGAGCGGACTGTCTACCTCGACGACGCGCTCACAATCGATGCCCATCGCATCATGTGGGGCGAACCCGTCGGCATCTGGACGGACGAGCCCGACGCGGTCCTCGACAGCCTCGCCGCTCTCGACCACGTGACGGCCTATCGCCGCGAGGACATACCCGCGCGGATGCACTACAACGACCACCCGCGAATTCCCTCCGTCGTGGTCTTCGCCGACGCCGGATGGACCGTCACGAGACGATCCTATGCGGAGCAGCGCCCCGCACGTCTATCCGGTGGCGCGCATGGCTACGACAATGCCTACCCGACGATGGGAGGCCTCTTCGCCGCGCGCGGGCCGAGCTTCCGGGTCGGCGCCGTGACCCCGGCGTTTTCGACGGTGGACGTCTACGGTATCCTCACCGCTGCGATGGGCCTCGATCCGTCCCCTCACGAGGGCGACCCTGCCGTGCCTGCGCAGGTGCTCCGGTAGAGGCGCGAACGGTGCGTTCTCCGAAGATGAGTCGGCTGGCGCGATGACGCTAGCGAGCGGGTAGGACCTCGGACGTGGTCTGTTCGACGGGAGGAACTGCTTCGTCCGGACCCACGACCTGCAGGAGTTCGTCGACGCGGCCGAGGCCACGGGTGGCGGCGTAGCCGAGTACAAGCAGCGCAGCAGCAGCGATGAGGAGGACAGTCAGCAGCATGGTAGCCAAAGGCCGAAGGAGGTAGAGTGCCGCGGTCCAGAAGTGCAGGTGGACAATGTGCTAGGCGGCACGGGATGTGTTTCAGTGCTACTACGATGCCGTGATGGCATCCGATGCATCGGTGCGGCACTGGAAGCCTTTCCTGCATGGAGAACGCACATCGAAGCGCTTTCGAGTCGTCTTTGATGCCGTTAAATGTCGAGGTGCAGTCGGTCGAAACCGCAGGCGACTGGTACGTGAGTACCCAAATCCAGCAAGGCAGCCTGGCTATACTGTGCGCATCGACGGGGTATCGGGGGGAGCCTCGCCTCGTTGCAGCCGGGTCGCGTCCTGCAGCGAGTCGTCCCCGTCGTAGGCATGCGGGGATGCGTCGTGCCCTCGGCCCTTGTGGCCGAAGCGCTTGCGCTCGAAGTGCCTGCGCCCGAAGTAGACGAGGACATCGTCCTGCCACTGGGCGAGCGCGGGGACGAGCAGGAGGATGACGAACGTGGCGAACAGAATGCCGAAGCTGAGGCTGACGGCCATCGGGATCAGGAACTGCGCCTGCACGCTGCGCTCCAGTAGGAGCGGGAGCATGCCGAGGAACGTCGTCACGGTGGTGAGCATGATCGGGCGGAACCGCAGCTTGGCCCCGGACACGATGGCCTCGCTTATCGGGAGGCCCTTGCGCCGCTGCTCGTTGACGAAGTCGACCAGGACGAGCGAGTCGTTCACGATCACGCCGCTCAGGCCGATCAGCCCGGCGACGCTCAGCATGCCGAGGTGCAGCCCAAACAGCAGGTGCCCCACGAGCGCGCCGATCAGCCCGAACGGGATCGCGGCCATGACGATGAGCGGCTGCACGTAGGACCCGAACGGGATCGCGAGCAGCACATAGATCACGAAGAGCGCGAGCGGGAACGTCACCGCGAGCGCCTCCAGCGTCTCGGCCTGCTCCCGCTGCTCGCCCTCCACGTCGATGGTCAGGCCAGGGTACGTGTCTAAGAGCTTGGGGAGGGCCTCGGCCTGCACCTGCGCGGTGACGGCGTTGCCTGAGGAGATCGCCGGGTCGAGGTTGGCGGTGACGGCGATGACGCGGCGCCCGTCGCGGCGGGTGATGGTCGTCGGCGCGGTGCTCATCGTGACCGTGGCGACGTCGTAGAGCGGGACGGCGGCGCCCTGCGGCGTGCGGATGCGGTAGGCGCTGAGGTCGCCGAGGGCATCGCGTTCGTCCTCGGGGAGGCGCACGTAGACGCGCACGTCGTCGCGGCCGCGCTGGATGCGGACGGCCTCCTCGCCGAAGTACGCCGCCCGGACCTGCCGCGCGAGGTCTTCCAGCGTCAGGCCCAGCGTGCGCGCCTGCGGGAGCAGGTCGAGCTGGAGTTCCTGCTTGCCCGCCTCCTCGTCGTCGGCCACGTCGAAGACGCCCGCGTAGGTGAGGAGGTCGGCCTTGAGCGCGTCGGTGGCGGCGCGCACCACGGCGGGGTCATCGGCCGAGAGCTCAAACTCCACCGGCCCGCCGAACGTCACGGCGCTGGAGGCGAACGTTAGCGCGGTGGCTGCGGCGACCTCGCCCACCTCGGTGCGCCACGCCTGCTCGAACACCGCGGCTGAGAGATCGCGCTCTTCGGCCCCGGCCAGCTCGATGTTGACCTCAGCGACATGCGACTGACTAATGCCCGCCGTGCTCACGTCGCCTTGCTGCGAGGGCTGATGGCCGACGATGACGTGGACGTTCTGGATCAGCGGCGCGTGGTCGGCGTCGAGGTCCTGCTGCAACGCCTCGGCGGCGGCGCGGCCCGCTGCTTCGAGGCGCAGCGCGACGGCCTCGGTCTGTGTGAGCGGCGTCCCCGGCCGCAGCTCGACCTGCGCGCGGACGTTGTTGCCCTCGATCTCGGGGAAGAACGTGAACGGGATATAGCCGCCGACTACGAACCCGATGCTGATGGTGAGCAACGCCACCGCCGTGGCGATCACGAGGCCATAGCGCCGCACGCTAAAGCGCACGCTGCGGTCGAGCGGCCCCTCCACGAACCAGTTCAGCCCGCGCGAAAACGCGTAGCGCGCCGCGTCGATGCCGCGCGTGAGCGGGTTACTCGCCGGGCGCCCCTCGTGGGCGAGGTGGTTGGGCAGGATGAACAGCACCTCGACGAGCGAGAGCGCCAGCACTGCGATCACAATCGTTGGCAGGACGACGAGCATCTTGCCGAGGGTGCCCGGGATGAAGAGCAGCGGCATGAACGCCGCCATCGTCGTGAGCACGGCGAAGGTGACCGGCCCGGCCACGCGAGACGCGCCCCGGATGGACGCCGTCAGCGGCGACGCCCCCCGCTCGCGCTCCGCGACGATGTTCTCGCCCACCACGATCGCGTCGTCCACGACGATCCCGACGGCCAGGATGAAGCCGAAGAGCGAGATCATGCTCACGGACACGTCGAGCCAGATCATCACGGCGAAGGTGCCCATGAACGAGAGGAAGATCCCGAACGAGGTCCAGAACGCGAGGCGCGGGTTGAGGAAGAGCATCAGCGCGAGCACGACCAGCAGGAGGCCCTGGAGGCCGTTCTTGAGCAGCAGGTCGAGGCGGCTCCGCAGCACTTCGGACTCGTCCTGCCAGACGCCTGCCGAAACGCCGGGCGGGAGGACCGCCTGAATGTCCTCGGCGAGGTAGGCGTTCACCCGCTCCGCGATGTCGAGCGTGCGCTCGTCGCCCGTGCGCTGGACCTGGACGAACACGGCGGGCTCGTCGTTGAAGCGCGTCACGAGGCTCGCCCCCTGGAAGCCGTCCCGCACCGCGGCGACGTCGCCGAGCCGGATCTGGGTGCCGTCGGACCGGCTAAGGAGCACGATGTCCTCGAAGTCGGCCTGCGTGTAGTTCTGGCCCTTGGTGCGGATGAGGATCTCCTCGTCGGCGGTCTCCACGCTGCCGCCGGGTAGGTCGAGGCTGGCCCGCCGCACCGTCGAGGCGATGTCGAGCAGCGTCAGCCCGTAGGCGCGCAGCGTTGCCTCGCTGACCTCGATGGACATTTCGTAGGGCCGTGTGGCGATGACGCTCACCGAGGAGATCTCCTCCGTCGCGGTGAGGTCGTCCTTGACGGCCTCGGCGAGTTCTTTGAGCGTCCGCTCGGGCACGTCGCCATAGAGCGCGATCTGCATCACGTTGCCCGGCGAAGCGGGTTCGAAGACGATGGGCTTCTCGGCGTCGGCAGGCAGCGTGGTGAGGCCGTCCACTTCGGTCTGGATCTCGTCGAGCGCCCGCGCCACGTCGGCCCCGCGCGCCAACTCGACCGTCACCGTGCCGACGCCCTCAGCCGCCACCGACGTGATGCGTCGGATGCCCTCGATGCCCTCAACCTGCTCCTCAACGCGGCGGACGATGGCTTCTTCGATCTCGGCGGGCGTCGCCCCGGTGTAGGGCACGCGCACCTGCACCGCATCGAGGGTGATCTCCGGAAACGTTTCCTGCTTGATGCTCCCGACGCTGACGAAGCCGACGGCGAGGATGGTGAGCATCAGGAGGTTGGCGGCCACGCGGTGGCGAGCCATCCAGGCAATGGCGCGGGACATGGGGATTCGGTGTTGCGGTGTTGGGTTGAGAGGGGGGGTGTGGGGAGTAGGGAGGGTGGGCAGTGCTCGTGTGTGCTGATCTGCTGCACGTGGTGATCCACGTCACAAACAGAGCATGTCCGCGATGCTCAAGGGCGGGTCTGGCTCAGAAGTCCGACACCCCACACCCAACCCTCCACTCCCCACCGAGAATCGCAAGGGCATCCGACGCCCAGGTGCTCGATGCGTTACGATCCTGCGGTGCGCACGGGGAGGCCTTCGGTGACGACGGCGAGGTCGCTCACGATGAGCGCGGCGCGGTCGGGCAGCGCGGGCGCGGTCACGACGACGCGGTCCTCCACGTCCTGCACCACCGTCACGGGATGCATCGCCAGCAGGCCGTCCTCGACGATCCAGACCTGCGCTCCGGTGTCGCTGTCGCGGACAGCCACGCGCGGCACTTCGAAGTAACGGTCGAGTGCGCGGCCTGGCAGGGCGACCTGCGCGAAGGTGCCGACGAGCAGGGGCGCACGTTTCTCCGTCGCAGCGTACGGGCGCGGCACCCGGACGATCACCTGGATCTGCCGCGTGGCGGCGTCCATCGCGCCGTCGACGCGGTGCACGTAGCCCTCCCAGGCGGCCCCGTCGGTGTCGCGTGTGACGGTGGCGGGCATGCGTGCACGGCCGCGCGTCCACAGCCCGTCGATCAGGTCGGCCTCGCGGCTGCTCAGCGGCACGGCGATCTCGACCTCGGCGGTGGCATACACCGACGCGACGGCTTGCCCCGGCGCGACGTACTGGCCGAGGTCAACGGCTTTGGTGCGGACGCGGCCGCTGAACGGAGCCCTGACCCGCGTCCGTTCGAGGCGGGTGCGCGCGTCCTCCAACTGCGCGTCGGCGCTACGGAGCGCAGCCTCGGCGGTGCGCAGCTGTGGCTCACGGTAGACCAGGCGGCCTAGCTCAGTAGAGTCGGGCGCTTCAGCCTCGCCGGTATGCGAGCGGAGCCGGTCCCACTCGTCTCGCGCCAGGGCGACCTCCTGCTGCGCCTGTAGCACCTCGACCTGGCGCTGCGTCACCTGCGCCTCGGCGATCTCGACCGCGTTCTCATAGTCCGCCGGGTCGATGGTCGCGAGCACGTCGCCTGCACGAAACGCACCGCCTGTCACGAGCGAGGGCGCCACGGCCACGATGCGACCCGACACCTCGGCGGCGAGGTTGATCTCGCGCGTCGGCTCGACAGTCCCGGTGCCGTAGACCGGCAGGGCGCCCGATTGCGCTTCGAGCGGGCGCGTCTGGACGAGCGGAGCCTGCACGGGGCGCGCCTCGCGCGGCGGCTCGGGGCGCAGCGCCACGAGCATGACGGTGGCGACGATGCCCGCGACCAGGATTCCGAGGACGGACAGGATAGATTTCAGGTGGGCACGCATGGCAGGAGGCGTTGGGGCCGGTATGTGTGGCGTAGTAGGTGGGTGAGGTCGGATGGGAAGTCCGGGCATCGGGCAGCGCCGTTCCAATCCGGCACCGCTCTTCCCTTCTTGTCATGCTGAACTTGATTACTGGCATGAACCTGCGGTTTCAGCATCTCAGCAGAGCGCCGCAGCACATCAGTCGTCAGAGATCCTGAAACGAGTTCAGGATGACACCTGAGGGAAGGTGGAAATGGACCTGGGATCAGGCGTCGGGTTGGTCAGGATCCTCGATCCACGCCCCGCCGAGGGCGCGGTGGACGGCGAGCCGGGCGTCGGCGAGGGCGCGCTCAGCCCCGGCGAGCGAGGTCTGCACGCGGAGCAGGTTGCGGCGGGCGTCGAGGTAGGCGAGGTAGTCGCCCACGCCGCTGCGGTAGCGGGCCTCCTGCGCCTGCAGCGAGGCCTCGGCGGTGGCGCGTTCTTCCAGCAGCATCGCGTAGCGCGCCTGCTGCTTCTCGTAGCCCACGAGCGTCACGCCGACCTCGCTGAAGGCCGTGCGTAGCGTCTTCTCATAGCTTGCCGCCAACTGCTCGTATTGTGCCTTCGTCACTTCGACGTTGGCGCGCAGCGCGCCGCCCTGAAAAATGGGCGCGAAGAGCGAGGTGGTAAGGTTGGTGAAGTACTGGCTTGTGTTCAGAAGCGCAGTCAGTTCACCGCTCTGCAGCCCGCCCGTCGCCGTCATCGAGATTGACGGGAAGAGGCTCGCCTTGGCGGCGCCGATGCTCTGCCGCGCCGCTTCGAGGCGATGCGTGGCCGCCGCCAGGTCAGGGCGTGCTTGCAGGAGGTCGGAGGGCAGCCCGGCGGGGATCGGCGTGATCACGAAGTCAGGCGAACGCTCCGCGTCCAGTAGCGCCGCCACCTCGTCGGGATAGAGGCCGAGCACCACGCTCAGCCGCCCGTGCGCGTCGGCGATGCTGGCTTCGAGCAGCGGTACGTTGGTGCGCGTGCTCTCGAACTCCTGGCGCAGGCTATACAGCTCGAACGACGTGACGAGGCCCCGGTCGTAACGCTCGTCGGTAAGGTCAATGCGCTCCTGAAGCAGGCGCACGCTCTCCTCGGTCAGCCGAAGTTGCGTCTCCAGGTCGAGCAGTTCGAAGTAGATTGCGATCGTCTCCGCGAGGACGCCGATCTGGACCGAGCGAAGGTCTTCCGCGGTGGCGAAGAACTCGCTCTCCGCCGCGTTCGACTGGCTCCGGATGCGGCCCCACAGATCGCGCTCGTACGAGATCGAGCCGTAGAGCGAGTACGTGTCGTTTTCGAGCCGCTCCGGCACACCAGGCAGGTCCGATGTGAAGCCAGTGTTCGCGGGCGTGTTCGACCGGTTGGCGTCGAAGCCGATGCCGATGCTGGGACGCTCCGGCGCCCGGGCGATGCGGTACTGGTTCTGCACCTCCACGAGACGAGCGGCGGCGGCGCGGAGGTCGAGGTTGCGCGTCAGCGTCGTGTCGACGAGGCGGTCGAGCACGGGGTCGTTGTAGGCCGACCACCAGCGCGGCATCGGCCGCAGCGTGTCCGGCTGCGCGGCCTCGCCGAGGTCAAACTGAGCGGGCAATTCGACTTCGGCCTGCGTCTGCTGAAGCTCCGGTGCGAAGGAGCAGGCCCCCAGCATCGCCGCCAGGGCGAGCGCCAGCAGCGCAGCGCAGAGGGGGTAGAGAAACGGAACGCGGTCCATGGTCGACGGGACGTATCGGTGAGGGAAGCGGGTAGAGCGATCAGGACGCGAGCGATCAGGGTGCGAGGTCATCAGGCATGTCGTGCAGGGCGGCGGTGTCCAGGCCGGCGGTGTCCAGGCCGAGCGGGACGGCGCCCGTCAGCGGTCCCTGAAACGAATCCTGGTTGTCCATGCGGAGCGCGCTCACGCGGCCCAGCAGCTCAATCCGCAGCGGCTCGCTCAGGCGATGCGAGGTGAGCGTCCAGCCCGTCGGCAGGGTCGGTGTATACGCTTTCCTCAGCAGGGTCCGCGACACCTCGATGAAGCGCTCGCCCGTCGGACTAGCCAGGATGCGCACGGTGCGGCCCGCGTCGAAGTGCAGCACGTGGTACTTCTCCAGGGAGACACGTCGGACGAGGCCGTCGTCGTCGGCAGGCTCGCGCAGGTCGATCAACTCGACGACCTGAACGAAGCGCCGGTCGAAGGCCGCCATGTGGCTGTAGGTGCCGCGTTCGCAGCCGGGCGACTGGAGAAACTCAGCCCGGTCCGCCAGCCCGACGCGCGGGTCGTTCTTGCGCCAGAGCAGCCACGTGGCCGGGAACGAAAACGCCTCGAAGGCCTCGGGCGTCCAGTCACGCGTCGCCCATACGTCGCGCCCGGCTAGATTGAGCACCTCGTAGCCAGACCCTTCTTCCCCCAAGACCGGGGCGTCTGCGGCGCAGTGCTCCTGCTCTCCGTAGGAGCGGAACGCTAGCACGGTCATCATGGAGACAGCGATGCCAACCAGGGCCGCGAAGACGACGAGGGAGCGAGCGAACGTGTTCATGGTAGGCGCTGAGGCCGTGGTCGGAGCACCGAAGCGTCGTCCGGGGTGGCGGGTCTCCGGCGAGTAGCCGGGTGCCCCGACCGGGATGGGGCGCGGCGTTTAGTTCCGGAAGCGGGCACGCATCTCGGCCTGGCGCTCCTCTTCGATTTCCTTCCAAGCGTCGAGTTGGTCGTCGGTGAGGTGGTCCCTCAACTGTGATTCCGTGCGGTCTCGAACGTCCTCAATGTCCCCGCGCATCTTGCGCAGGGCGCGCATGCTCGGGCGGCCGTTCGCGCTGGGGTTTTGCGGGTCGATGCCATACTCCTGCAGCACGGCAAGCCGCTCCAGCATGTCCGCCTCCAAGATGGGAGCGACAGCGTAGCGCTGCTCCTCGTTGAGATCGAGGCGGAACAGCGTGTCGTCAACCTGGCGGCTGATGCGCTCGCGCGCCTCCGCGTTTGGAGCAGCTGGTTGCGCGAACACAGGAGCAGCAAGCAGCAGCGAGAGCGCGGCGAGGAGGCCCAGGCTGAGAGGGCTAGCGCCGGTGAGCGGGGGCGAGGCGGGCAGGGTGCGTGCGAAGGTTCGGGTCATGGTCGAATACGGTTTTCTGTTCATCGTGGGCCCGGTCGCCGACATGCGTCCGGGGTGCTCGCCGACCAGGCGATCTCGTGCGAGAGCGAGCCTGGTGCGGCGACGGGAGCCAAGATGGCCAGCTCGCTACGCCGAGCTGTCCAGAGAGCTATGGGTGGATGTCCAGATTCCTGTTTCCGGACAGCAGGACGCGAAAAACGCCCAGAGTCGCCGATGTTGGCGACGGCTTAGCTGCTCGCCTGCGTGCGCCGAAACGCGCCGGGCGTCGTCCCCGTCGCCTTCTTGAAGGCGGTGTAGAAGGCGGAGCGCGAGTTGAAGCCGGCCTCGCCCGCGATCCCGTCGATCGTCAGGTGCGCCCAGGCGGTGTCTACCAGCATCGTCTTGGCCGCCTCCACCCGGTGGCCGTTGACGAAGTCCATGAAGTGCTGGTCGAGCTTCTCGTTGATGACCTGCGAGACGTACCGCTGGGGGACCTCGATCTGGTCGGCGACCTCACGGAGCGTGAGGTCCGTTCGGAGGTAGGGCCGGTCCGTGTCGAAGTGCTGGAGGAGCGTCTCCAGGTAGGTCGCCTTCTGCGTCTCCGTGAGCGGCGAGGCACCGTACTTCTCCGGGCGCGTGTCTTCGTCGGTGAGACGGAGCGCGGGAGGAATGCTGTGGAACACGGTGGGGCGCACCAGCGCGATCAGCGTAAGGGTGCTCATGAAGGTGGTCAGGGCGCTCGCGCCCAAGAACTGGTAGGGCGCGCGCAGCCTGAACACGCTCAGCAAGGCCATCAGCACCACCATCAGGCCCGTGAACCACTTAAGCCACCGCACCCGCTGGGTGACGTCGAACGAGGCCACGTGCGTCACGTGCGCCTCAAAGCGACGGATCCAGACAAACGCGCCAAGGACATAGCTGACCGTCACGATCAGCCCGAGCGGCACTCCGGGGATCATGCTGCGATAGAGATTGCGCTCAGTGTAGTGGGTCACGTAGTCGGCCCGGAGGTCGGCACCGACGAAGAGCAGCGGTACGAGTAGCGACAGGTGAACGAGCGCAGGGAGGCCGTGCAGCAAGCGCGCGGGCGTATAGAGGTAGCGCGCGTCGACGGAAGTGCGGGTGTAGAAGTAGACCAGCGGGCCAAGCAGGAGCGGGAGAACGCCCGACAGATGCAGCATGAGATAGGGTACGTCCTCCGGCGGGGCAGTGGGGAGGCCCGGCCCCTGGCCGAAGCCGCGGATGAGCGCGAGCATCAGCAGCACCAGCATGAAAAGGATGCCCGCGAGGAGACGACTAGCTGTCCGGTTCTCGGCGGGCCGGAGCACGCTTGCCAGGCTGAGCATCGCCCCTTGCGCCGCACCGATAAGCAGGATGCCCTGAGGAAAGCTCAAACTCGGTTCCATCCAGCGAGGTCGCGTCGGGTTGGGGCATGCGGATCCGCGGCCCAAGCTAGGCGGCGAAGCGCTGAAGGACAACCTAGCGCGGTCGACAACGGCCGCAGCGTTGGCCAGGGATCAGCGACGATGCGGCTCTGGTACAGCGAGGGCACTTCCCCGCCGCCCACGTCTTAACCTTCATGTCCCTCGCCGCGCTCGTTTTCCCGAACCAGCTCTTCGCCGACCACCCCGCGCTCGACCCCGACCTCGACCAACCCGACGAGGTCGTGCTCGTCGAAGACGACCTCCTCTTCCGCGACGAGCAGTACCCCGCGCGTTACCACAAGCTGCGCCTCGTCCTCCATCGCGCCACGATGCGACGCACCGCCGACCGGCTGGAGCGCGACGGCCACACCGTCCGCTACGTCGCCTGGGCGGACCGCACCTCGACGGCCGACCTCCTCGCCCAACTCGCTGAGGATGGCGTCACGGCGGTGCGCTACTGCGAGCCCGTCGACTTCACGCTCGAAAAGCGCCTCGACCAGGCTGCCCGCGATGCGGGGATCGAGCGCGAGGTGCTGGAGACGCCGCTCTTCCTCAACACGCGCGCCGAGAACGCGGACTTCTTCGACGGCCGGAAGCGCTACTTCATGGCCGACTTCTACAAGCACCAGCGCCGCCGCTTCGGCCTCCTCATCGACGAGCACGGTGAGCCATCGGGTGGCCAGTGGAGCTTCGACCACGACAACCGGAAGAAGCTCACGAAGAAAGCCATCGCCGAGGTGCCGCCCGTCCCGACCGTCGAGCCGGACGACTACACCGAGGAAGCCGTGCGCTATGTCGAGGAACACTTCCCGGACCACCTCGGCGAGAGCGGGCCGCTGCCGTACCCGACCACGCACGAGGCCGCCGCGCACTGGCTCGATGTCTTCGTTGAAGAGCGGCTGGATCGCTTCGGGCCGTTCGAGGACGCCATCGAGCCGGGGCAGTCGCACTTCTACCACGCCGTGCTCACGCCGATGCTCAACATCGGCCTCGTCACCCCGAAGCAGGTCCTTGACGCCGTGATGGCCCGCGCCGGTGACACGCCCGCCTACGCGCCCATTGCCTCGCTCGAAGGGTTCGTCCGCCAGGTGATCGGCTGGCGCGAGTTCATGCGCGCCACCTACGACCTCGAAGGCGTCCCGATGCGCACCGGCAACATGTGGGACTTCGAGCGCGACATGCCCGACGCGTGGTACGACGGCACGACCGGCCTCGTCCCCGTAGACGACGTGATCCGGCGCGTGCTCAAGACGGGCTATGCCAACCACATCGAGCGGCTGATGGTGCTCGGCGGCGCGCTCTTTCTCTCGCGCATCCACCCGCGCGCGGTCTACCGCTGGTTCATGGAACTCTTCGTCGATGCCTACGACTGGGTGATGGTGCCCAACACGTATGGCATGAGCCAGCACGCCGCCGGGCCGCTCATCACCACGAAGCCCTACATGAGCGGCTCGAACTACCTCCGCAAGATGAGCCACTACCCGCGCGGCGACTGGGAAGCGGAGTGGGATGGCCTCTACTGGACGTTCATGCGCGACTACCGCGAGGAGGTCGAGGGCTATCACCGCATGTCGATGCTCACCGGCCATCTCGACCGCATGGGTGACGAGAAGCTGCAGGCCCACGAAGACGCCGCCCAGCGCTACTTCGATCGCGTGTTTGGCTAGCGGGGCATCATCGCCACTAGCTGCGCGTCGAGGCGCTGGAGGTAGGTGCGGCCGTACGAGCTGTCTTCCAAACCGGCCACCAGCACGTCAGGCAGGTCCTTCTCGAACTCCGGCGAGCAGGAGGCAGCCCCAAGCGCAATGGTGGCGACGGTGTCTACGTCGCCCAGGAGCGCGATGCAGCGCTTGAGCAGGCCACTGAGCGTGGTCGACTGCGTGATCGCGGTCACCGCCGCGTGCGCGCTCATCATCCCCTCTGCGCCGACCTTGCCACGCCAGGGCGTCGTCCACGGCCCATCGACGTGTGTAGCGATGAAGGCGGGCAGGCCGGCCTTCGGTCCGAGGTCGTAGAGGAAGTAGTGCGCCATCAGGCTCGTCGCTACGCTGGCCGCGATACCGCCGGGCGTGTCGTGCGTGATCGCGGCCTGGAGGCGGCTGCGCTCGATGACCGTGGGAACGTCCGGGTAGACGCCGATGGGAACGGCACGCATCGCGGCACCGCTCTTGTCGCTTTCCGGTCGAATCCGGTCCAGGAACTCCGTCCCGTCGTGCACCTCTTCGAGAAAGGCGCGGAAGCCCCGGGCATAGCCCTCACGCGGGTCGCGCTTGTAGACCTCCACAAAGCGCCGGGCCAGATTCTCAGGCGTCCACGGCTCGCCCGAGACGATGGCCTCGGCGATGGCGAGCGTCATCTGCGTGTCGTCGGTGTAGCAGCCTGGTGCCGTGCCGTGGCGCGGGTGCTGGATGTAGCCGCTGAGGTCGTTGTGCTCGCGGGTGATCCGCTTCGAGACGTACTCAAAGCCCGCGCCGTAGGCATCTCCGATAGCGAGTTCAACGAGCATCGCTCAGGCGGCCTGCCGCTCCTGGTCGGCGTACTGGAGGTCGTAGAGCGTGCGGTAGAGGCCGTCCTGGGCGAGGAGAGCTTGATGATCGCCGCGCTCGCGGACGACGCCCTTGTGCAAGACGAGGATCTCGTCGGCGTCCTGGATAGTGGAGAGGCGGTGCGCCACCACGAGACTCGTGCGGCCGTCCATGAGCACGCCGAGCGCCTGCTGCACCATCTCCTCGGTTTCGGTGTCCACGCTACTCGTGGCCTCGTCGAGGACGAGGATCGCGGGGTCATAGACGAGCGCGCGGATGAACGAGAGCAACTGCCGCTGCCCGTGCGAGAGCGTCTGACCGCGCTCGCGGACATCGTGCGCGTAGCCATCCGGCAGGCGCTCGATGAACGTGTCAGCCCCTACGAGCGCAGCGGCACGGCGCGCGTCGTCCAGACTCTTCGAAGGGTCGCCAAGCGTGATGTTCTCTTCGATGGAGCCCGAGAAGAGGAACACGTCCTGCAAGACCAGCCCGATGCGGTGGCGGAGGTCGGCGAGGCGGAGCGTCTGGATCGGGATGCCATCGACCAAGATGTCCCCGCGCTGTGGTTCATAAAAGCGCAGGAGCAAGTTGATAATGGTCGACTTGCCGGAGCCCGTCGCGCCGACGAGCGCCACAACCTCGCCGGGCTCGGCGGTGAACGACACGTCGCGGAGCACCCAGTTAGGCTCATCGGAGTCGGGGAGGTTCGTGTAGGCAAACCACACGCCCCGGAACTCGATGCGCCCAGCGCCCTCGCCCAGCGACGCGGGCTGCTCCGGCTCACGGATGGCGGTGTCCGTGTCGAGGAGGTCGAACACGCGCTCCGAGGCGGCCATCGCGCTCTGGAGCATGTTGTACTGGTCCGAGAGGTTGCGGATGGGCTCGAAGAACTGCCGCACGTACTGGATGAACGCGATCAGCACGCCGACGGTGACGGCCTCGCGCATGGCCTCGGTGCCGCCGTACCAGATCACGAGCCCGAGCGCCGTCGAGGCGATGAGGTCTACGACGGGCCAGAAGACCGCGAAGTAGAGGACCGTCTTGACGTGGGCGTTGCGGTGGTCGTCGTTGATGGCGGTGAAGCGCCGCTGCTCCTCAGTCTCGCGGCCGAAGATCTGGACGACCTTCATGCCGGTGACGTGCTCTTGGAGGAAGCTGTTGAGCCGCCCGACCTGCTTGCGCGTCTCGCGGTAGGCCACGCGCACCTTCGCGCGGAAGGTCATCGTCGCCCAGAGCATGATGGGCATCATCGTGAGCGCGATGAGGGCCAACTCCCAGTTGAGCGCGAACATGAAGCTCGCGATGAAGACGAGCCGGAAGAGGTCGCCGAGCATCGTCACGACGCCAGCGGAGAGGAGCGTGGCGAGTGCCTCGATGTCGTTGGTCGTCCGCGTGATGAGCCGCCCGAGCGGCGTCGTGTCGAAGAAGCCGAGGCGCTGCTGCTGGACGTGCCGGAAGACGGTCGTGCGGAGGTCGTAGAGCGCGTGCTGGCCGATCCACTGGGTGAGGTAGCCCATGCCGAAGCGGAGCAGGCCCTCGCCGACGAGCACGGCCGCGAGGATGAGCACGATCGTCCGCAGCCCGTCGATGTCGCCCACTACGATGTGGTCGTCGATGGCGACCTGGACGAGCTTGGGCATCAGCGGCCCGAGGAACGCCACCGCGAACGTGCCGAGGAGCGCGAGCGCGACCCATCCTTTGTAGGGCAGCAGGAACGTCAGGATGCGCTTGAAGAGGCGACCGTCGAGCGCGTTGCCGTCGTCGTTCTTGGCAGGGGTTTGCTTCGCTAGGTCGTTGGACTGCTGAGCGTCGGCGTCGGAGCCGTTGGATTGAGCCACGAGGGGATGAGTTGCGAGTGACAAGTGACAAGCGCCAAGAGTGCAGCGGAGGCGGTCCTCCTGCTACTTGATACCTGACACTTGCTACTGCGTCCTACGCCGGCGGCGTGAGCACGTAGGTTCTCAACTCCTCCGCCGCCGCTGTGTTCGGAAAGACGGCGCGGGCTTCGTCCACGAGCGGCTGGAGGTCGGCGTAGCGGGCCGAGAAATGGGTCAGCAAGAGGTGCTGCGCCCCGGCCTGCTTCGCGATCGTTGCGGCCTGCCGGGCGGTCGAGTGGCCTACTTCCTCGGCGCGTTGCGCCTCGTCCTCGGTGAAGGTCGCCTCATGGATGAGCAAGTCGACGCCCTCGGCCAGCCGGCGGCCAGCCGTGCACGGCATCGTGTCCAAGACATAGGCAAACGACACGCCCGGCCGGTCGGGGCCGACGATGTCCTCCGGCTGCACCGTGCGCCCGCCGATGGTGACGGGCTTGCCGTTCTTCACCGCTTCGAAGTGCCAGTTCTCGGCGAACCCGAGCGCCTGCGCCTTCTCGCCGTCCACCTTGCCTGGACGCACCTTTTCCTGGAATCGGTACCCCGCCGCGAAGACCCGGTGCTCGAGAGGCCGCGCCTCGACGTAGTAGGCCGGCGCGTCGAAGACGACAGCGTGGCCGAAGCCGGGGGCCAGGCCGACGTGGCGGAGGGGGTAGGGCAGCTGGTGTGCCTGGAGGCCGGGGATCACGTCGAGGATGTCAGGCAAGCCTTCCGGAGCAACAATCGTGAGGGCATCCTCGCGACCCAGCAGCGCCATCGTAGTGAGAAGGCCGAAGAGCCCGTAGAGGTGATCGCCGTGGAAGTGCGTCAGGAAGAGCGCGTCGAGGCGCGAGCGCTTGAGCCCCGCTCTGAGCAACTGAAACTGGGTGCCCTCGCCGCAGTCGAAGAGTAGCATCTCGCCCTCGCGGCGAAGCGCGGTCGCCGAGAGGTTCCGGTCGCGCGTGGGGATGGCCGATGCGGTGCCGAGCGGGATGACCTCGGTGGAAATGGGCACAGGGCGAGACCCGGACGGTGGGAAGTGGGGCAGAGGACCGTGCGGACGGGGCCGCGACAGCCGCCTCGTTGGATGTCGCCTGCGTGCGCGGGGTTTCGAGGCACGTCGCAGGCGCTGTCCTGAAATTCTCAATACGGCCTGCGCTTGGCTCCCAATGACGTATACCGCGTTGCGCTCCATTGCCAATGCTTCGGCATCGCCAATGCTTCGGCATCGCCTGCTTCGCGCGCCCTGCGCGCCCCATCTGGCGCTCAAGCTCGGCTGCGCAGCGCATCTCCCAACAGAGCCTAGTGCTCGAAGGGGGACTTCCGGACCTGGCGGGCGAACCCGCCGAGGCACAGAAGCGCCGTGCGCGACCCTGGCCGCGAGCAACACTGTCGCTTGAGTGCTGGAACGAGGCCGTCCTTCAGCCCTGGTGATCCTGCGCGCGGGTGTCGGGCGAGGACGGCGTGGCGGGTGGCACGGTCGAGGTCGTTGTAGCGAATCCCGGCGGCGTCGAAGGCGGTGCCCTCGTGCAGGAGGTGCGCCTCGGGACCCCGGCCGACCTCAACGATGACGTTCAGGTGTAGCGTGATGGCCTCGGCGAGCCGGTCGCGGCGCTCGGCGTCCCAGCGTTGCAACGTGGCTAGATCGCGGGCGGCGTAGGCCCCCTCGACGGCGAAGCAGTGGACGGCGTCATAGGTCCCCTCATGCTGCTTCGTCAGGCCGAGGTCGTGCAGGAGACAGGCCACGTAGAGCAGCTCGGCATCGTGGGCAATGCCGTCCCGCTCGGCGAGGAGCGACGCCCAGAGGTACGAGCGGGCGCAGTGAGCCGCGAGCCAGGGCGGAGAGACGGCCGCTACGTGTGCCTCCGTGGCGCGCGCGAGCGCCGAGTCAGGGACGCGGACTGCGCTGAGGTCGACGTGAGCCCCTGCATTCCCCAGTCCGAGGCAGCGTCGTAGACCTCCGGAAAGCTGGCCGGCGTAAAATCCCGCAGCTTGGCGTACCAGCTGCAGCCGGTCGCTGGGGCGGAGTCGCCCGCCTGTCTCGCGCGCCCAGTCCAGGGTTCCGACGTAGGCCATCGCGCTACCGAGCGTTGGGTACAGACGGCACCGTGCCGTCGCGCAACTCGTAGCTCTCCACGACGCGGGCGAGGTCGCGCGGGCCAAGGCCGTCGACGCGCTTGAGTTCGTAGCCGGGGCGTGCCCGGACCTCTTGGAAGACGTCCTCGCGGCGCGCGAACGCCTCGTCGTTGATGTACTCTGTCATGAGCATCACGTCCCAGCCGCGTGTCGAGTCGGGGGAGAGCGTGAGAACGCGGAACGACCGCGCGAGGCCCTCGGCGACGAACGCCTCGCGCATGGGCACCCAGTTGAGCGCGTTGAAGCGGAGATAGCGCTCCTGCTCGCCGGACAGCGTCTCCACGAGGTCGACGGCCCACACCGAGGCCTTGCGCTCCTCCAGCGTCACGAGCCGGACGACCGAGCAGCCAGCGAGGCCAGCGGCCAGGATGAGCAACAGCAGCGCGCGTCGCACGGCCTAGGCGTTGGCTACGGTCGCGTCGTCGGCCGGGGCGTCCTCGTCGCTGTGGTCATCGCCCTCGTGGGGCTCGTCCGCGTGATCGTCGCCGTGCGCGTCATCGCCGTAGTCATCGCCATGTGATTCGTCGCCGTAGCCATGGTCGTCGTAGGCCTTCGGGGCTTCGAGGGCGTGCTCGCTGAGCTTCGTGCCCGAGGCATAGGCCCACACGTGGTCCACCGGGCTGCCGTTGGTCGCGATGGCTTCCAAGTCGTCGGTGCTTATGCTGTAGGCGGTGGCCAGCTTCGGCACCTCCACGCCGTCGATGCGCTCGGTGTGCAGCACGACGTCGCCGTCGGCCAGCGCCCACGTCCCGGCCTCGACGACCGGCACAAACGACTGGCCGTTGTAGACCGTGCGCGTCATATAGTCGCCGTTGTCGTAGAGGCGCAGCGTGATCTGTTTGTCGCCGCCGATGTTCGATGACGTGTTGAAGACGCCCTCGTAGGCGATTTCGGGGCCGTGGTAGTGCCCGTAGCAGCCGGACAGCGCGAGCGACACGGTGAACAAGAGAACCAGCAGAATGCGAGGCATTGCAGGGGGGGCTTGGCTATCAGGTGGGACAGACAAGTGGGGCAGAGAGCAGTGGCGCGCGACTGATCCCGCAGGCGCGCCAGTCCACTCGTCCGAAGACGCCGCAACCTACGCATGCGACGGGTTCACGCCTCAACTCGCCCGCGATTTCAAACAGACTTCCGGGGGAGAACAAGGGATAGGGGATAGTGAACAGGGGCGGCAGGAGGTGAAGCACGATAGGGTCTTGACGATCGAGGCCAATGGACGCACCTTTTCGACCTTCGACCTTCGACCTTCGACCTTCGAGCCCTCAGCCTGCTACCGCCCGTCCGCTCACCACGCGCGTCACGGCGGAGGCGACCACGACGAGGCCGATGAGGAGCACGCTGTAGGCTGCCGCCGCGCCCAGGTCGTAGAGGCGAAGCTGGGCAAAGATCTCGACGGAGATCGGGCGGTTGCCGAACACATAGAGCAGGATCGACGCGACGAACTCGCCGAGGGCCGTCACGAAGGTGAGCAAGGTGCCTGCGGCCACGCTTGGCAGGATAACCGGCCACACGACACGGCGGAACGTCGTCCATGCGTTCGCGCCGAGGTCGGCCGAGGCTTCGGTGAGGCGGTCGTCGTAGGCGTCGAGGGCGGCCTGCGTGGACTGCACGACCAAGGGCAGGTGCCGCACGAAGTAGGCGATCGGCAGCAGCCAAAAGGTACCGAGCAGGATATGCCCGAAGCCTAGGGCACTCGGCTCGTCGAACGCCACGATCAGCCCGAGCGCGATCACGGTGCCGGGCACGGCGAAGGGGAGCAGCGCGAGCGCCCGCAGCAGCCCGCGCCCTACCACCTGCGTCTTGGCGATCACGAGCGCCGCGGCCACGCCTACGACCACGTTGGCCGCCGTCGCCAGCGTCGCCATCCAGATCGAGTTCTGGATTGGCGCGGCCACGTCGGGGTCAGCGAAGACGGCGCGCCAGTTGTCGAGGGTGTACTCGGGCGGGAGCACCTGCGTCGTCCACGCGCCTTCCTGCACGAACGAGAGGAGGACGACCATCGCTACGGGCAGCAGCACGAACAGTAGCAGCGCCGCTACGCCCACGCTCGCAAGGGCGCGGCCCCAGCCGCTACGGATCGGCGTGCCGCCGCGTCCGGCGCCTTTACCCGCGACGCCGCCGAGCGGGCCCCGCTTCGGGCCGAGTTCGAGGCCGACCAAGAAGAGCAGGCACAGGCTCGTCAGGACGACGCTTGCCGTGGCCGAGAGCGCGAGGTTACCGTTGATCTTCTGCTGGTAGATGTAGACGGTCAGGAACGGCTCGTCCTCGGCAAACAGGAGCGGCGCGGTGAAGCTCGCCATCGCCACCATGAAGACGAGCAGCGCAGCGCCGACGAGCGCGGGGCGCAGGAGCGGCAGCACCACACGGCGGAGCGTCGTCCAGCCTGAAGCGCCGAGGTCCGCCGAAGCATCGAGCAAGCTCCGGTCGAGGCGTGCGAGCGCAGCGGCGGCGAAGAGGTAGAAGTAGACGTAGAACGCGTAGACGTGGACGAGCCACACGGCCGCCAGGCCTTCGAAGCGAAAGGGAACCGCGTCGAGGCCGAGCAGCGCTTGGAGCGCGCGGGGCAGGACGCCGCTCTCGCTGTAGAGGAACAGGAACGCCAGCACGCCCACAAGCGGCGGCAGCGCCAGCGGGAGCACCGCCACGCCCTGCAGGACGCCCTTCAGCGGGAGGTCGTAGCGGAAGAAGGCGTAGGCGAGTGCGGTGCCGAGCACACCCGCGCCCACGACCGTGGCCAGCGCGATGCCGACCGAGTTGGTGAGCGCGCGCACTCCGGCCGCGTCCCAGCCGCTGAAGAAGGCCCGCAGCCCCTCGCCCCGCAGCCCGAGGCCGAAGGTGGCTAGGTTGGGCCAGAGCACATAGCCCACCAGCACGACGGCCACGGCAGCGGCGAGGGCGTAGGCAGCACGACGAGATAGCACAGGCGGTGGACGGTGAGGCGGTGGACGGTGAGGCGAATTCGCTTGCCGGCGCTGCGACGGTTGGTTTGCTTCCACGCAACACGCAACACGCAACACGCAACACGCAACACGCAACACGCAACACGCAACACGCAACACGCCGCCAAGATCGCAACCGAAGCGTAAGCCAGGCGTAATTCACGACGTCAAATTGTATGCTCCCCACGCGCCGCCCTCTCATGCCGACTGCTACGCCCCAACCTCTACGGACCGAGTCGACGCCCAGCGGATCGGCTCCGACCGAGCGCACAGCGGCGCGGCCTCGGCAGAGGCGCGCTCCTCAGGTGCGGATCTACACCTACCCCGACTGCCCCGACACGAAGGGCGTCCTAGCCTTCCTCGACGCTCAGCAGGTGCCCTACGTCCTCGACGACCTCGAAGGGCTACCCGTGAACGACGACTGCGGCTTCGTCTCGCCGACCGTGGAGGTCGGCCGCGACACGCTCGTCCAGCCCGACTGCGGCGACCTCGAACGGCTCCTCCGCAGCCACGGCCTCATCACCGGCCGCCTCGCCATGCCTACCAACGGCGACGGTCTCGTCTGCTCGATGTCGAATGCGGCGTAGGATCTTTGCTAGAGCGTGACGCTGTGCCGAGTGTTGCGTATTTCGTGTTGCGTGTTTAGATCTAGACTCGCAACACGTAACACGAAATAGACCACCGTGGCGCTCCCGTTCAGCAAAGGCAGCCGGCTCCGGCGCAACCATCGGCTTCAGGTGGTTCTGCGCGTTGCTGGCATCGGCGCGACCGTGGCGGGGACGCTCTGGTTGTGGCGCGCCGACCTCTACCTCGCCGCCGCGCTTGCGGCCGGCGGGGTGCTGTGGGGCCTCGCGTCGCTCGTGCGCTACACTGAGAAGACGCCGCGCGACCTCACGCGCTTCCTCGAAGCCATCCGCTACGACGACTTCTCGCAGGGCTTCTCGTCGGCGGGGCGGGGCGGGCTGTTCGAGGATTTGAGCGCGGCGTTCAACGAGGTCACCGATGCCTTCCGGCGTATCCGTAGCGAGCGCGAAGAGCAGGCGCGGACGCTCCAGACCGTCATCCAGCACGTCGGCGTGGCGCTCATCGCCTTCCGGCCGGACACCGGCGAGGTCGTGCTCGTCAACAACGCGGCGAAGCGGCTGCTCGGCCTCGGGCGGTTCCGTTCGCTGCAAAAGCTCGACGCGACCGAGCCGACGCTGGCCCGGACGCTCCGGCGTCTCCAGTCAGGCAGCCGCACCCTCGTGACGCTCGAACGCGAGGACCAGCCGCTGCAACTCTTTGTCAACGCGACGCGCTTCCGACTCGTCGGGACGGTGCATACGCTCGTGACGCTGCAAGACATCCGACAGGAACTGGAGGCGAAGGAGATGGACGCCTGGCAGCAACTCACGCGCGTGCTCACCCACGAGATTGCCAACTCGGTTGCGCCGATCGCCTCGCTCGCCTCGACGGCCAGCGGCCTGCTCATCGAGGCACCGCCCTCCGGCGATGGCGGCGGGCCGCCGCGCGTCCACGCCCTCGACGCCGACGACGCCACCGACGTGCACGAGGCGCTGCGCACCATCGAGCGGCGTAGCAAGGGCCTCATGCACTTCGTGGATGCCTACCGCAGCCTCGCGAAGGTCCCCAAGCCGAAGCTCGAACTCGTCGCCGTGCGCGAACTCGCCGCGCCGATGCGCTACCTCCTCCGCGCCTCGCTCGACGCCCACGGCATTGCCTTCGACATCGACATCGAGCCGGACATGCTGGAGGTCGCCGCCGACCCCGAACTCATCGAGCAGGTGCTCATCAACCTGCTCCTCAACGCGATTCAGGCGTTGGAGGGCCAGCCCGACGGCCGCATCGTGCTGCGCGCCTTCGCCGGGCCGACGGGGCGCCCCGTGATCGAGATCGTGGACAACGGCCCCGGTATCCAGCCCGAGGCGCGCGACAAGATCTTCGTG
This sequence comes from Bacteroidota bacterium, assembly GCA_039821555.1. NCBI lineage: Bacteria > Pseudomonadati > Bacteroidota > Bacteroidota bacterium. Next base: position 348,082 of record JBCBNX010000004.1, read on the forward strand.
CCGTTCTTCACCACCAAGCAGAGCGGGTCCGGCATCGGCCTCGCGCTCTCGCGGCAGATCTTGCGCCGCCATGGCGGCACCCTCACCGTGCGCTCTACGCCCGACGTTGAGACCGTTTTTGCATTGCGTTTCTGATCGACCGGAATTAGCGTCTGCTTTGACCTCCGTGTAACCCGCTTGCCCTGCTGTGATGTCTGCTCCTGCCCTGCTCAGCGTGCTCTTCGTTCTCCTCGCCGCAGGCGGCTGTGTGGCACCGCAGCCTGCGGCGGACACGGCAGGCACGGCCACGGAGGCGGTTTCGTCGGAGCCGCCCGCGTCGCTGACCATCGCCGCCATCGAGCGGGCGGTGTTTGCCGCAGCCAACGAGGCCCGGCAGCGGCAAGGCCTCGCAATGCTCGACCCGGACGCCGCCCTCGCTGAGATCGCCCGGAAGCACAGCGTGCGCATGGCGACCGTCGGCTTCTTCGCCCACCGCGACGACCTCGGCCAGCAGCCCGCCGACCGCGCCCGCAACGACGACTACGACTACCGGCGCTTCGGCGAGAACCTCTTCCGGGGATCGCTCTGGGACAGCCGCACGACGCGCCGCAGCGCGCTCGGCGAGGTGACCGTGACCTACGACTGGCACACCGCCGAGACGCTCGCCGACGAGGTAGTCGAGGGGTGGCTCACGAGCCCGTCGCACCGCGAAAACCTGCTCTCGCCCGACTATGCTCGCATGGGCATCGGCGTCGCCGCGGACGACGAGCGCGAGGTGTTCGTCACGCAAAACCTCAGCCTCCCGCGCGGTAGCTGAGGATGTGTGGCCGTCTGCAGGTGTGAACGTGTGGAAGTACGGCCGCATCGTACGTTCACACCGTCCTACGTGCACACGTTCACACCTGACCCGATGCTCCAGACCGCCGACCCTCGCAACGCCGACCTGATCGTCAACATCAACGGGCGGCTCGTCCACCGTGACGAGGCGGGCGTGAGCCCCTTCGACAGCGTCGTGCAGGGCGGCGATGGCGTCTGGGAGGGGCTGCGGCTCTACGACGGGCGCATCTTCCGGCTCACCGAGCACCTGCGCCGCCTCCGCGACTCGGCCAAGGCGCTCGCGTTCGCCGAGATCCCATCGCTCGATCATATCCGGCATGAGTTGAAGCGCACGCTGGAGGCCAACGGCATGACCGACGGCGTGCACATCCGCCTCACGCTTACGCGCGGCGTCAAGATCACGAGTGGCATGGACCCGCGCCTCAACCAGAGCGGCCCGACGCTGATCGTGCTGCCCGAGTGGAAAGCGCCGGTCTATCGCAAGTCTGGCCTCAGGCTCATCACCGCGTCCGTGCGCCGCTTTCCGCCCGACTGCCTCGACCCGAAGATCCACCACAACAACCTCCTGCAGAGCATCCTCGCCAAGATCGAGGCCAACGTGGCCGGAGCCGACAGCGCGCTCATGCTCGACCGCGAGGGCTTCATCGCCGAGTGCAACGGCACGCACGTCTTTTTGGTGACGGACGGTACCGTGCTCACGAGCCACACCGACGCCTGCCCCGAGGGCATCACGCGCCAGACGATCCTCGATTTGTGCGTGCGCCACGGCATCCCGCACGCCGTCCGCCGCCTTTCTACGACCGATGCCTACCGCGCCGACGAGGTGTTCTGCACCGGCACGATGGGCGAACTCGCCGGCGTCCTCGGCCTCGACGGGCGCGTGATCGGCGAGGGCACCGTCGGCCCGCTCACGCAGCGCCTCTCCGCGCTCTACGCCGAGGAGACACGCACGGCGGGGGAGGTGGTGTGAGCCTTCGTGCGTCCGGGTCGTGCTCTACTGGGCCAGTTTATATCACGGTGCCCTTGAAGGGATAGCGGTGACCGTAAGTTGTCACAGGCCCTTCCGATCATAGGTGCCTTGCGTTTACTCACCCCCGACGCCGCTCACGGTGTCGATTACCCAGACCCCTCATGTCCACCGATCGCCAAGTGACCCGCTTCGGGCCGTTCAAAGACTTCATCGCCAACGGCGTCAAACAAGGAGACACAATCTACATCTCGGGCCAAGTTGGCACCGACGGCGAAGGCAACCTCGTTGGCGAGGGCGACCTCGCGGCACAGACCCGGCAAGCCTACGCAAACGTCCAGGAGGTCCTCGCTCACTTCGGCGCGACGATGGACCACGTGGTCGACGAGACCTGGTACGTGACCGACATCGGCGCGACGATGGCCAACGTGGGCGAACTGTTTGGCATCCGTGCAGAGGCGTACGGCAAGAACCCCGAGGTGGCACAGACGATGATCCAAGTCGCCGGGCTGGTCATGCCGATGCTGTCCATCGAGATCAAGTGCGTGGCCCGCGTCTGATCGCCAGTGTATGAGGCGTATGTCTCGTCGGTGTGCGAGGCATACGGCCCTGCATGTACGAAGCAGAATCCCCTGTCTCCTCCTAAGCCATGTCCGATCTCGAACAGGTCAGCGTCGCGTCGGCAGCCGAGTGGCGGGTGTGGCTGGAGGCGAACCACGCGCAGGAGGCGTCGATCTGGCTCGTCACCTACAAGAAGGCGGTCCCTGGCAAGTACGTCTCGGCGTCCGAGGTGCTGGACGAGGCGCTGTGCTTCGGCTGGATGGACGGGCGCCGCAAGAAGCTCGACGCCCAACGGACGATGCAACTCCTATCGCCGCGCAAGACGCAGCACTGGGCTAAGAGTTACAAAGACCGGGTGGCGCGCCTGACCGCCGAAGGACGCATGCACGAGGCGGGGCTGCAGGTCGTCGCGGCAGCCAAAGCCAGCGGCATGTGGGACTTCATGAACGACGTGGACGCGCTCGTCGTCCCTGCTGACCTGGAAGCGGCCTTCGAGCGCAACCCGGTCGCATGGGGTCACTACGAGGCCTTCCCGGGCTCCGCCAAGCGCGATCTCCTGCGATGGATCAAGCTCGCCAAGCGGTCGCAGACGCGAGCCGCGCGAATCGAGAAGGCCGTCGCGCTCGCAGCTCAGAACAAGCGCGCTTCGGGGACGAGATAGGGCAGCACGGTGCGGCGACCTGGCCTGGTTGTGCCCTCGTCTTCAGATGAGGGCCCACACTGCGAGACGGCGTCCCCTCCGAGTTGCCGAGCTGTTGCACCCTCACGGGCATAGCACCGTAGAGCACCGCAGGCGTTGGCTTCTGTAGATCGGCCCCATCGCAACGATGCGCTCTTCTCCGACGGCTGCGATTCCCCCAACAATGCGGGCGGCGGTGGTTACGGCCTACGGGTCGCCTGAGGTCGTGCAAATCCAGCGTGTCGCAACGCCCACGCCGAAAAGCGACGAGGTGCTCATCCGCGTCCAGACCGCTACGGTCTCCTCGGGCGACTGGCGCGTGCGCAGTCTGACCGTGCCGCCGGGCTTCGGCCTCGTAATGCGGCTTCTCTTCGGCGTGCGTGGACCACGCCAACCCATCCTTGGCTCCGAACTCGCCGGCACCGTCGTGGCCGTAGGCGCCGACGTCACCCGCTTCCGCATCGGCGATGACGTGTTTGCCTACAGCGACGGGCGGCTGGGCGCGCACGCCGAGTTCGTTGCCGTCTCCGCCAATGGCCCCATCGCGCCGAAACCCGCTGCGCTCTCGTGGGAGGTAGCGGCGGCGCTCTCGTTCGGCAGCAACACGGCGCTGCACTTTTTCCGGAAGGGCAACCTCCAGACGGGCGAACGTGTCCTCGTCAACGGCGCCTCGGGCAGCGTCGGTACGGCCGCCGTGCAGTTCGCCAAGCACCTCGGCGCGCACGTGACGGGGGTCTGCAGTACGCGCAACGTAGACCTCGTCACGAGTTTGGGGGCGGACGCCGTGATCGACTACACCGAGCGGGACTTCGTTGAGGAAGACGCGCGCTATGATGTGGTGATGGACACCGCTGGGACGGCGCCGTTTGCCAGGAGCGAGCGCGTGCTCAACGAGGGCGGTCGACTGCTGCAGGTGCTGGGCGGCTTGCCCGATATGCTCCGCGCCCCGCTCGTGGCACTGCGCACCGACAAACGCATCGTCGCAGGCAACGCGCCGGGGAGCGCCGAGAACCAGCGCGAGCTCGCGGCACTCGCCGAGGCGGGCGTGCTCAAGCCGGTGGTCGACCGCGTCTACCCACTCGACGAGATCGTCGAAGCGCATCGCTACGTGGAGACCGGACGAAAGCGCGGCAACGTCGTCGTCGCGGTGAGCTAACCGTTACGGCCTGACGGCTCACACGGGCAGCATGGCGGCGAGTGCCTGCGCAGCCGTACACGCGGCCTCAGCGAAGTCGTCGCCCGACGAGGCGTAGAGTATGCCGCGGCTGCTGTTCACGAGCAGCGGCCCGCCCGCATTGGCGTCGAGGACAGCCTCGGCCGAGCCGCCCTGGGCACCGACGCCGGGGACTAGGAAGGGCACGTTGGGATGCGCCCAGCGGAGCGCGGTCAGGATCTCGGGCCGCGTCGCGCCCACCACGAAGCCAACCGAGCCGGGAGCGTCCGCCGCTGTCTCCACGGCGAGGTCCGCGACGTGTGCGTGGACGGGGCGGCTCTCGAAGACGATGTCCTGGAGGTCGGCCCCGCTCGGATTTGAGGTCGCCACGAGCACAAAGGCACAGCCGTGCGCCGCGTCCAGGAAGGGGCGGATAGCGTCGCGGCCCATGTAGGGCGTCACCGTAACAGCGTCCACGCCGAGCGTGTCGAAAAACGCGGCGGCATAGCGCTTGGCCGTGTTGCCGATGTCGCCGCGCTTGCCGTCGGCGATGGTCAGCCGATTCTCGGGGATCGCCTCCAGCGTGGCTTCGAGTGCGCGCCAGCCGTCGGTGCCGAGCGCCTCGTAGAACGCCAGGTTGGGCTTGTAGGCGCACGCGATGTCTGCCGTCGCTTCGACGATGGCGCGGTTGAAGCGGACGACGGCCTCGTGGGCCGGGAGGTCGGCGAGCGGAGCAGGCAGCCGCGCGGGGTCGGGGTCGAGGCCGACGCAGAGCGCGGCCCCGGTGGTCGCCTGCGCGGCGCGGAGCTTGTCGAAAAAGAGCACGGTGAGAGCACACAGTTCGTGGGTGTCATCCTGAGCGCAATCCGTACAGCGGATGAAGCCGAAGGATCTTTGTCTGTCTCGGCGCTGCGATCAGGGCTTGAAAGCCGGTTGACAGATCCCCTGCCTTCGCGAGGGCAGGCTCTTCGGACTCGCTACGCTCGCTTAGGACGACAAGGTGAAAGGCGGTAACGAAACGGGATCGCAGCCAACCTCGGCACCGCGACACTGCGACAAGAAACCAAAGGACGGGGGACGAATGACGGAGGACAACTACCAATAGACGAAGGAGGCGTCGCCAATCCATCGTGAAGTCAAAAAAGGATGGGAGCACGGTTCGATTCGGCCCGTAGATTGCGGCCTCGAAAGCGCTTCCGAAAATCTGGTGATTGGGAGCCAGTTGCGCTTCAGAGCGTGGAAGTCCTACCGTTCCTGGGTTCTCCACTTCCCCTCCGCATTCAACCGACCGACTCCGACCTATGTCCATTCTCAGCAACATGAAGGGCGTCTCCGCCAAGGATCAGGCGATGATCCAGCAAGCGGAGGTCATGATGGGGCCGGAGCCGGAGGAGATGGGCTTCATCAAGAACCTCTTCTGGGGTCGCCTCCGCGAAGACCTCGTGCTTCCCTACCCGGAGGTGTCTGCCGCCGAGAAAGCCAAGTGCGACGCGCTCCTCAAGGAGCTGCAGGCTTACTTCGACAACGAGCACCCGAGCATCCTCATTGACCAGGAGGAGTATGTCCCCGAGTGGTGCTTCGAACGCCTTTTCGAGATGGGCGTGATGGGGATGACGATTCCGGAGGAGTACGGCGGCCTCGGCCTCGGCGTCGCGTCCTACAACCGCATCCTGGAATGCATCGGGGCCAACTGCGGCTCCACGGGCGTGATCGTCTCGGCGCACCAGTCGATCGGCTGCAAGGCGCTCATGCTCTTCGGCTCTGAAGACCAGAAGCAGCGCTTTCTCCCGAAAGTGGCGCGTGAGTACCTCTCGGCGTTCTGCCTTTCCGAGCCGGACGTGGGCTCCGACGCCGCCGGGCAGCGCACCAACTGCCGCCTCTCCGACGACGGCACGCACTACATCCTCAACGGCGAGAAGAAGTGGTCCACGTCGGGCGCGCTCTCGGGCATGTTCACGGTCATGGCGAACCAGATGATCGCCGACCCGAAGCGCCCCGGCCAGCAGAAGAAGGTCGTCACGGCGCTCATCGTCACGCCGGACATGGAGGGCGTCGACATCTTCGAGAAGAACCGTTCCAAGACGGGCATCCGCGGGACGTGGCAGGCGCGTATCCGCTTTACCGACGTGAAAGTGCCGGTCAAGAACCGCATGAGCCGCGAGGGCGGCGGCCTCAAGGTCGCGCTGACGTGCCTCAACTACGGCCGCTGCACGCTCTCAGCGGGCATCACCGGAGCCGCGAAGGCCGCGCGTGACCAGGCGACGAAGTGGACGCGCACGCGCTACCAGTTCGAGCGCCCGCTCTCCGACTTCGAACTCGTCAAGGAGCGCGTCGCGCGCATGGCCGCGTTCTCGTTCGCGATGGACGCGATGCTCTACATGACGTGCGGCTTCCTTGACCGCCACGACAAGGACATCATGGTCGAGACTGCGGCGTGCAAGTACTTCTGCTCGGAGTACGGTTGGAAGGTCATCGACGACGGCCTGCAGCTCATGGGCGGCGAGGGCTATATGACCGAGAACGAGTACGACCGCCTCTGGCGCGACAACCGCATCCACCGCATCGTGGAGGGCTCGAACGAGGTCATGCAGTCGTTCATCTTCGCCTACGGCGGCAAGCAACTCGCGGAGTACATGCTCGGCGTGCTCAACGCCGTCGAGTGGGACGACGAATCCGGCTTCCAGTCGAACGTGACGCGCATCCTCGCCGGGGCGTTCAGCCCGTCGATCGTGAAGAAGGGCGTGCCGCTCGCGACCGAGATCTTCCTCGGCCGGAAGGTGGCGCAGCCCGACTTCGTGGCGCTGCACCCGTCGCTCGGGGCGTGGGGCCGCAAGCTCACGCAGCACATCCAGGAGCACACGCGCCAGTTCAAGCTGACATCGAAGCGGCTGGAGGAGAAGGTCGTCACGGCGCAAGCGACGCAGGCGCGGCTGGCCGACAACGCCGTGCTGATGTTTGCCTGGACAGCCAGCCTTGCAAAGCTCGACCAGCAGATGATGCAGGGCGCACGCGGGGCCGGTTGGGAGCGCGATCTCCACGCGGCACTCTACTTCATGGAGTACGCCGACCAGAAGATCCGCGCCAACGTGAAAGCGCTCACCGACAACATCGACGGCGCGATGCACCGTGCCGCCGAGGCCGCCATCCGTCACAGCGACACGCTACCGAACGATCGGTTCTACATCCCCGAATCGTCGCCTGTCGCGAAAGGCGAGGGCAAGCCGGTCCCGACGGCCAACATCCGCCAGTTCCCTGGCGACCCGACTGCCATCCAGGGCGCGCAGGGTGATGGAGCCTCCGTTGCCCAGCCGAAGGTCGAGACGGCGAAATAGCGCAGTCCTCTCGTCTGAAAACCACGTCCCCCGGTGCTTCGGTACCGGGGGATTTTTTTGTTCGAATGGGTATGACAAAAACGTGTCACTACAGGTTGGGATCTTGGGGTAAACGAACGGCACGACAGCCTCTTGGGTAGTGCCATTGTCCTGTACCTCAGCCCTGGTCTCATGTCCGCACTCCTCGCCACCGCCGCCACAACCTCTACGGCATCGATCCTCTCGGCGCCGCCCGCCTCGGCAACCCCTGCCACGACGCGAGCCGTCAAGCTGGTGATGGTCACGGGCGCGAACAACAACAAGTTCTACGACCTCACCGACAACGGCGACGGCACCTGCACAGCGCACTACGGCCGCGTTGGCAGCGCGGGGACGCGTCGGACGTACCCTATCGCCCAGTGGAGCCGCAAGGTGCGAGAGAAGGTCCGCAAGGGCTACCGCGACGTGACGCACCTCTTTGCCACAAATGCGCCGAAGCAGGGCTTCGACATCCCCGACGCTTCCGTGCGCAGCCTCGTCGACGCGCTCACGCGGTACGCGACGCAGTCGATCCGCCGCAACTACCACGTCACCGCTGACCAGGTCACGGCGGCGCAGGTCGCCGAAGCGCAGGCGCTCCTCGACGGACTGACGGCTCTGGTCCGTCAGCCTGCCGCCGGCCTCGGTGCGTTCAACCAAACGCTGCTCGACCTCTACACCGTCATCCCGCGCCGCATGGGTAACGTCCAGGACTACCTCCTCGGCGCGCTGCCCGACCCGAGTGACACCTCGTCGATTGACACGCTCCTCGCCGACGAGCAGGCGACGCTCGACGTGATGGCGGGGCAGGTGAAGGTCAACGCCCAGCGCACGACGATGCCCGACGCACCGCAGACGCTCGAAGCCGCTATGGGCCTCCGTGTGGCCGTGGAGGACGATGCGGCCACGCTAAAGCGTATTCAGAAGCTCATGGGCAACGATGCCCAACTCTTCCGCCGCGCCTTTCGTGTCACCAATCACCGTACGCAGGCCGCGTTCGACGACCACCTCACGGCGGCCTCGAACCCGCGCACAGGATTGCTCTGGCACGGCAGCCGCAACGAGAACTGGCTCTCGATTCTGGAGAGTGGCCTCGTCTTGCGCCCGGCCAATGCACACATCACGGGCAAGATGTTCGGCTACGGCCTCTACTTCGCCGACCGCTTCCGCAAGTCGCTCGGCTACACCTCGGCGCGCGGGGCCTACTGGACGGGCGGGGGCAGCAACCAAGCTTACCTCGCGCTCTATGCTGTGCACCTCGGCAAGGCGCTCACGGTGAAGACGTGGGAGCCGTGGTGCTCGCAACTCACGGCCCAGTCGCTGGAGGCGCACGGGATGCTCAAGCGCCGCTACGACTCGACGCACGGCAAGGCCGGGTGCAGCCTCCAGAACAACGAGTACATCGTCTACCGCGAGGCGCAGTGCACCGTCCGCTACCTCGTCGAGATCGAAGCTTGAACTCTGGCTTCGCATCCCAACTAGGTCATCCTGATCTGGATTCAGGATCTCAACCGTGACAGCGAGATGCTGAACCAAGTTCAGCATGACATGAGGACAAGGTCCTCCTCGCATCTCGGTCCCAAACTCAGACACCGACTCCAACCATGACCCACTACGTCCTCACGCCCGCCGCCGTCCGCGAGACCGCGCTCACGCTCATGCGCACGACCGGCACGACCACCACCCTCGACGTCAAGCGCGCGCTTCGCGAGCAAGGCTTCTGGGCCACCCAGGCTACCGTCTCTACCGCGATGGAGGCCCTCGCCGCCGACCTCGGCTGGCTCTGGCTCTCCAACGGGTTCTACCGCACCTATGCCCTCGCCGCTGACGCCCTCCGCCGCCTCGTCTGGGCGAATTGAGAAGAGGATGTCAGCAGAAGCGCGAAGCCCCGCGATGCATGGAGCGTCGCGGGGCTTCGTGGTGGAGGCGGTTGGTTCGCTTACGACTTCGAGTCCTCGAAAAGCGAGAGGTACTGGCCGTAGCCCTCGGCTTCGAGCTGGTCGACAGGGATGAAGCGCATGGCGGCCGAGTTCATGCAGTAGCGCAGGCCCGTCGGTGCGGGGCCGTCGTCGAAGACGTGACCGAGGTGGCTGTCGGCGTGCTTGCTGCGCACTTCGATGCGGACCATGCCGAGCGTACGGTCCTCGTGCTCTTCGATCAGCTCCTCGTGGATCGGGCGCGTGAACGACGGCCAGCCCGTGCCGGAGTCGTACTTGTCGAGCGACGAGAAGAGCGGCTCGCCAGAGACGATGTCCACGTAGATGCCTGCGTCCTTCTTGTCGTGGTACGGGTTGTTGAACGGGCGCTCCGTGCCGTCCTGCTGCGTGATCCGGTACTGGATCGGCGTCAGCATCGCGCGCAGTTCCTCGTCCGCGGGCTTCTCGTAGGTGCTGAACGAAGCGAGCGTGATCTGGCCAGACCCAGCGGCGGAAGCCGACGACATGGCACCCGGCTCTGGGGCGGGCTCGCCGAACCACGGGGCGTCCTCGGGGATGAAGTCCTTCGAGATATCGAAGCCCCACGTGCGGCGGAGGAACGGCTTGCGGCCCGAGCCCTCGGCGTAGCTGCCGTAGCGGTCCGGATTGGTACGGTAGAAGTCCTGGTGGTAGTCCTCGGCCGCGTAGAACGTCGTGAAGTCGCGGATGGGCGTCACGATGGGCGCGTCGAACGGGCCGTTCTCGGCGAGGTCGCGCTTGGAGGCCGCGGCGAGGCGGCGCTGCTCCTCATCGTGCGCGTAGATGGCCGAAGTGTAGTGGTTTCCGCGGTCGGCGAACTGGCCACCGGCGTCGGTTGGGTTGAACGTCCGCCAAAAGATGTTCAGGAGCAACTGATACGACACCTGATCGGGGTCGTAGAAGACCTGGACGGCCTCGATGTAGTCGGTGCGACCGTTGGCCACGTCGTTGTAGGACGGGTTGGGCTCGGTGCCGCCCGCGAAGCCGGAGATCACGGCCGAGACGCCCTCGTAGCGTTCGAAGGGCTGCTCCATGCACCAGAAGCAGCCGCCTGCGAAGGTCGCGACGGCGAGGTCGTTGTCGGCGACCGCGAGGCGCGCGGCGGCCTCATCGGCCGTGTTGACCGGGGTAAGGCTGCTGACGGGCGCATCGAGGTTCTGGTCGGCGCACGCCGGAAAGGCGAGCAGGGCCACGGCAGCAGCGAGTGCCCAGATGGGTCCAGTCGAGATGGGGAGGCGGCGAAGCATGGTCAAAAACGTGGGTTCGTAAAGCAGAAGCACACGCGGTAGCGCGGTGTGCTCGGCTGCATGGAGAGGATGGGATCGTTTGGTCTTACCAACGCGCGCCTTGTGCGCTCTGGTTCGTCGAGAAGCGCCCCCGCCAAGGCTTCACGGACGGCGCATATCCTCGTCGAGGATCGTGGCGTCTTCGATCTGATCGGCAGCCTCCGCTGGAATGTCGGCAGAGGAAGGAGCCGAGGGTTGGCCTCTCCACGCAGGCGGAGCGTCCTGCTGAGGCGGCCCGAAGGGCGATCCCGGACGTCCAAAGCCCTGCGGCCCGAAGTTGGGCGGCACGCCCGGCCCAAAGGCGAAAAACTGCGTCTGGCCCGACTTCACGGACTGTTTGAAGCGCCCGGCCACGCTGCGGCGGATGAGTGCCCGCGTCGGCGGCAGCAGGCCGAGGAAGCCGACCACGTCGGTCAGTACGCCCGGCGTGAGCAGCAGCGCGCCCGACACGAGGATGATGAGCCCGTCGGACAGTTCCTTGCCGGGCAGACCGCCCTCCGCCACGCGTGCCTGGAAACGGCGCCACGCGGCCAGCCCCTCGCGCTGCGCGAGGAACGAGCCGAAGAGCGCCGTCACCACAATGAGCAGGAGGGTCGGGCCGAGCCCGATCCGGTCGCCGAGCCACACGAGTAGAAATAGCTCGACGATGGGGACGATAAGGAAGAGCAGCAACAGCCGCCCGAACAGGGTCGATTGCATCGCGGACAGGAGCAGAGCGGTAGAAGAGCGTATGGGATCGGAAGTACGGGCTACGTCGTCGCAGTGATGCGTCGCAGTGATGCGTCGCAGTGATGCGTCGCAGTGATGCGTCGCAGTGATGCGTCGCAGTGATGCGTCGCAGTGAAACAGCGCAGTAATGCACGGTCGAGCCCAGCTGGCTCCGATCTAAACACATTCGACCTATGAACGTCCGACCTGCGTGGATTGTGCCCTCGCTTAGCCTGGGACTCCTGGCGTTGCTCGCCGTGTGCATACCTACAGCTTCGGCACAGGACACCCTGCTGGGCACGCCTGCAGCCTACACGGAGGCGTTGCACAGCGCTCAGCGTGCGCACCTGTGGCGAGTCGGTGCCTGGGGCAGCGCCAACGCGCTCGGCGGGATGGCCCTGCTGTTGGCGTCGAGCCGGAGTGAGCAGCCGGGGCGCTTCGGCGCGGGCGTGCAACTCGCTGCATGGGGGACGATCAACGTCGGCATCGCCGCGCTGGGGCTGCTCTCCGGCGGACCGGACACGGCAGCGACCTGGGCCGAAGCCCTGCGCGCAGAGAACAACTACGCCGACATTCTGCTGTTCAACCTCGGGCTCAACGTCGCCTACAGTGCCGTCGGCGCGACGCTCGCGGCGGTGAGCTACCGCGGCGTCGATGGCAACCTGAGCGTGCGCGGGCATGGGGCCGCGCTCATCCTCCAGGGCCTAGGGCTGTTCGTCCTCGACGGCATCGCCTACCTCGACACGCGCGGCCGATGGGGCGCGCTCGTCGAGCAGGTCGCGGTGCACGTTGGGCCAACAGGAGCAGGGCTGACTTTCTCCTTTTGATCGTAGCCGAGGCGCTGTGTCGCAGCCGAGACGCTTTGTCGTAGTCGAGACGGCGGTTCTGGCTAGGCTAGGTCAGGATGCGCGGTGTCGAAGAGTCCCTCGAAGCGGTCGGTGGGGTGGTAGCGCCGGATCCAGCGGCGGTCCACAGCATGCTTCAGACGCAGCATCGCCGGACTCGCCTGCCAGCGGTCGCCGACGACCAGCAGGCCGTCGCGCGTGCCGGTCGAGAGGATAAGCGGGACGTACGGGTAGGGTCGGAAGCTGCGGAGGCGAAGCTGCGTGAGATCAAGGCCGGCTAGTGCCGCTTCGGCGATGCGAAGCACGTTTGTCTGCAGCGTCGGGCCTTGCTTGACGGCGTGCACGCCCACGCGCGCCAAGTGCTCAGCCCCGGCGATGACGGCGCAGTCGCCGGCCGCGAAGAGCCACGGGGCCGCCTCGCACTGGAGGTAGGCGCTCACGCGCAGGAAGCCGCGCCCGTCGGTGGGCAGGCCCGCCTCGGCAAAGAGGGCAGGGCCGACCGAGCCCGTCGCCCAGAGGACGGCTTCCGCATCGACCACGGCCCCGTTCGATAGCTCGAGCGCGGCGTCCGTCGTGTCTATGACCCGGTGACCGAAGCGAAGGGCGACGCCGCGCTCGGTGAGCAGGCGTCGGCAGTAGGCCGCCGCGCCCTCGGGCATCCGGCCGAGCAGGCGGTGCGAGGGCTCGATGAGCGTGACATCGAGCTGCGCTTTCGGCACACGCGCGGTCACGTTGAGCGCGACCTCGACCCCGGCTGCGCCGCCTCCGACGATGGCAAGCCGCCGCGGTGGATCGCTCTTCTCGAAACCGTCGAGCCATGCCGCGAGGTCCGCAATGCGATGAAGCGGCTTCGTCGGAATCACGTCTCCTGAGGGCGCGACCGGATTGACGGCCCCAATGTCGAACGTGGCGAGGTCGCAGCCAAGCGTCCGCCCCGATGCCGTCGTGATCGTCTGCGCCTCAGCGTCCAGGCCGACAGCGCGGTCGTGGACAAACCGCACCCCGGTGTCGGCACACAGACGTTCGAGATCGATGGTGACCTGGTCGCGGGTGTAGACACCGCCGAGGTGCTCGGGCACCATGCCAGAATACCACAGGTGCGTCGCGTCGTTCAGGAGCGTGACACGGGCACCTTGTCGGACAAGGCGAGCGGTAGCGGTCAGGAGCGGCAGGCTCGCATGCCCGCCCCCTACGAGGAGAACGTGCATGCGCTAGCCGATAAGCCACATGGCCGCGCCGGCGAGCAGCGGCACGCGGACGTTGTCGTTGAGCGGGATCGGCGTCGCCTCGACGAGGGCGGCGATGAACGCGCCGAGGCCGACCTGCCACAGTGAGAGCCCCGGCGTTGTGACGGTGTCGATAGGCGTGCCTGGGAACGCGAACCACGAGAGGGGAAGTAGCGCGAGGGGCAGCACGACGAGCACCGCCGTGAGCATGAACGCCGCGGAGCCTTCGAGCGACTTTGGCGAGTTGGGCCAGCGGTGGCGCCCGAAACGTCGGCCGATGAGGGCCGCGGCCCCGTCGCCCAGCATCAGCATCGCCATCGAGGCCGCAGCAATCGGCTCGGGAAAGACGAGCGCGGTGAATGCCATGGCCGTCACCATCCACGTCGCGCCGTTGAAGACGATCGGTCCATGGAGCCCCGGTTGCTCCTCGGGGCGCATGATCCCGCCGAATACCCATTGGATGAACCGATGAAAGCCCGCTGAGCGCGTCCGCAGCACGTCGCAGGTGAGGGCGAACACGGCGGAGGGGACAAACACCCACAGAGCGATCTCCCGGCCGAGCGCGAGCAGGCCGAGCGGCATCAAGAGTGCCCCGATGTGGAGCGCCTTACGGCCGAGTTCGGCGCGGTAGGAAAAGGCGAGCGTGTCCATGAGAAAGTCGAGACAAACGGAAGTAAAACGTACGACACCAATTCGTTCGCTGACGCCTATGTTGAGAGCGAACCCGTCCGATGCACCTCCTTGTTCACATGCGTCTCTACTTTATTTCGTTTGCCATGTTCGGCCTCGCCGCCTGCACCGACCCCAGCGCCTCGCCTAGTTCGTCGTCCGCGTTGCCCTCCGACGATGACGCCGCCTACGTGGACAGCATGGCCGTAGAGCACGCTGGCGACTCGGCGAGACCTTCGGGGGCTCCCGGAACCGACGAAGCAGGCTTGGTCATCGAACGCGTCGAGTACCACAACGGCGTGACCGGATACGCCGCCTATCCAGAGGAGGGTGGGGTGTCCCTCTCGGGTCTGATCGTGATCCACGAGTGGTGGGGCCTCAACGACAATGTGCGTGGGCAGGCCCGTCGCCTCGCGAAGGAAGGCTATCGTGTGCTGGCAGTCGATCTCTACGAGGGCAGCGCCTCTGAGTCGCCGGACGGCGCGCGTGCGCTGATGACCGACGCCATGAGCCAGCCCGACGCCGTCGTCGCCAACCTCACGAGTGCGGCAGAGCACCTCCGCGCGCAGGGCGCGACACGCATAGGCGTGCTGGGGTGGTGCTTCGGCGGGGCATGGTCGCTCCGCGCGGCCCTCGCTCTGCCGACCCGCATCGATGCGGCCGTCATCTACTACGGGCGCGTCGAGACTGAGGCGGCGGCGCTGGCAGACTTAGAGGCGCCCATCCTCGGCCTCTTCGGCGAAGACGATCAGGGGATCCCTGCCGAGAGCGCCCGCGCCTTCGACACCGCGCTCGACGAGGTCGGCGTCCCGCACACGATCCGCATCTTCGACGGGGCCGACCACGCCTTCGCCAACCCGTCCGGCGATCGCTACCAGCCCGAAGCCGCCGAGGAGGCCTGGACCATGACCACCGCATTCCTCGCCGAGCATCTACAGCCGTAGCTCGTCACTGACAGCACGGACGAGCTCCGTACTCAGGTCGCCCACACTCGAAGGGGCTCAGAACAGCGCGAAGCGAATCCCTGTTTGGATGAACACCGAGTCCAGCAGGTTGACCGTCTCGAACTCGTCGGCGACGCGGTAGGCGACCTGGGCGAACGGGTACACGTCGCGGACGAACAGCCGGACGTAGGTGCCGGAAACCAGCTTGAGGCTGAGCCGTGTGTCTCCGTCCACGCCGACGAACGCGAAGCCGAGGCCGGCATAGGGCCGCACGAACCGGAAGACGGGCGGGAGGTTGAGGCGCGTCTCCAACCCCGCCGACCAGAGGGTGCCCACCTCGGTCGAGCGCCCGTTCCACTTGCGATAGAACAACTCGAAGCTCGGCACCACGTCAATCGTGTGCTCGAAGGCGGGCACGTAGAACGCGATGCCGGTGCCGTAGCGGGGGACGTCGTCGAGGCGGGCATAGCCGCCGCCGAAGCTCGCGTAGAACTGGGCTGAGGCCGTGGGTGCAAGCACTATGCAGAGAAGCAAAGCGGCCGCGAGAGCGCGTGCGGGCTGAGGGAAAGACATGCGCAGGAGGGTGGTGCCGGCGTGACGGGATAGGCGGGCAGCAAAGGCTGCCTCAGAAGGGCAGTATCGGAAAATAGACGCCTGGCAGGGTTTCGTTCAGGGAGTCGGCGCGTCCGGAGCGTCTTGGCAACGGATTCGCGCAGCTTTCGGCCCGATGCACTAGATTCTGCCCGTTCGAACGTCCAATGCATTCATCGCATCGAAGCGACGTTCGAGGACGCGGCCCCCACCATCCGCCCCTGCCGGCCCTCTCATGCGACGTGCCTTGCTGCCTCGTACAACGAAGCCTCGTGCCTCTGTGCGGCGTGCTCTTTTGCTCGCGCTGTACGCTGCGGTGGCGGTGCTCTGGGGCCCTGCTACCGTATCAGCCCAAACGCCTGCCCTTCCCGACACGCTGGAAACGGGCGACCTTCCCGACTCGGTGCAGGACGAACTCGACCGCCGTGGCCTCACGCTCGATCAAGCCCTGCGCAACGCGGAGAGCCTCGGCATCGACCTGAGCGACCCGGACACGGCCGCGGCAGGCTCGCGCGCTCGGCCTGCCGGAAGAAGACATCGAGGACCTGCTGCGGCTGATCGCCCTCGCGCAGGCGCGCGATGCCGGGCAGACGGGCGTCGTGGGCGCCGATGGCGAGCCCATCGTCCTGCAGCCAGACACGCTCGTCGTTGCGGTCACGATGGACGAGGCGCCGGTGGACCTCGACGACGCGCTGCCGTACTTCGGCTACGACACCTTCCGGCTGGGCGACTCCACCGCGCAGCCGCTCGTCACCATCCCCGTAGCAGACGACGGCTACGTAGTCGGGCCCGGCGACGAGTTGCGCCTCACCGTCGCCGGCGACGCCGAGTTTCAGCTCGACCTCACCGTAGATCCGGAGGGACGTGTCTTCATCCCGACCGTTGGCCAATACACCGCTGCCGGGCAACCAATCGGGCAGCTCCGAGAGCGACTTCGGCGTGTCCTCGGGCGCAGCTATGCGGGGCTGCTCACGAATCCACCCTCGACGTTCATGGACCTCACGCTGCGCCGGTTGCAGGCCGTGCAGGTCTTCGTGACGGGCGCCGTGACTCGTCCTGGAGGCTACACCGTGCCGAGCGGCACCTCGGTGTTCAACGCGCTCTACCTCGTCGGCGGGCCTACGCTCGATGGGTCGCTGCGGCGCATCCGGGTCGTCCGCAATGGGCAGACGGTCGCCACCGTCGATGCCTACGACTACCTCCTCGAAGGCCGGGACGCGCAGCCCGTGCGCCTCCAGAACGGCGACCGGGTCTTCGTCCCCCCGCGAGGCACGACGGTCGCAATCGAAGGCGCTGTGCGTCGTCCTGCGTTCTACGAGATGCGCGACGCGGAGGAGAACGTGGAGCGTCTGCTCGGCTTCGCAGGCGGTCTGGAAGCCGACGCCTACGCCGCCCGCTTCCAGATCGACCGCATCGTGCCTTTCACTGAGCGGATCGACCCGTCGATTGCGCGCACCGTGCGCGACCTGTCCCTCGCCGACGTCCTGCGCGGCAGCCTCGACGTGGCCCTGGCCGATGGGGACCGCGTCCGCATCTTCACCATCCTCGAAGCCGAGACCCTCTCCAGCCGCGCGTCCGTGTCCGCAGCGACTGTAGAGGGGGCCGTGTTCCAGCCGGGCCGCTACGAACTCGGGCAGACGGTCCGCACCGTGCGCGACCTCGTCCTGGAGGCCGACGGCGTGCGTGGCGACGCCTATCTGGCGCGCGCCGAACTCGTCCGTTTCCGCGACGACCTCGACCGGCAACTCCTCCGGCTCGACCTAGCGTCCGCGCTCGCCGACGACCCGCAGCACAACCTCGTGCTCCGCCCCGGTGATGTGCTCCGGGTCTACGCGCGCACCGATCTCCAAGACGAACGCACCGTCAGCATCGTGGGGCGCGTGCGCGAGCCAGGGACGTATCCGCTCTTCGAGGGCATGGCGCTCTACGACCTGCTCTTCCAGGGCGGTGGCCTCACCGACGACGAGTTCCTGGAAACCGTCCTGCTGGAGCGGGCGGACCTCTATCGCCCCACGGAGGACAGGATCCGCGAGCGCATCGTGCGATTCGACCTCGCGGAGACGCTCCGCGGCGAAGGACTCGCCGACCTCGTCCTGGAACCGGGCGACGAGGTGCGGATCTACGAGCGCGAGGTCGAGGAGCAAGTCGAAGACCCGTTCGTGCTCGTCAGCGGGGCGGTAGCCTCGCCGGGGCGCTACCGGCTCCGCGAGAACATGACCGTCGAGGACGCGATCCTGCAAGCCGGCGGGTATGCCGAGGGCGCGCTCGAAGGCCGCGTGGAGGTAACCCGCATGACAGAGCGTGCCACCGGGCTCCGCGCAGAAACCAGCGAGGTCGCGGTGCAGTCGTCAGCGCTGTTCGGGGACGACGAGGTGAACGCAGGGCACCGGTTGGAGCACCGCGACCGCGTCTACGTGCGCCTCGATCCTGACTTCCAGATCCAGCAGTCGGTCGTGCTCTCTGGTGAGGTGCTCTATCCTGGCCAGTACACCCTCCAGCGCGACAACGAGACGCTCTCGGAAGTGATCGCGCGGGCCGGTGGGTTGACCGAAGCAGCCTATGCCGAGGGCGGTCGCCTCGTCCGCAACCAGCGTCAGGTGATCGTGGAGTTCGAGCGGGCCCTGCGCGGGGACCGCCGCGCCGACGTCGTGCTGCAGAACAACGACCGCATCCTCATCCCTGTGCAGCCCAACACGGTCACGGTGCAAGGCAACGTTGCCAACGAGGGGCTCATCAAGTTCGTCGAGGGGCGCCGGGTGTCGTACTACCTGGAGCGCGCGGGCGGCACGCGCGACCAGACGCTCGACATCTTCCTGACCCAGGCATCGGGCGCGACGTTCAAGCTCCGTCGCGGCCTCTTCCCTGAAGACCCCGTCGTGGACGACGGCGCTACTATCCTCGTCGAGCGCGAGCCCGAAGACGAAGAGCCCGCCGACGTGGGCGAGATCATCCGGGACGCGCTGACCATCCTCTCCGGAACGGCGACGGTCCTCGTTCCGCTCATCATCGCATTGCAGCGCTAGCCCTGTGGAAACGCCCTCGGTCTCCTACGAGCGCACGACGCCGCGTCCGGCTCCAGCCGACGAGCCGCGGGAGGTATCGCTTCTCGACGCGGTGCTTGTGGTAGCACGCCACCGGCGGACTGTCTTGCTGGTGGCGGGACTGGTGACCCTGCTCGGCGTGGTTTATGCCGTGTTGCAGCCCAACCAATACTCGGCGAGCGCTACGCTCGTGCGCGAATCCGACGAGGGGTTTGCGGCAGGCGGGGCCATCTCCGCGCTGCGGTCCTTCGGATTCAACCTCGGCGGTGCGGAGCCAGGCCTCACCGTCGAAGCCTACCCCGACATCCTTGCCACGCGCGAGATCCGGCTCACCCTGCTGCGTGACACGTTCGCGATCCCGAGCGAAGGGGCCACGCTCCCGCTCATGGACTACGTGCTGCGTCCCACGCCGATCGGCTACGTCGTGAATGCCCCGCGCCGATGGCTACGACAACTGCGTGGCGTCCCTGACGGACAAGGAGGCGGCGATGCCGTGCTCACCCGACCCCAACAGGCGGCTCTGGGCATGCTGGGCGGCATGACGCGTGTCACAACCAACGAGGAGACGGGCCTGATGACGCTCGGGATGACCACGCGTGATCCGTATTTGTCCGCGGCGCTGGTGGAGCGGTCCCTCGGGCTGCTCGCTGACCGGGTGCGGACGATCCGGACGCAGAAAGCGCGCGACAACCTCGCGTTCGTAAACGAACGGTTCGACCAGGCCGAGCGGGAGTTTCGCGGGGCGCAGAGCCGTCTGGCCGCCTTCGACGACCGCAACCGCGCGATTCAGACGGCCTCACTACGGGCGCAGCGCGACCGACTGCAGCAAGACCTGTCATTCAAGCGCGAGTACTACAACGAACTCCGTACCGAGGTCACGCGGGCCGAGTTGGAGCTTCAGCGCAGCGAGCCCGTGATCACCGTGATCGAAAAGCCGGTCGTCGTCCTGAGGCCGAGCGGGCCGAGTCGGCGGCTGAGCGTGCTGGCTTCGCTCGTGCTCGGACTCGTGCTCGGGGTCGGGCTGGCCTTGGGGCGGGAAGTCGTGGGCGGTGGGAGCACCGAGGACCAGGCCAAGTGGGCCGAGGTGCGGCGCAGCTTCCGGTTCCCATGGCGGCGCGCGGCAACCCCGGCGGAAAGTTAGGAAAGCGCTCCACGTAAGGCACAAGCGGCATACCGTTTGCAGAAAGTGTGGGAGCCGGCTGCCCCGTACGTGGGCGTCGTGCGAAGAAGCCGCCGAATTAGCTTGCCAGGATAGTCCCTGCCGAGGTGCGACGGTAGCTTCCACTTCCGCCAACTTGTCTCCCCGCACACCCTCTACGCCATGCGCGTTTCAGTCATCGGGACCGGCTACGTCGGTCTCGTCTCCGGCACCTGCTTCTCTGAGATGGGCAACGACGTGGTCTGCGTCGACATCGACGAGGCCAAGGTCAACAAGCTCACCAACGGCGAACTGACCATCTTTGAACCTGGGCTCGAAGTCTACTTTGAGCGCAACTTACGTGAAGATCGGCTCCACTTCACCACCGAACTCGCGCCCGCCGTCGAGCACGCAGACCTGATCTTCCTCGCGCTGCCGACGCCGCCCGGAGAAGACGGCTCCGCCGACCTGCGCTACGTCCTCGGCGTAGCCAAGAACATCGGCGAGCTGCTGGCTGCCAACCCCGACTGGGGCTACAAGGTGATCGTGGACAAGAGCACCGTCCCCGTGGGCACCGCGGACCTGGTCACCGAAGCCATCGCCAAAGCCGGGGTGGAGGAAGGTGCCCGGTTCGATGTCGTCTCGAACCCTGAGTTCCTCCGCGAAGGCGTCGCCGTGGACGACTTCATGAAGCCCGAGCGTGTGGTCGTCGGGACCTCGTCGGAGAAGGCGGCCGACCTTATGACGCAGCTCTATGAGCCCTTCGTGCGCTCCGGCAACCCGATCATCATCATGGACGAGAAGTCGGCCGAGATGACGAAGTACGCCGCCAACGCGCTGCTCGCCACCAAGATCACGTTCATGAACGAAATCGCGAACGTGTGCGACCGCGTGGGCGCCGACGTCGACAAGGTGCGGCGCGGTATCGGCACCGACAGCCGTATCGGGCCGAAGTTCCTCTACGCGGGCATCGGCTTCGGCGGCTCCTGCTTCCCGAAAGACGTGCAGGCACTGGTCCGGACGGCCCAGCAGAACGACTACCCGTTTGAGATCTTGCAGGCGGTCCTCAACGTCAACAAGACGCAGCGCACGATCCTCATGCCGCGCATCGAGGAGGTGCTGGGCGATCTCCGGGGCAAGAAGATTGCCATGTGGGGCTTGGCCTTTAAGCCCAACACGGACGACGTGCGCGAGGCGTCCAGCCACGCCATGATCCGGGCGCTGACCGCCGCCGGGGCCGACGTGGTGGCCTACGACCCCGAAGCCATCGAGACGACCCGCGCCATCCTCGGCGAAGGCGACCTCAACAACGGGTCGATCCACTACACCACGGACTCCTACGGCGCCCTCATCGGCGCCGACGTGCTCGTGATCTGCACCGAGTGGCCGGAGTTCCGCCGCCCCGACTTCGGCCGCCTGAAGACGATGCTCAAAGCGCCCATCGTCTTTGACGGGCGCAACCTCTACGACCACGAACGGATGTCCAGCAACGGCTTCGAATACTATTCGATCGGTCGGCCCTTCGTCGAGCCCGTCCAGGAGGTCGTCGTCGCCACGAACGGCCGGGCCTAGGCATCCTCCTAGCTCGCTCCCGCGCCCATTGTTACCCAGCCGCCACGCACGTTCATGCCTCGCACTCTAGTCACCGGCGGTGCCGGTTTCCTCGGCTCGCACCTCTGCGAGCGCCTCCTCGCCGACGGCCACGAGGTCGTCTGCATGGACAACCTCATCACGGGCAATCCGGACAACGTTGCCCATCTGATCGGCAACCCCAGCTTCCAGTTCGTCCGGCACGATGTCTCCAACTATGTCTACGTGGCGGGCGACCTGGACTACCTCTTCCACTTCGCCAGCCCGGCGTCGCCGATCGACTACCTGAAGCTGCCGATTCAGACGCTGAAGGTCGGCGCGCTCGGCACGCACAACTGCCTCGGTCTCGCCAAGGCGAAGGGCGCGCGGATGCTCATCGCCTCCACGTCCGAGGTCTACGGCGATCCGCTGGAGCATCCCCAAAAGGAAACCTACTGGGGCAACGTTAACCCGGTTGGCTTCCGCGGTGTCTACGACGAGGCCAAGCGCTTCGCCGAGGCGATCACGATGGCCTACCAGCGGTACCACGGCGTCGAGACGCGCATTGTGCGCATCTTCAACACCTACGGCCCGCGCATGCGCACCGACGACGGCCGCGCGCTCCCGACGTTCATGAGCCAGGCGCTGCGCGGCGAGCCGATCACGGTCTTCGGCGACGGCTCTCAGACGCGCTCGTTCTGCTACGTAGACGACCTCATCGACGGCATCTACCGCCTGATGATGAGCGACGAGACCGAGCCGGTCAACATCGGCAACCCGGACGAGATCACGATCCGCGAGTTCGCCGAGGAGATCATCGCGCTCACGGGATCGGCCTCCACGATCGTCGAGAAGCCCCTGCCCGCGGACGACCCCAAGATCCGACAGCCTGACATCACGAAGGCGCGTACCCAGCTCGGCTGGGAGCCGCGTGTCAGCCGCACCGAGGGCCTGCGCCGCACCCTAGCCTACTTCCGCGAGGCCCTCGACATCCCCGAGTCGGTTAGCGCCTAGGCCTGCTCTCTACGCATATCTGGTCCTGATTGCGCAGGGCCGCCCTCTCTTTCGCTCTCGCCCCACGCCCTCCCATGCTCTCTGACGTTCGCCAGATCGCCGTCCAGGCCGGTCAGCGCATTCTCGATTTCTACGCTCAGGAACTCCCCGTCGACTACAAATCCGACGACTCCCCGCTGACGCACGCGGACCGTGCCTCCCACGCCTACATCGTGCAGGCGCTGCGCGCGCTCACGCCGGACATCCCGGTGCTCTCAGAAGAGTCGCCCCAAGATGAGGTAGCTGGACGCAAGGGCTGGGCGACGTTTTGGCTGGTCGACCCGCTCGACGGGACGAAGGAGTTCGTCAAGAAGACGACGGGCCAGTTCACGGTCAACATCGCGCTGATCGAGGGCAACGAGGCGACGCTCGGCGTGGTGTACGTCCCAGTGAAGGGCGTCACCTATTTCGCCGACGCCGAGGGCGCGTTCAAGCAAGAAGGCGATGCCGTGCCGCAGCCCATCACAGCACGCTCGGTAGCGGAAGACGCCATCACAGTGGTGGCGAGCCGTGACCACGCGGGCGCCGAAGTAGCGGCCATCCTCGACCGCCTCGACGAAGCGGGCTACGCCGTCGAGTCGGCTAGCATGGGGTCCTCACTCAAGTTCTGCCTCGTTGCGGAAGGGCAGGCCGATTTCTACCCGCGCACCGTGCCGACCTTCGAGTGGGACACGGCGGCTGCGCAGGCCATCGTGGAGGCTGCCGGCGGGCGGGTAGCCACGCGCGATGGGGAGCGCCTGGTCTACAACAAGGACGACATCCGCAACCCGTCGGTCTTCGCCCTCGGTGATCCGGCGTTCGATTGGCAGCGCTTCGTCGAGCAGGAGGTGCCCAGCTAAGCAGGCCTGTCCACGTAGCGTCTACCGCGTTCCCTAGCCCTCGCACGGCATGGCCCTCGACTGGCAGGCGTGGTACACGCTAGCCGCGCTGATCGTGATGATCGGCGCGCTTGTGCGCAACATCGCCCGCCCGGACCTCATCCTGGTGGGTACGCTAGGCCTGCTGCTCCTGGCCGATGTCGTGCCGACGGAGCAGGCGTTCGTGGGCTTCGCGAACCCGGCCGTCATCACCATTGGCGCATTGTTCGTGGTGGCGGCTGGGGTGGAGCGGACCTCCGCGATCGCCGCGGTCGACGGGATCTTGCGGCCACGGAGTGGGCGCATTAGCATTGCTATCCTGCGGCTCATGCTGCCGACGAGCCTGCTCTCCGGCATCCTGAACAACACGCCCATCGTGGCGATGCTCATCCCGCGCGTGCAGACGTGGGCGCGGCAGACAGGCATTCCCGCCTCGAAGCTGCTCATCCCGCTCTCCTACGCGGCGATCATCGGCGGCTGGGTGACGCTCATCGGCACGTCGACGAACGTGATCGTGCACGGGCTGCTGCTCGCCGAGGGGCTGCCGGGGTTCTCCTTCTTCGACCTGACGTGGGTCGGCATTCCCGCGATGATTGTGGGGGGGCTCTACTTCGCCCTCGTCGGCCACCGGTTCCTCCCGGATCGTACCGGCGGGGCGGCGATGGCCGAGGAACAGGCACGCAGCTACACGTTCGAGCTGCACGTGGTGCCCGACGGTGCGCTCGTGGGGAAGACGGTCGAGGCGGCGGGGCTACGCGACTTGGAGAATGCCTATCTGACCTCGATCCGACGCCGTTCCGGCGAAGGCGAGCGGAACACGACCCCGGCTCGGCCCGATACGGTCCTCCAGTCGGACGACGCGCTGCTGTTCACCGGCGATGTGGAGGCTGTTGGGCGACTGCTCGCCCAGGACGGCCTCGCGCACCCCGTCGAGCCGATTCCGCGGCCGCAGCGGCGCACGCTGCCGCTCTTTGAGGCGGTGCTTAGCCCGTCGTCGGACCTCGTCGGCAAGACGCTACGGCAGGTCGACTTCCGAAACCGCTTCGGGGGGGTCGTCCTTGCGATCCAGCGCAGCGAAGAGCCGCTCCGTGGGCGCATCGGCCGGACGCGCCTGCGGGCCGGCGACCTCTTGCTCATCGAGTCACATTCGGGCTTTGCCTCCCAAGTGCAAGGCCGGCGCGACTTCGCCCTCATGGCATCGCTCGGGCGTCCGGTCGCCGCGGCGTCCAAGAAGGCGCCCATCGCGCTTGCCATCCTGCTCGGGTTCATCGTCATCGTCGGCTTCGGGCTGATGCCGCTGGCCACGGTGGCCGTCGCGGCGGCGCTCGGCGTGATCGTGACCGGGTGCATCAACGGCTCCCAGGCGCGCAACGCTATCGACTGGGGCGTCCTCGTGATGATCGCAGCAGCGCTCGGCATCGGGCAGGCCGTGGAGGCAACGGGCTTGGCGAACGTCGCCGCGCTCGCCATCGAATCCGTGGCGGCCGACCTCGGGGTGCTCGGGACGCTGATTTTGCTCTACGCCGTCACGAACGTGCTCGCGGAACTGGTGACCAACAAGGCGGCCGTCGCGCTCATGTTTCCGGTCGCGCTGAGCGTCGCTGCCGACCTCGGCGTCGACCCGAAGGCGTTCGCCCTCGCCATCACCATCGGATCGGCCGCCAGCTTCCTGACGCCCATCGGCTACCAGACCAATCTCATGGTGATGAGCGCCGGGCGCTACCGCTACACCGACTACACGCGCGCTGGGCTGCTACTCAGCTTCCTGATCATGGGCGTCACGGTGAGCGTGATCGCCTGGCGCTGGCTCTAGGTCGCGAGTCGTGCCTCGATAGAGACGACAGCCAGGACGAGCCGGCAACGCACAGACGACTCACGGGGCTGCTGCGTTATCCTTGTTCGTTCTTGCTGCCCACCGCCGATGCCTGTCCGTCGTTTCCTGCTCCTGCTATGCGGTGTCTGTGTGGCAGGCAGTGTGGCAGCGCAGCCGACGCCGCCGCGCATCGCGCTGAACTGGCCTGACCCGGTTCCGCTTCGGCAAGCCCTCGACGAACTCGCTGAACAAGCTGGGATCGACTTGGTGTACGCGGACCGGCTGGTCGAGGGGTTCGTCACCGACGGAGGCTGGGCGGGGGACGACCCGGAGGCGGGGCTCGCAGCACTTCTCGCCGAGACGGGCCTCCGGGCCGAACGCGTGCGACGTGGCCAGTACGTCCTCATCGCGCTCCCGCCGGGCACCACCGAAGACGAAGACCCTGAGGCGTTGCGCGGCACCCTTGAAGGCTCGGTCGTCGATGCGGAGACGGGGGAGACGCTGCCCGGGGCGCATGTTTTCCTGGAAGACCTCGGCCTCGGTGCCATCACGACAGCCACGGGCGACTTTGCCGTGCCCGACCTGCCAACGGGCGAGTATCGGGTGCGCGTGTCCTACGTCGGCTACCAGACCGTGGCCCTCGCGCTAAGCGTGTTCCCCGAAAGCCCTGCGCTGCCGACTGTGATTCGGTTGCGTCCGCAGCCGTTCGAAGCCACGAGCGTGGTCGTCGAGACCGGGCTAGAGCCTGAGGCGGTGCCGGGAGCTTCCGCCGTGCGTCCCGAGGAGGCCGCGCTCCCGTCCTTCCTCGGGGAGGGCGACCTCTTTGCCGTCCTCTCGTTTCTGCCCGGCGTCGAGCGGGCGGCAGAAGCAGGAGGCGAGATGGTCGTGCGTGGCGCGGAGAGCCACTACAACCGGTACCTCCTGGACGGCGTCCCGCTCATCCACCCGTGGCACACCTTTGGCTTCTTCTCGGCCTACCAGCCCGAGGCGCTCAAGCGGGTACAGCTCTTCAAAGGCTCGCTGCCCGCGCAGTATGGCGGCGCGCTCTCATCGGTGCTCGTGGCAGAGACGAAAGACGGGCTGGGCGGGCGTCCGCGCGGGGTCGCGGCGCTAAGCCCTGTGGCGCTGCGTGCCGTCGCGGAGGTGCCGCTGGCTACTAACGTGGGGCTGACGGCCTCCGCGCGTCGGTCCTACCTCGACTTGCTCCTTGCGCCCTCGCTGCGTCCGACCGGCAACGTCGCGCTCACGCCGACCAACGCCGAGACGGAGGCGGCGACCGACTTCGGCTACGCCTTCTACGACGTGCACACGAAGCTCTCGTGGCGACCGTCGCGCTGGCACCGCCTCGCAGCGACGGTCTACGCAGGCGGCGACCGGCTCAACGCCGACGTGCCGCTCCGCGACCTCATCGACGACCCCGGCGACCCGGACGCCGACGCGAGCGTAGGCTACCGCTGGGGCAACCTCCTGCTCTCAGGGCGCTACGACTACCTCTACGGCCGCACTTTTTTCGTCTCGACGACAGCCTACCACTCGGCCTACCGAACCCGCGAAGATGCACTGGACGAGGGCGATCCGCTCCGCACGCCGCTCCTCGACAGCGCCTACCGGGTCCGCTTCGCCGAGACGGGCCTGCGCAGCGATGTGGACTACTTCGTCTCGCTCGCGCACCAGGTCCGTGCTGGCCTGGAAGCGCGCTACCGCATCTTCGACAGCGACCTCCGGGAGGTCGTCCGCCGAGACAGCTTGGTGGATCGAACAGCCCGGTCGAACCGGGTTACGGCGGTCGAAGCCGTCGCCTACGCCGAAGACCGGTGGCAGGTCAACCGCCGTTGGCAGCTCCGCCCTGGCATCCGGCTAGGCATCTATGGACCGGACGGCGATGTCTTTCTCAGCCCGCGATTCTACGCACGGTATGCCTGGGAGCAGCGAGGTTTCTTCGTGCAGGCTGGCCTGAGCCGGCAGGTGCAGACGCTCCATCGGTTGCGCGAACGCTACGCAGCCGGCTACGACCTCGCAGCCAACCGCTGGCTCCCAGCCGGCGGGCGGGTCGATCCCGCGACGGGATGGCAAGTTGCCATCGGGGCGGGGTGGCGGCCCGTGCCCCGCCTGTCGCTCGCACTCGACGCCTACACCCGGTACTTCGACGATATCCTGCTGCCGCTCAACGACGCCCCACGGCCCGACCCGAGCCGCCGCCGCATCGATGCGGGCGTGCTCGTGGAAGACTACGTGGCAGGCGTGCAGCGCAGCGTCGGTGCTGAACTTGCAGTCCAGGTCGAGCAGGAGGCATGGGATCTTGGGCTGAGCTATGCGTTGAGCCGCACCGAGGAGCGGCCCGAGGGGGGCGAGGTCTGGCAAGCTGGGCGCTACGACCTCCCACATTCTGCGCAGGTCCTGCTCCAGCGGCAGTCGGAGCGCTGGTCCGTGGCGGTAACCGGAACGGCACGCAGCGGCTTTCCCGTCGCCGAGCGCGTCGAGGCGGGACGCACCCGGCTGCCGACCTACTTGCGCCTCGACTTCGCGGCGAGCGTTCGATTCCCGTTCGCAGGCCTCCGGTGGAGTACCCAGGCACAGGTGTACAACCTCACGGCGCGTCGCAACATCGTCGATATCCGCCCCGATGCCAACGGGGTGCAGCGCAACGTGGTAGGGCTGGGCCTCGTCCCGATGCTGACGCTGACGGCACGGTGGTAGCGCCCCACTAGGGCGCGCGTCCGTAAACTTCTCGCGTGCGACCGCGTCCCACCGCTCCCGTTCTCATCTACATTCTCCCCCCTCGACACATGGAACTCGGACTGATTGGCCTGGGCCGCATGGGCCTCAACATGACCATCCGGATGCTGCGCGGTGGACACCGCGTCGTCGTCCACAATCGCAGCCAAGGTCCTGTCGAGACGGCACAATCCCACGGGGCTGACGCTGCGGCATCGATGGCCGACTTCGTCTCGATGCTGGATGCACCGCGCGTGGTCTGGCTCATGCTTCCCGCCGGGCAAATCACCGACGACCACCTCACACAGCTCCACGACATCCTCGACGAGGGCGACCTGATCGTCGAGGGAGCCAACTCGCGCTACACCGACACCATCCGGCGTGCGCGGGAGGCGGCTGAGCATGGCCTCCACTTCGTCGACGCGGGCGTCTCGGGCGGCATCTGGGGCCTCGAAAACGGTTACTCGACGATGGTCGGTGGCACCGACGAGGCCGTCGCGCGGGTCGCGCCGGTGATCGAGACGCTCGCGCCGGGGGCCGACAAAGGCTGGGGCCACGTCGGGCCCGTCGGCAGCGGCCACTACGTCAAGATGGTTCACAACGGCGTCGAATACGCGATGATGCAGGCGTTCGCCGAGGGCTTCGCGATGTTCGACAAGAAAAGCCTGATGGGCGACAACCCGGTAGACTTCGATCTGCACCAGATCGCCGAGGTCTGGCGCTACGGGTCCGTGGTGCAGTCGTGGCTGCTCGACCTGACGGCGGAGGCGCTGAAGGCGCGGCCTGGGCTGGACGCGGTCGCCCCGTACGTACCCGACTCTGGCGAGGGTCGCTGGACCGTCGAAGAGGCCATCGACCTCCGCATGCCCGTCCCGACGATTGCACAAGCGCTGTTTGAGCGCTTCCAGTCGCGCGACGAGCGGTCGTTCTCCTACCGACTCCTCTCGGCGATGCGGGGCAGCTTCGGCGGCCATGCCGTCAAGGGCATGCCCGAAGCCGGTAGCCTCAACGACGACGGCACGATCGAGATCATCCCGGGCGGCATCCAGACAGAGGGCGCCACAACGCGCTAGGTCGCCGCTTCCTTGCTGGATACCTGTTCTTCGGTGGACCTGGTGCTAAGGTGGGCCCGAGCTCGTTCGAATGCCTCGCCGAGTGTATCCATGCGGATGGGCTTGGCGAGGTGCTCGTCCATGCCAGCTTCGAGGCACGCGGTCACGTCGCTGTCGAAGGCGGCGGAGGTGACGGCGATCACGTAGGGCTGGGGGCCTCCGCGCGCGCGGAGGCGTCGGGTGACTTCGAGGCCGTCCACGATCGGCATGTGGAGATCCATAAGCACGACGTCGTATGGGTGCGCCGCGAGTAGGTCGAGGGCGTGCTGCCCATCCTCCGCCACGTCGGCGTCGAAGCCGAGCCAAGTCAGCATCGTTAGCGCGACGATCTGGTTGTTGGGCTCGTCCTCCGCGAGCAACACGCGCAGCGATGAGTCGTCCGGTGGGCGGGCGGCCTTGATGAGGAGGGGGGGCGGCTCGTCCGCAGGCTCGGTGATGCGGGATGCCACAAACGTGAAGTGGAACGTAGAGCCGGAGCCTGCCTCGCTTTCGGCCCACACCCGGCCCCCCATCAGCTTGGCGAGGCGCTGGCTGATGGCCAGACCTAAGCCCGTACCGCCATACTTCCGGGTGATCGACGCGTCAGCCTGCGCAAAGGGCGCGAAGATCGCTTCGAGCTTGTCCGCAGGCACCCCGACGCCGGTATCGCGCACGGTGATATGGTAGCCTAGCTGACCCTCAGGCTCCTCGTCGCAGTGCACGGAGACGGCGATGCTGCCCTCGTGCGTGAACTTGAGCGCATTCGAGACGAGGTTGAGTACGATTTGGCGAACTCGGTGGGTATCCCCGACAGCCTGAATGGGCATACCTGATTGCCAATCGAGCGTCATCGCAATGCCTTGCTTCTCCGCGCGAGTCTGGAACAGCCGCACCGTTTCTTGCATGGTGGCGCGAACGTCGAACGGCACCGACTCGATGTCGATGCGGCCAGCCTCGATTTTCGAGAGGTCCAGGATGTCGTTGAGCAGATGCAGGAGCGTGGTGCCTGAGGCGTGGATCAGCTCAGCATAGTGGTGCTCCTCCTGGTCGAGCGAAGCGCGTCGCAGCATGTCGGCGAGCCCGAGCACGCCGTTGAGCGGCGTACGGATCTCATGGCTCATGTTGGCGAGAAAGGCACTCTTCATCCGCGCCGCTTCCTCGGCGCTCCGCCGTTCTGTCTCGGCGCACCGCCGCGCCGCTTCCGCGACGCTCCGTGCTACCTCGGCTTCCTGCTGTGCCGCCTCGGCCTCTTGTTTCGCCCTCTCTGCATCCTCCTTCGCGATGCGCAGCGCGTCCTGAGCGTGCTTGGCTGCAGTGATGTCGCGGGAGACGCCTACGAGGTACGAAAGACGGCCTGACTCGTCTGGCATGGGCACCTTGGTGGTGAGCAGCCAGCCCCCGTCCGTCGCTCGCTCTTCATGATCGATGAGTGGTTTGCCCGTGCTGAGTACGCGGAGGTCATCAGAAAGGGTGAGAGCCCCGATCTCAGTAGCCTCCTCGGGAGCATCCGTGCGGACACGGCTGTTGAGTTCCGCGTCGGTGACACCAATCGTCTCCTCCGGCGGTATCCCTGGAAAGGCTGCTGCGCTTGCGGTATTGCGTAGAACAGCCCGTCCCTCCAGATCTTTCACATAGATGTGATCAGGTACCGTGTCTACGATCGCGTGCAAGAGGCTGTGCTGTTCCTTGAGTTGACCGAGCGTCTGCTCGGCGCTCGCGACGGCGGGCCGAAAGACGTAGCGCGCCTCAAGCGCGAGGACAATCAGGGTGAGTAGATAGAGAACACTCTCGATCCGGCGGAGACTGTCC
This sequence comes from Bacteroidota bacterium, assembly GCA_039821555.1. Classification (NCBI taxonomy): domain Bacteria; kingdom Pseudomonadati; phylum Bacteroidota; species Bacteroidota bacterium. The sequence continues at coordinate 378,918 of JBCBNX010000004.1, forward strand.
GTACCGACCTGGGCAGCACTGTCTAGCTCGAACACCAGGGCGTCCATCGCCGGCAGAAACGCCTCCGTGCCACGGAGCAAATCGCCTAGGGCTGCATCGGCGCTCTCATCGTCTCTCGCGTCCAGTGCCAGGACGAACGTATCTACCGCAGCCTCGACGGCCAACACCTCCGCGGAGAGCGCCAGCAGGTGCTCGTTGAAGTCGGTCTCGCGGAGTCCCCTCAGGCCTCGCGACGCGTCGCCGTCGAGTAGTGCTTCGTGGGTGCTAGTCCAGGCTTCTACCTCAGCACGTAGCTGGTCTAGCGTCTCGGAGCGATCGGTCTGCAGGCGTGAAGCAAGGGCCAGTTTCGCGATGCGTTGGCTGAGCATGCGTTGCCGTCCCGCGAGGTTGACCTCGGTCGCATCATCGCTGCGCCGGTCCAACTCGTATTGAATGAGGACCTGGGCGCCCGTGGCAAGGAGCGCGATGAGAGCCAAGGCGAACACATAGCGCCAGGTAAGTCGCTGTCCTAGTTCAGTAGGGCTAAGTGGCATGACAGGGTGATGGTATGGCCCTGTCAGTATCGACCCGCCGTGCACCTCTCTTTAGAGACGCTTAGCTTCCCGGACCAGACACATCAGAACCAATCCGGGGGCACCGTCGCGTGTTGGCTCCGCCGCGTGTTGGCTCCGCCGCGTGTTGTCAGGCCGAACGCCTTGCGTCTCTCATTGAGGGCTACGTTCCAGCGTGAGTGGAGACAAGGGGGCAGTATTCGCTTCATGCATGATCTCACACCTCTCTATTCGTGGGCAGTCTCAAAGCTAGAGAATAGTGGCATTCAGCAGGTCGAGTGCCTACGCAGCAGACGCCTACGCAGCAGCGAATTCGCTCCTGGAAGGCGGATGAGTGCCAGCTTGAGACCTAGCTCGCGGAACGAGGCCTTTCAGAACGGGCGACGAATCGAACGCAGCGGGGCAGTACCGAAGCCGCGAGTGGCCATCAGCTCGAGCGCCACTCAGCGTGAACGCGGCTGGTACCTAGTTGGCTCGGTTGAGCGTCAGCATGACGGGGCCGTTAGCTAGGCCCGACCCCGCGAAGTCGCCATTGATCTCGGTAACCGCACTGTTCGTGTTGCCGACAAGCGAGCCCTGGAACGGGGCCCGGTCGAAGCGAAGGGTCAAGCTCAAGAACGGCGTCTGGAAGAGCCCCTCGATGATGTCGAACGAAAGCTCCTCGGTCGGCAATTGCACCACTCCAGTGCCTGTCACGTTGTTGCGTGTGTCAACCACGTTAATCTCGATCGGGAAGACTTGAGACATGTCCTGGAGGTTGGTGAGTTCACCCACCCAGCGTCCGGTGACGCCCACGCGTGGATCGTCCTCGCCGCCAGAGTCACAAGCCGCAAGGAAGACGAGGGGCAGCAGGAGAAGGCCGAGGCGAAAGAGCTTAGACATGAGCAGTGGTGGTGGGAAAAGCAGCCGAAGGGCAAAAGACAAGGTAGGCCCGCCTCGCCTTCGGGGTGAGGATTACTGGGTGGCCAGCGTAGGAACGCGCGTCTGAAGCCGCTCGACGACGTGGCGGCCGACGTTGCGTCCCTGCTTGAGGCCTTCGTCGGCGGCGAAGCGGTAGTGGATGCCGCCGTAGAGCCGGCTGATGGCAGCTTCCTCGGCCGCCACACTGAACGAAGGGAAGTCGCGGACGGGGAGGCCGTACTCGACTTCGGTGGTGTCCGAGAAGGCAAAGTCGTCGCCAAAGTAGTCCGTCAGCACGACTGAGGCGGCGGCGGAAATGACGCTATGGCCGCTCGTGTATTCGGGGAAGGGCGGCGTCTGGAGCACCGGCACCCACGCGTCGTCGATGTGGGCGTTGATAACCGTCTCCGGGCGGATGAGGTTGCTGCGGTACTTCTCGTCCCACGCGCTGATGAAGGCGTCCGAGAGGGCGATAGCGGTGCGCGTGTAGGCCTCGGCGGTCGCGGCGAAGTCGTCGCCGCGCATGCGGCTGGCGATGGCCGCGATGCCAACCCAGTGCCCCCCCGGGGTGAGCTTCTTCGTGGCAAACATGGCATGGCCGCGCGTGTGCATCACGTAGGGATTGCAGTCCCAGAAGCTCGCAATCGCCCGCTGCTCCTCCGTGATGGTGGCGCCGATCTGGTAGACCTCCTGGGCCTGCCGGAAAAACTCGCTGGCATGGTCTAAGCTGTACGGCGGCGGTGGCGGCGGTGCGAACTGGTCGGCTGTTTCGAGAGCAAAGGGACGGATCTGACTCCAACTCGGCTCGACGCCGTCCATGTAGGCGGGCGGCGTCGGGACCCAACGCCCGGGCTCGTCGGTGACGGTGTAGGTCGGAGCGCTCCGGGTCTCGCGGTAGCCATCCGTGTTCACCCAGGCTAGGATGTGCTGCGCTACAGCGTCGCCGTAGGCCAGCGAGGCCTCCACGAGCGCTTCCGGCAGCGCGGCACGCGCCTCGGCCTCCATCGCCTCCTGGCGCACCGCGATCTCAGCCGGTGAGAAGACCAGAGCTTCGGCCACCGTGTAGGCGGCCTGCGTCGCGGCGAGTGGATGGTGAATCTCTGCATCCGCTGGGGAAGCCGGTACGGCCTCTAGCTCGGCGACCTGGCCTGCGAGCGAGCGAAGGTCCGGCGTGTCAGGCACCATCGCCTCGTAGGCGGCAATGGTCGTGTAGGCATACGCACGGGCGGCCTGGGGCGGGCTAAAGATGTCCCGGATCATCACGTCCGTGAGATGCTTCACTGCTGCGTGCAGCAACTCCGGGTCCGACGCCGTCTCCAGCGCCACGGGGTCAACGGGTTTCGGGGCAGGCTCCTCGCACGCGGAGAGAACGCCGAAGGCGCACAGCAAGGGCAGCATAAACAGGACGCGACGGAGCATAGTCGGACGGAGCATGGTCGGACGAGGCATGGTCGGACGAGTCAGAGCGGTTGGGATACGATCAGGCGATCAAACGAGTCGGGCTATCGAGCCGCAAAGGCACCCCTCCTGCCAGTAGCGCGGAGCACGAGCGGAGAGGCGTTGTTGCGGGCGGCGAGTATGTGCATGGTGCCGCGTTGGTTCGTAAACAATGAGAGTTCACGAACTTCGCCGGGGAGCACGACGCCGCTTTCTGCGAGATCTACGGCTTCGAAATTGGACGGACCGCCGCGTCCCGTGCCGCGCAGGAGCACGCCGAAGCCAGCCGCTTCCTGGCCGCGGTCAGGGCGGACGCCGGTGAAGTTGCCCGCGAGGAGCACGTCGAGGTGGCCGTCGCCGTTGTGGTCGCCGGGGAGAATGCTGAACGCTGGGGCAAACTGGGCGGGCCGCGGCAGCGTGTGCTGTGTGAAAGAGCCAGCGCCGTCATTCTCCAGCCATACCGACCCAAGCATGTCGGCTTCGAGCACGTCTGCGTTTGCCATGGCACCGGGACCGAACAGTTCGCTCACCTCGCGGCCGCCATAGGTGACGAAGTCGGGGTACTCGCGCCGGAGCGTGGCAAACTGGCTCTTGAGCTGGTCTAGGGAAGCATACGGGTACTCGCGCCCATCACGCACCGTAGTCAGCAGGCTCTCGGTGCTCCCGTCGCCGTCAAGGTCGCCAACGTAGAGACGCGCAGGCTCGCCGATCTGGGCGTGGATCATCGAGTTGAAGCCGAGGTTGCCCGCGATGAGATCGAGGTCACCATCCGCGTCGACGTCAGCGGCAGCGAGGCTGTGCCATAGGCCGGTGGCACCGCGCGCTTGTGGTGTGAGCGTACCGCCGTCGTTGAAGAACAGCCTGACGCGCATCCACTCGCCAGCCACAGCTAAGTCGAGGTCGCTGTCGCCGTCGAAGTCGGCCCAGACGGCATCGGCGAGGAGGCCCGCCTGCGACAAGTCTGGGGCTGCGTCGGGAGTCACATCCGTAAAACGCCCGGTACCGTCGTTCTCCAACAGAAAGCTGGGCGGGATGACGCCATACTCGCGGGGTGTCGTGCTGCTACCCACGAACAGGTCGAGGTCGCCGTCGCCGTCGTAGTCGCCGGGCGCGACGACGCTTCCGTTGGCGAACACAGCCGGTAGTGCCTCCAAGTCACGCATGAACGTGCCGCCGTCGTTGCGGTAGAGCCGGTCGCGCAGCGCATCGGACGTGCCCCAGAATTCGTTGCCACCCGAGACGACGTAAAGGTCGAGGTCGCCATCGTTGTCGGCGTCGAAGAGCGTAGCGTCCACGTCCTCGGCGAGGCTATCCGCGCGGAACGCTGGGACATCTACAGGGAGGAACGAGCCGTCTGGCTGCTGGCGGAGCAGCGACGCCGCCTGGTGCTTCGCGCCGCCAAAGACAAGGTCGTCGAGTCCGTCGCCGTCCACGTCGCCCACGGCCGCCGCCGGGCCGTCCGTCGAACGCTTGTGTGGCATGAGCTTCTCCCGGTTGAAGTCGACGAAGTCATTCTCCTCGTGAGTGAAGGGGATCGCGTCGTCCACGACCGTAAACAGCGGAGTCGACCGCCGAGGCACAGGAGCCGTGTCGGTGGCGTCGGCGTAGCGCAGCGTGAGCCGCTGGTCGGCGTCGATGTCGGTCATTGACTGCGTGCGTCCGTCGGGCCAGCGGACGGTCAGCGTGTCGACCGTAGAGGCTACGCCAAGGCCAAAGTGCAGGAGTGGCTCCACAGAAGACTGGAAGCCGCGTGTCGGCATCAGCTCTGCGACTTGCTGCTTGGTGCCAGCCGTGACAACTCGGACGTTCGTGCCTACTCCCAGAGGGTTCTCCGCCGGGCCGACGAGCGCCACGGACAGCGCGTGGACGGTAAGGCCTTGCCAGTTTGGTAGTCCAGCGGCCTGGTTCTCGTAGATCGACGCTACGGCGTTGACGTTGTTGACGACAAGGTCGAGGTCGCCGTCGCTGTCGAGGTCGGCGTAGGCAGCGCCGTTCGAGAAGCCGGCCTCGTCGAGCCCCCATTTTTCGGCGACGTCCTCGAAGCGGAGCAGGCCGTCGTTGCGGAACGCCGCGTTCGGGATCGGCACCCGCGGCATCTTGTCGAGTAGCGCGAGGATGCTCTCATCGGTACCCTGCTGGAGCGCGATCTGCGCATCGGCGCTCGCGACGTAGTTGATGTAGTCGAGGTCGTTGGGGCGGCGGAAGATGCCGTTCGTGATGAAGAGGTCCTTGTGCCCGTCGAGGTCGAAGTCGGCGAAGAGGGCGGCCCAACTCCAGTCGGTGGCCGCCGTGCCTGCGAGCGGCGCGATGTCCGAGAAACGCGGGACGCCGTCCGTAGCGACGCCACGGTTGAGCTGGAGCGTGTTGCGAGCGAGTTGGTGATGGTAGCCGAGGCTGCGCTTGAGCTCGTAGAGCGTGAACGTGTCGCCGTCGTCGGAGGTCTTGCGGATAGCCTCGTCGTCGGGCAGCATGTCGAGGACGGCGAGGTCAATGCGCCCGTCGTTATCGAGGTCGGCGGCGTCGGCGCCCATCGAGAAGGTGCTCGTGTGCGCCATCGCCGTCTGGATGACTTCGCGGAACGTGCCGTCCTGGTTGTTGAGGTAGAGGAGGTCGTTCTCGTGGAAGTCGTTGCCGATGTAAAGATCAGGCCAGCCGTCGCCGTTAAAGTCGGCGACGGCGGTGGAGAGGCCATAGCCCGCCGCGCCACTACGGATGCTTGCCTCCTGGCTGACCTCGGTGAAGCGCGGGCCGTTCGGCGTGGCGTCGTTGCGGAGCAGCCGGTCGCCCGCGCGTTCGTGGCGGGTGCGGACGAGTTCGGCGCGCTTATAGGTGCGCTCGGTGTGCGTCGAGTGGTTGAGGAGGTAGGCGTCGAGGTCGCCGTCGCGGTCGTAGTCGAAGAACGTGGCGTGCGTCGCGTAGCCTTCGAAATCGAGGCCGTAGGTGTCGGCTTGCTCGGTGAAACGCAGCACGCCGTCGTCGCCGTGCCCTTCGTTGATAAACAGCTCGTTGCGCCCGGACCGGTCTAGGTAGCCGCCCACGTTCATCACGTAGAGATCGAGCCGCCCGTCGGCGTTCACGTCGACCATCGTCACCCCCGTGGACCAGTTGCCGAGCCCGCCAACGCCTGCCTGGTCCGTGACGTCCTCAAAGCGGATGGGGCCGTTAGCCTGCGTACGGTTCAGGTACAGCCGGTTCTCCTGCTCGTTGGCCGTGAAGAAGAGGTCGGGGCGCTCGTCGCCGTCCACGTCGCCAACGGCCACGCCGCCGCCGTTGTAGTAGTACGGATAGTCGATGATGTTGAACGACGCAGCCTCGGCGAGGGGGTTGGTGAACGTCACGCCGGTGGCGCTCGGATCAAGGCGCTCGAAGAGGGGCGCTTCGCTGGACGCGCCGCAGCCGAGGGACACGAGGGACGCACTCAGCACGAGCGCGCGGACAAACGGGGGCATGGGAGGGGGCTCAGTCAGGCGAGGAGTGGCGAGGCAACCGATGGAGACGAGTGGGCCCGGCGAAGGGGTCAGTCAGCGAGGCGAGCGAAGACCTGCGGCGCCGCATCGTTTTTGGCGGCGAGGACGCGCAATCCGCCTGGCCCCGCCAAGCCAGCGAGCCGCCGTGTCTGGCCCGGCACGAAGAAGCCGCTCGCGCGCGGCGGCAGGGCTTCGAACGTGCCATCGCCGACGCCCCGCAGGAGCAGGCCATACGATGCCGCCATGCGGCCCAAGTCCGGGCGCACATCGAAGAAATTTCCTGCGAGGAGTAGGTCGGGCGCGCCGTCCTCGTCAACGTCGCGGACGAGGAGGCCGTAGACAGGAGCCAACTGCGCGTCGTAGGGGAGGTCAGCGCGGACGAACGCGCCGCCCTCGTTGAGGAAGACGGACGAGGCAAAGAGAGACGCGGTGCGTACGTCAGCAAGGGCGAGTTCTTCCTCGGTGAAGATGTCGTCGACGGTCTGCTCGGCGTAGCCCTCAAAGCGTGGGTAGCGACGTTTGAGGTGCGGGAGTTGCCGCACGAGGTCCTGCCGCAGCGTGAACGGGTAGGCCGTGTCGCTGTCGGCGCTCGGGTAGAGGCTCAGTAGTTGCTCGGTCGAGCCGTTGCCGTCGAAGTCTGCGACGAGCATCGTGACGGGGCGCTCGGGGGTGCCGCGCAGCTTGGTGTTGAGGCCGAGGTTACCCGCCACGAGGTCGTCGTCGCCGTCGCCGTCGAGGTCGGCAGCCACCACGCGCGTCCAGAGGCCTTCCGTCTCGGCGAGGCCCGGCACCGCCGCGGCTTCCAGCGCACCACTGCCAACGTTCTCGAAGACCCGCACCGGCATCCACTCGCCGACGGCCACGAGGTCGAGGTCGCCGTCGGCGTCCGTGTCGGTCCAGACGGCATCGGTGACGAGGCCTGCCTCCATGAGTGCGGGTGCGCGACGCTCGGTCACGTCGGTGAATCGGCCGCGCCCGTTGTTGACCAGCAGCGCGGAGCGGGGAATGTCGCCGTACCGCAAGGGGACCGACCGCGCGCCGACGAACAGATCGAGATCGCCATCTTGATCGAAGTCGGCTGGGGCGACCGTGCTGCCGCTCATGTACTGTGTGGGGAGCAGCCCTTCGCCGCGCGTGAATTGGCCAGCGCCCTCGTTGAGGTAGAGCCGATCGACAAGCGCTGGGGCGTTCGCCTCGAATTCGTTGCTGCCCGATACGACGTAGAGGTCAAGGTCGCCGTCGCCGTCGGCGTCGAAGAATGCGGCGTCGGTGTCCTCAGAGGCGGCATCGGCTTCGAACGCCGGGGCTGAAGCGCGGCGGAAGCTGCCGCTTGCCGTCTGGAGGAGCAGCGCGCCCGGCTGCCCGGCGGCACCGCCGAGGTAGAGGTCGTCGAGCCTGTCGCCGTTCACGTCGCCGGTGGCGGCGGCGGGGCCGTCGGTGGAGAGCTTCTTCGGGAGCAGGCTCTCCCGGTGGAAGTCCACAAAGCGATTCTCGCTGTGCTGGTACGGAATTGAGGCGCTCGCGGTGATGTCCTGGAAGAGAGCGGGGTCCCCGGCTGGCAGTTCAGGAAGCTGGCTCGGCGTCGACGCCGCGTTGGTATGGCGCAGCGTGAGCACTTGGTCGACGGCCACGGAGCGTACGACTTGCCGCAGCCCATCAGGCCACCGCACCGTGACAGAATCGATCGCAGAGGCCTCGCCCAAGCCGAAGGTGAGCGTGTAGTCCATGCTAGACTGGAAGCCGCGCATGGGAATATGTTCGAGGTAGTTGGCGCGTCCGTCGGTCCACACTCCCACCTTCGCGCCGATGCCGAACACGTTCGGGGCCGTTCCTTCGAGTCGGACCTGGAGAAAATGCCGGTTGGCCTGCGCGTTGGTCTGGTTCTCGTAGATCGAGGCGGGGGCACCGAGATTGTTGACGACCAGGTCGAGATCGCCGTCGCCGTCGAGGTCGGCGTAGGCCGCGCCGTTGGAGAAGCCAGGCTCGTCAAGGCCCCAGGCCGCGGTGGCGTCGGTAAACCGGAGGGCACCCGGCTCGGTGAGGCCTTCGTTGCGGAAGGCGTAGTTGCGAATGGGTGTGGAGGGGATCTCGCTGGTGAGGGCAAGGAAGTCGACGCCCTGGCCTGTTTCCACGCCCGCGGCTACGCGCTCGCGAGTTTCCTCGTCGGCGAGGAAGTTGATGTAGTCCTGGTCGGTAACGTCGCGGTAGACGCCGTTGGCGACGTAGAGGTCTTTGAAGCCGTCGCTGTCGAGGTCGGCGAAGAGGGCGCCCCAGCTCCAATCGGTCGCGCTCACGCCTGCGATCTGGCCGACTTCGCTGAAGGTGCCGTCGCCGTTGCTGCGCTGAAGCGTGTTGCGCATCACCTGGTGGTGGTAGTCGTTGGCGACCTTCGCCTGGTATAGGTTGTAGCCCTCGTAGGCTGAGGTGAGCTTGAGGCGGCGGTCGTCCTCGGGGAGCATGTCGGTGACGTAGATCTCCGGCCGTCCGTCGCCAGTGAGATCGGCCATGTCAGCGCCCATCGACGAGAGGCTCAGGAGCGGCATGGCTTCGTCGAGGACTTCGCGGAACGTGCCGTCCTGGTTGTTCAGGTAGAGGTAGTCCCGCTCGAAGAAGTCGTTCGAGATGTACATATCGGTCCAGCCGTCGTCGTCCACGTCGCCGACGGTGACGCCGAGGCCAAAGGCGATTTCGCTGCCGTAGACGCCCGCCTCCTCGCTCACATCGGTAAACCGCGGGCCGTCGGGGCCGCTGTCGTTGCGCATGAGCTTGTCGCCGCCGAGGTCGTCGCGCACGTTTCGGATGTTGCGCAGACCGAACGACGAGACGGGGCGAAACGAGTTGTTCAGGAGGTAGGCGTCGAGGTCGCCGTCGCGGTCGTAGTCGAAGAATGCGGCGTGGGTCGTGTAGCCTTCGTCGGCAAGCCCGTAGGCGTCGGCCTGCTCGGAGAAGCGCGGGAGGCCGTCCGCGCCCACGCCCTCGTTGATAAAGAGCTCGTTCTGCTTGTCGTCGCCGTCGAGGTTGCCAGCGTTGCTGACGTAGAGGTCGAGGAGCCCATCGGCGTTCAGGTCGACCACCGAGACGCCGGTGCTCCAGGCGCGCGTGCCGCCGACGCCAGCCACCCCGGTCGCGTCCTCGAAGCGGAGGGGACTACCCGGCTCGGTGCGATTGAGGTAGAGCGCGTTCGGACCCTGGTTGGCGTTGAAGTAGACGTCGGGCCGTCCGTCCCCGTCGAAGTCGCCGATGCCCACGCCACCGCCGTTGAAGAAGTTGCGGTAGGTGAAGACGTTGAACGCCTGCGTCTCGGTCAGCGTGTTCTCAAACGCGACGCCCGTGTCGGCGGGATCGAGCGATGTAAACAAAGCACGGCGGTCCACGCTGGGAGACGTGGTGCAGCCTGCCCCTAGACCAAAAGCGAGCAGGACGCTGAACGCGTAGAGCGAGCGGGGCATGGGGGAGCAGGCGTGGTGGTGGAAGCTGCGGGGGAACGCACGACTGGGGGCACAAGGTGTCGGCTTGGAAGCGTTTTCACGGGGGCTCCATACCGTTGTGGTGGGTGCGAAGGCTCCGTGCTCAACCCCCTCATAAACAAGCGGCCCCGCCAGAAGTCCTGGCGGGGCCGCTCGGGTCTTGCTAGAGACCAGGGTCCAACGGCTTAGTAGCCGCTGTTCTGGACCAGGTTGGGGTTCGCGTTCAGCTGCTGCTGCGGGATCGGGAAGAGGACCCGGATGGCCGAGCTGGCTTCCTTGAACTCCCATGCGTCCTCATAGAGGCCGTAGCGGATGAGGTCCTGACGACGTTTGGCCTCGTACATGAGCTCGTAGAGACGCTCGTTGAGGAGGCGATCGCGGAGCGACGCCTGGTCGAAGTCGCCAGCATTCAGGAGGAACTGGTCAAGCGTGCCAGCGCCGTCGGCGTCCGCGTTGAAGACGCGCTCACGCAGGACGTTGATGTCGGCAATGGCGTCCGCCGTCATGCCCATCTCATTCTTGGCCTCGGCACGGATGAGGTACATCTCAGCGAGGCGGAAGAAGGCATAGTCGTTCGAGTGGCCGTCGCCGCCCGGAGCGCTGAGGTCCGGCGGGAACTTGGCAACGCGGACGCAGGCGCCTTCCGTCGTGTTGGTGATCTGCGCGTCACCCGGGGTGCAGTCCGGCGTGTAGATGAGCGGGTCGCCGTTGCGATCGTCCACGTTGGTACCCGTGTCGAAGCTGGTCTGCTGACCAACCAGGAAGATGCCCTTGCGGCTGTCGTTGTCCGCGAACGAGTTGTAGGTCTCGGCGATGGTCGAGAAGCCGTTCCACGGCGACGGGCTGTACTGGTTGTAGTGCAGGTAGCGCATCGGGAAGTTCATCCCGAGGCCGTTCTCCGCGTTCGAGTGCTGGACCACGAAGAGGTGCTCAGGCACCGCCACGTTGTCCGGCGTGAAGTTGGACGCCCAGTCGTCAACGAGTTCGTAGATGCCCGAGTTGATGACGCGGTCCGCAGCTGCAATGGCGTCGTCACACGTGTTGGTGGACATGCACGAGTTGTAACCGCTCGTGCTGATGCCGTCCGAGGAGTTGCGGAAGACTGCAGCGTTGAGGTAGAGGTTGGCGAGAATGGCGTCGGCAGCAGCCTTCGTCATGCGGCCGTAGACTGGAGCTTCGTCGGGGAGAACCTGGCGGGCCGCTTCGAGCTCAGCAACGATGAAGTCGTAGACTTCAGCGCGGGTGTTTGGCACGGGCGGGTTGTCCGGGTCCACGAGGAACTCACCTTCCTCGTCGCCGACAATCGGCACGCCTCCGAAGAGGTCGAGGAGCTGGTAGTAGTAGAACGCGCGGAGCGTCTCCACCTCAGCAACGATGTCCGCCTTGTTGGCGATCTCGATCTGCTCCAAGTTGAGGAGCAGGGCGTTGGCGCGGGCGACACCGGTGTAGGCAGCCACCCATGCGTCGTTGAGGTCGGGCAGGTTGGCGTCCCAGTTGTGGCGGTGCATGTTGAGCCAGCGGCCACCGTCAGCCCAGTCCTCGCCGCGGGTCGGGACGATAGTCTCGTCGGACGACACCTGGCTGAGGTTGTGGTACGCCCAGAGCATCGCGCGGAGCTGGGCATAGACGGGGACGAGGGCGGCAGTCACCTCCGCCTCGGTCTGGAAGAAGTTCTCCGGTTCGACGCCGCTGAAGACCTCTTCGCCGAGGTCGGTGCAACCGCCGAGCAGGAGCGCTGGGGCCAGCATCGCCACGAAGGCGAGGCGACGGGCCTTGCGGAAGTAGTTAGTCATGAATTGCATGGGTCCTGTTAGGATGGGTCCTGTTAGGAGGGTGGTGGCGGGGGTGGACCCCCCCAGCGTACTACACGCCAGGGGGGCGCCATACCCAGTGGGCTCAGTGGCCCGAGGCTTAGAAGCCCTGACTCTAGAAGCCGAGATTAACGCCGAGCGTGAAGGTGCGCGCGACCGGGTAGTTGGTGTAGTCGATGCCCGTGGCCGGGATCAGGCCGATCTGGGCGTTCGTGTTCACCTCCGGGTCGAAGCCGTCGTACGGCGTGATAGTGAACACGTTGTCGATCGAGAGGAACACGCGGGTGTTGCGCACGAACGGCGCGTAGCGCGCGATGTCCGGGCGGTACTCGAGCGTGATGTTGTCGAGGCGGATGAACGACGCGTCTTCGATCCAGCGCGAGGAGAAGCGGGCCTCCTCGTTGATGGCGTCTGGCGTGTCGAGGGCGCTCGCGATCACGTTCGTGTTCGGGAGGGCGCTCTTATTGCCGAAGACCAGCGCGGTATTGTTGAAGAGCTCGCGGCCCTGCTCGCCACGGATGAACGCGCTGATGCCGAACTGCTTGTAGTCGAACTGGGCGCGGAAGCCGTAGCTGAAGTCAGGACGTGGGTCGCCGATGATCTGGCGGTCGCCAGCGTCCGGCTCGGTGGTTTCACCGACGAGGTTGCCGTCGGCGTCGTAGTCGTTGAAGACCTGGTCGCCGGCCTCGTTGACCCGGAGGAACTCAGGGCCGAAGAAGACCGGGAACGGCTCGCCTGGCGTGAGCAGGAGGGCCTGCTGACCGGACTGTCCACGACCGGAAACCGAACCCGTGAAGATCTGGTCCTGGCCGCCGAGGTCGAGGATCTCGTTGACGTTGGTGTTGAAGACGAGGCCAAACTGGAGGTTCATGTCCGCCTTCTCGATCGCGTAGTAGTCGAGAGCAAAGTCGAGACCGGTGTTGCGCACCGAGCCGATGTTGTCCACGAACGTCGCGACCGGAGCCGGCTGCGGGACCGTGACCTCGAGCAGCAGGTCTTCGGTGTCGTTCCGGTAGAACTCGATCGAGCCGACGATGCGCTCATCGATGAAGCCGTAGTCGAGACCGATGGTGAACTCCTGCTTCTCTTCCCAGCGCAGGTCCGGGTTGGCGAGCTGGCGGAGTGCGAAGCCCGTCTGGATTTCGTCGCCGAGGATGGCGCGGAAGTCCGAGTTCGGCTCGAGGATAGCGAGAGACAGATAGTTCGGAATCTCCTGGTTGCCCACGATGCCGAAGCCACCACGAAGACGCAGGTCCGAGATGAAGTCCACGTTGTCCATGAACACCTCGTTGCTGACGCGCCAGGCGGCGGAGAAGGCCGGGAAGAGGGCCCACCTGTTGTTGGCGCCGAAGCGCGATGACCCGTCGTAGCGAACCGAAGCGCTGAGGTAGTACTTCTCGTCGTAGTTGTAGTTGGCGCGGCTGAAGAACGAGATTAGGCGGTTCTTCTCGCGGAAGCTGAAGGTGCCCGTCTGGTCGAAGCTACTCCCGGAGATAGTGCTACCGGAGCCGATTACGTAGGAACTAGTCTCGTCCGTGACGAAGCCCTGCGCTTCGATACCGATGCTCTCGTTGTCAAACTCGTTGAACTCGTAGCCACCAAGGAGGCTGACGTTGTTGCGCTCGGCAAACGTGTTTGTGTAGTTGAGCGTACCGAAGAAGTTGACCGCGGTGCGCTGCAGGTCGCGCTGGCCAGCCAAGCCATTCCCGTTCGCTTCGCCGAGGGGGTTCGAGATTGGGAAGTAGATGGCACGCCGGGCGGTCGACCGGTCACCACCGAGGCTGATACGGCCCGTGAGACCTTCGATGATATCGAGCTCGAAGTAAGCGTTGCCAAGCGTGCGCGTGGTACGAGCGTCATCGGCAATCTCCTCGGCGATGCCGAGCGGGTTGCGTACGGATGCGCCGCCGACCTCGAAGAAGTCGCCGTCCTCGGTACGGATGGGGCGCGTCGGGTTGAAGTCAAAGACGTTCGTGAGAAGACCGCCTTGGAAGCCAGCCGTGTTTTCGAAGAAGACGAGGTCGTCCTCGGTGAGCGCCGTGGTGAGGTTGAGCCCCAATCGAACGCGGCCGTCGAGCATCTGCGTGTCGGCGTTGAGACGCGCCGTGATGCGCTCCAGGCCCGACGACTCCACGATACCCTCCTGATTCAGGTAGCTCACCGAAGCGCGGTACTGCGAGGTGGCCGTGCCACTCGAGAACGAGATGTTGTGCTGCTGCGAGACAGCAGAGCGCAGGATCGCATCGAGGAAGTCGGAGTTGGCATCGCCGAGGTTGTCGGCGGCCGACGCGGGGAGATTGCCTGCCGTGATCTGCTCGTTGACGAAGCTGCGATACTCGTCGCCTGAAAGGAGCTCGACCGTATTAGCGGCGCTCGCGACCGAAGTGCGTCCCTCGTAGTCGACAGAAAGGCGGCCCTCTACGCCGCTTTTTGTGGTGATCAAGACGACACCGTTGGCGCCGCGCGATCCGTAGATGGCCGTGGCCGAGGCGTCCTTCAGCACCGAAATCGACTCGATGTCATTCGGGTTGAGAAGGTTGAGCGGGTTGCGCGACGAACCGGCACTAGTGTCTCCGTTATCTGCCGCTACACCGCCCGGTAGACTGGAACTGTTGTCGATGGGCACGCCATCGATGACGTAGAGCGGCTCGTTGGAGGCCGCGATGGAAGTACCACCACGAATCTTAATACTGATGCCACCGCCCGGCTCACCGTTGTTAGGGGTCACCTGGACACCCGCGACGCGGCCTTGGATGAGATCATCGGCGTTGGTGACAGCTCCGACGTTGGCGTCGTCGACGTCGACGGTCGCGACCGAGGAGGTCACGTCGCCGCGACGCTGGGTGCCGTAGCCGACGACGACGATTTCGTCGATGAGCGCGGCGTCCTCTGCGAGCGCCACGTCGAGTTCAGTGCGGGGCCCGACGACGGTCTCAAACGTCGTGTAGCCGACGTACGAGAACACGAGGACAGTCTCGGGGCCGGGTACGGTGAGGCCGTACTCGCCATCGAGGTTGGTGACCGTGCCAGTGGTGGTGCCTTGCACGACGATGTTCACACCGGGGAGCGGGTCGCCCGTGGTGGCGTCAGTGACAACGCCACTGACGGACTGTTGGGCAAAAGCCGGAGAGGCTCCGGTGAGGAGCAACGCGCCTGCTAAGAGCAAGGCGGTAACGATCCTACTCATGAGATCCTGCTGAGATTGTTGGGGAAGGAGACGGGGTGGGTGCAAGCGCTGGGTAAGCGCTTACAGACGCGCGAAAGTAGGAATCGCCTCGAAGCGATGCAAGCGCTTCCGAGGCACAGCAGGGGCGCATAGCGTCGTACACACAGTCTTAGGCGGTAATGCTGAGGTAATAACGTCCAAAACGTTCAGGGCTATAAAATATACGGGATACCCTTAGATTGCAACCCGGCCCTCTCGGAGCCGGAAGCCCTTCCCGTTTCTTCGTCCACCCTCTCATCTATGCCCACCTTCACCCTCACCCCGCTCGACATCGGCGCGGTCGTGATCTATGCCCTGCTCATCTTCGGCATCGGGCTTTACTTCTCCCGCAAGACCGACGACGGCGAGGACTACTTCCTGGCGGGCCGCTCCCTCACGTGGGGTCTGATCGGCATCAGCCTCCTCGCGTCCAACCTGTCGTCGTCGTCGATGATTGGGATGGCGGGCGAGGCCTATGGGGGCATCGGGCTGGCGGTCTACAACTACGAGTGGATGGCCGCCCTCGTGCTGGTGGTGTTCGTGCTCTTTTTCCTGCCGTTCTACCTGTCGAGCGGGATCTACACGATGCCGGAGTTTCTGGAGAAGCGCTTCGACGGACGGAGCCGCACCTACTTCTCGGCGATCTCGATCTTCCTCTCGGTGGTGGTCGACACGGCAGCCGCGCTTTTTGCAGGCGCATTGGTGGTGGAACTGCTCTACCCGGACTTCCCGCTTTGGGGCACGATGACCATCCTCGCGCTGGTTGCCGGGGCCTACACCATCGCCGGTGGTTTGAAGGCGGTCGTCTACACCGACGCGATCCAGGGCACGCTGCTGCTCGTCGGGGCGGGGGCCGTGTCATGGATGGCCTGGAATGCCATCGGCGGCTTCGAGGGCGGTTGGGCGGCGGTCGAGGCCGCCACGCAGGAGCCCGGCCAGGAGCACATGCTTTCGCTCATCCACCCGCTCGACGTGGAGAACGGGATGCCTTGGCTTGGCCTTATAACTGGCGTCTTTTTGCTCGGCTTCTATTTCTGGACTACCAACCAGTTCATGGTGCAGCGCGTGCTCGGTGCGAAGAACCTCGACCACGGCCGCTGGGGCGCGCTCTTCGGCGGCTTCCTCAAGCTCCCGATCCTCTTCCTGATGGTGATGCCGGGCGCATTCGCCCGCGTGCTCTACGACGACATCGGCCGCGCCGACCAGGTCTTCCCGACGCTGCTCTTCGACCTGCTGCCGCCGGGCTTCCGCGCGCTCGTGCTCACGGCCATGCTCGCCGCCATCATGTCGTCCGTCGACTCGACGCTCAACGCGGCCTCGACGCTCGTGACGATGGACTTCATCAAGAAATTCCGTCCCAACACGTCGTCGCAGTCGCTCGTGCGCATCGGCCGGATCGTGACCTTTATATGTATGGTGTTCGCGATCGCATGGAGCCCCGTGATCATCGGCTTCGAGACGCTGTGGTCCTATCTCCAGACGACGCTCGCCTACGTGGCGCCGCCCGCGCTCGCCCTGTTCATCCTCGGCGTCTTCTGGTCGAGGGCCAACGGCCATGGAGCCATCGCCGGCCTGGCCGTGGGGCACCTCACCGCGATTGGGTTCCTGATCCTCACGGCCACAGGCGTCTACTCGATCAACTTCCTCTACCTCGCGCCGATCCTGCTCATCGTCAGCATGGTGACGATGGTGATCGTCAGTCTCAACACGGCGCCACCGCCTGCAGTGAAGACGGAGGGCCTGACGTGGACCCCGGCCTTCTGGCGCGCTGAGACGGAGCACCTCAAGATGCTCCCGGCGTGGAAGAACTACCGCGTCCAGTCGCTCGTGCTGGTCGCCGCGACCCTCGTGATCATCGTGATGTTCTGGTAGGGACGTACGCTTGACCCTGATGCGGGCGGTGTGGCTTCGGCTGCGCCGCCCGCGCTGCGTTAACGGAAACCAACAATCTGAGGCGGTGGCTAAGGGTGAACCCGACGCTGCGCTACGCGTCAAGTCGTACCCGCTTCCATCCCGTCTCCCCGCCACTCGACCATGCCACTTTCGCGAACGGCCCGTGCCGCTGTCACCCTGGACCGCCTCCGCGAGCGCATCCCGCGCCCGGAGACGGAGCTCGCATACGCCAGCGAATTCCAACTCCTCGTCGCGGTCATCCTCTCGGCGCAGTGCACCGACAAGCGCGTCAACCTGGTCACGCCCGACCTCTTCGCGGCCTACCCGACTCCCGAGTCGATGGCGAAGGCCGAGGCCGACGAGATCTTCCCCTACATCCGCTCGGTGTCGTACCCGAACAACAAAGCGAAGGCGCTCGCCAAGACCGCCCGGATGCTCGTCCACGAGTTCAGCGGCGAAGTCCCGCGCACCCATAAAGAACTGACGACGCTCGCCGGGGTGGGGCGCAAGACCGCCAACGTGGTCGTCGCCGTGGCCTTCGACGAACCCGCGATCGCCGTCGACACGCACGTCTTCCGCGTCGCCAACCGCGTCGGACTCGTGAACGACGCGACGACGCCCCTGGCTGTCGAGAAGGGGCTCCGCCGCGTGCTCGACAAAGACGACTGGGCCGAGGCACACCACCTGTTCATCCTCCACGGGCGCTACACCTGCACGGCCCGCAGCCCGAAGTGCGCCAGTTGCGTCATCGCCGAATTGCACCAAGGCGACTACGTGTGCACCTATGCCGAGCGGCTGCACCGCCTGCCCGCGCCCCGCCCCGGCCTCGACCGGAGGCGCGGTGCCTATTACTGCGCCACGTCCGACCGCTACTTCGACGAGCCCGCCTACAAGACCGACCGCTACGGCGTCCGCCAGATCGCCGACCCCGTCTCCGGCTCGATGAACTGCTTCGTCACGAAGACCGGGCAGACGACCAAGCAGGTCAAGGACTACCGGGTGTAGCCGTCTGCGTGTGACGCGCGATGACCAAGCCCGCCACGACGGTGGTAACCAGCGTGAGCGCCGCGCCACCCAAAAACAGGCCTGGTAGGCTCGTTTCGGCGAGCACGCCGCCGACCAGGTGCGACACCGGTTCTACGCCGACGAGCGCGAGCATCGTCAGTGACATCACGCGGCCTTGCATCGCGAGCGGCGTCTGCTGCTGGATCCACGTGTAGGCATGCACTTCCAGCCAGCCGTCAGCGAGGCCCATCGCAGCCGTCACAGCGAGCAGCGCTACGAGCGGCATCGGCAGGGCCCAGAGTCCCATGGCAACACCGAGCACGCCCGAGAGCGCGACCGTCCAGGCCACTGGTGAGGCGGGAGCACGCCACGAGGCTACGAGCGAACCGACCAAGCCGCCTGCGCCCCACGCCGAGACGATCGCGCCGAACACCTCCGCACCGCCATAGCGCAACTCCGCCAGCACCGCGCCGCCGACTATGATCGGGCCCGCCAGCCCGAGGTTGAGCCCCGCCATCAGCACGATCACGGCGAAGACGACCGGGCGACTCCGTACGAACGCGAAGCCGTCGGCGATGGCGCGGAGCGTGCCAGTCGAAGCGGCATCGCTCGGCTCTTCGTCGGGATAGCCTGATTCAGCGTCCACAGGATCGACGCGGATGACGAGCGCCGCAGCAACGGCCGCGATCGACAGCGCGGCGCTGAGCAGCAAGGCGGCGCCGCTGCCGCCCCACGCCAGCGCACCGGCCGCGGCCGCCGGACCAACGAACGTGGCGACCTGAAGCAGCACGCCCATCACGCCGTTGATGCGATGGAGCCGCTCCGAGGCTACGAGGCGCGGCACGAGCGCGCTTGCCGCTGGGTAGGCCACCGCGTCCACGACGCCGAGGAGCGCCGCTGCCACATAGAGCATCCACGGGGCCGGGGTGCTCAGCCAGCCCGCCGCCGCCGCTGCGAGGAGCCCTGTCACGAGCGCGCTCGCGGCACTCGACGCCGCGAGCAGCCGCTGGGGCGCGAAGCGGTCCGCCCACGCGCCGCCGACGACCATGAACGCCGTGCGAGGCAACGCGGCGAGCGCGAGAACCCCGCCCAGTGCCGCCGCCGACCCGATCAACTCCAGCGCGAGCCACGGCAGCGCCACGAAGTAGACGCCGTCGGCGAGCGACGAGAGGGTATAGGTTACGAGCAGCGCCCCCACGCTGCGTCTCGGCGCGGCGGGCGAGTCTGGAAGCGGCGGTGGCGTCGAGGGAGAGGTCACGAGCGGAGGCGCCGTCGCCGACGGGCACGGGCGGACACTAGACGAGGGGAAAGCATACGCCGGGCGGCGTACCTTCTGCGTGCCATCGCTCTGCCATCTTCCTCCGCTCAACCCTCGCCGTGATGCAAGTCCCGACCGTCGACACCGCTCAGCGTCTCGCCGGGCGCATGTCCGAGCGCCTCCGCAGCGTCCCGCCGTCCGGCATCCGCCGGTTTTTCGAGATCGCAGCCACGATGGAAAACGTGATCTCGCTCGGCATCGGCGAGCCCGATTTCGTCTCGCCCGCGCCCATCATCGACGCGGCCAAGGCGTCGTTGGATGCTGGGAAGACCGGCTACACGGCCAACTCGGGCCTCCTCGAACTGCGCGAGGCGATCACCGACGACCTCCGCGGGCGCTACGGCGTTGACTATGACCCCGCTAAGGAAACCCTCGTCACGGTCGGCTGCTCGGAGGCGATGCTGCTCGCTATGCTCGCCGTGCTCGACCCCGGCGACGAGGTGCTCATCCCCGAGCCGTGCTTCGTGTCGTATGGCCCGACGGCGCGTTTCGCGGGCGCGAAGGTCGTCTACGTCCCGACACGCGTGGAGGATGAGTTCCAGGTGACGGCCGAGACGCTCGCGCGCTACATCACGCCGAAGACGAAGATGCTCTTCCTCGGCTATCCCAACAACCCGACCGGCGCCGTCCTCCGCCGCGACAAGCTCGAAGAGATCGCCGACCTAGTCGTGAAGCACGACCTCTTCGTGCTCTCCGACGAGATCTACGATCGGCTCGTCTACGGCGGCGCGAACGAGGCTGGCCACACGTGTCTCCCATCCATCGACGCGCTGCGGGAGCGAACGATCTTGCTCGGCGGCTTCTCGAAGAACTACGCCATGACTGGCTGGCGCATCGGCTATGCATGTGCGCCCGAGGGCATCCTCGTGCAGATGTACAAAGCGCACCAGTACGCCGTGATGAGCGCGCCCACGATGGGACAGATCGGGGCGGTCGCCGCCATCAAGGAGTGCCAGCCGCAGGTCGAGACGATGCGCCAGGCCTACGACGCCCGCCGCCGCGCCATCGTAGACGGCCTCAACGCCGCTGGGCTGCCCACTTTCGAGCCGGAGGGCGCGTTCTACTGCTTCCCCGACATCACCTCGACCGGGCTTTCGTCGGAAGACTTTGCGCAGCGGCTCCTGCAAGAGGAGCGCGTCGCCTGTGTGCCCGGTGACGCGTTCGGGCCGAGCGGGGCGGGCTACCTCCGCTGTTCCTACGCCAACTCGCTCGAAAACGTGCAGGAGGCCGTGACGCGGATCGGGCGCTTCGCCGAGCGGGTGCGTAACGAATCGTAGAAGATTCTAGCGTAATGTCGAATAGGTTAGGAATGCTTTTGCTTCCTACCATTTTTGCGCGCATTGCGCATGCGCGTCATCTGTTTCGTTGTTCTCCTGTTCAGTGCGGGGCTCCTGCCTGCGTCGTCCCAGCGGGTATATCGCAGTGATGCCGCCCGCACCGCCAGTCTCTACGGCGGGTTCACCCGCACGACCCTCGACAACGACGAGGGGAACCACCTTCGCATCACGACCGTGGGGACGCAGATCGCTCTGTCGCCGCTGATTGCCATAGAGGTCGGCGCTGGCCGTGCTACAGAAGTTGATGGAAGCTCGGGCGAAGAGAAGAAGAGAGCGGCTCCCTCACCTCAACCGCACTCGGCATCGAAGTGCGTCCGCTACGCCCGGGCGCTGGAAGCCATTTGACCTAAGCATCCTGCTCGGATATGGCCAGGCGAGGGCAGAGGATGACGACAGCGGCGATGTGGACGTAGACGTGGTACCCTCGTTCGTGCTGGGTGCTCGGGTCACGCTTCCTCTGAGAGTGACCTCCATCGTGCACGTCCAGCCCACCTTGGCCTACACGCATGCAGCAGTGCTGAGCGGCCTGCCGGGAGCGGAAAACGGAGGGACCAGCACATTCAGCGGATCACTCGGGCTTGGGCGCGCGGATCGAGGGGCAGATTGTCGTGTTTGTGGGCCCAGGCTGCCAGCGAGCCGTGGGAGGCTTGGGTAGCGTGGGGTTTTCGGGAGGACTGGTCGGTGCGTTCTAGCGACAGGCCAGGATGAAGCACCGGGAGCATTGCCCGCTAGTCCCCGTTGACGTTGGCGCTCGTTTCATTTGAATCACCGACCTGCTGACCCCGTGGCCCAACGCGACGCCGTCTCGCTCGACCTCCAGCCGAACCGCCCGCTCATCCTGATCTCCAACGACGACGGCATCGACGCCAACGGCATCGCAGCGCTCGCGGCGGCGTTGGACGGTGTAGGCACGCTCGCCGTTGTCGCGCCGATCACGGAGCAGAGCGCCGTCGGCCACGCGATCACCGTGCGCGACCCGATGCGGGCGCACCCGTGGCCGTTCGACAACCCGACCGGCCCCGTCTGGGCGCGCGCCGTCACGGGCACGCCCGCCGACTGCGTCAAGATCGCGGCGCAGAAGCTCCTCCCGCGCCGCCCCGACCTCGTGGTGAGCGGCATCAATCAGGGGCCCAACACGGCGGTCAACGTGATCTACTCAGGCACGGTCTCCGCCGCTACCGAGGGGACGATCCTCGGCATCCCGGCCATCGCGTTCAGCCACACGGCCTGGGACCCCAACTCCGACTACGAGGCCGCCGGACGCATCGCGCGGCAGATCACCGAGGAGGTGCTGGAACACGGCCTCCCGCCGGGCATCCTGCTCAACGTGAACATTCCCGACCTACCCTTCGACGACCTGCGCGGCATCCGCGTGACCCGCCAGGCGCAGGCGCGCTGGGAGGAGGAGTTCGAGGAGCGCCGCGACCCGATGAACCGGCCCTACTACTGGCTCGGCGGCCGCTTCGTCAACCTCGACGAGCGCACCGACACCGACCAGTCGGCGGTGGAAGATGGCTATGTCTCCGTGACGCCGCTCCAGCACGACCTCACCGCGCACGCGCACCTCGACCGCTTCCGCGCGTGGACCTGGAACGGCCTTGCCGCCGACACCGAGCGCGTGGGCGCTGAGGACGAAGCGGAGGTATAGGGTGAGGGGCGAGAATGTGTGGTGCTGTTGGCGGTGCGTCAAGCCAATAGTGTCGATACACGGCCTCTCAGAGCCGCCGTCTTGCAGCCGTGTCAGCGAATCGACATGGCCCGCGTAAGGCAAGCCGGACATCGGTCGTCTGTTGGAACGAGCATCGACGTTGGTAGGTGCTCACTTCGACCACATCGCCTGCATCCAGCCCGCCCCTTCGGCCCTACCATGACTGCCCTCGTCCACCACCTCGCCGCGTTTGCCGTGCTGGTCACGGGTGTTGCCTGCTCCGGCTGCCTCAGCAGCGCGCAGTTCACCCGCGTCGTCCCCGCGGGGCCGGTCGTGCAGGCGCAAAACACATTCGATCACAGCGCCTACGACCGTGTCCTGAAGGCCTACGTGGACCGCAACGGCCTCGTGGACTATGCCGGGCTGCTCAATGATCGTGCAGGGCTAGACGGCTACCTCGAACGCCTCGCTGCGACCGACCCGTCGAACCTCGGGCGGAGCGAGCAACTCGCGTTCTGGATCAACGCCTACAACGCCTACGCGATCAAGCTCGTCCTCGACAACTACCCCACCGAGAGTATCCTCGACGTGACCGGCGGACCGTTCGTGCCAAAGGTCAACAGCCCGTTCCAGGTCAAGTTCGCCAACGTAGGCGGCGAGGACCGCACGCTCGACGAGATCGAGCACGGCATCATCCGCCCGCAGTTCAACGACCCGCGCATCCACTTCGTGGTGATCTGCGCCGCCATCAGTTGTCCGCCGCTGCGCGCCGAAGCGTTCACCGGCGCGAAGCTTGACCAGCAACTCGACGAACAGGGGCGCATCTTCCTCGCCGACGAGAGCAAGAACCGCTTCGACGGCGAGACGGCCACCTTCTCGAAGATCTTCGACTGGTACAAGGGCGACTTCGGCGGCTCTGACGACTCGCTGCAGCGCTACCTAGCCGCGTTTGCGCCCGAGTCGGCCCGCGATGGCCTCGAAGGCGCCGTCTACGATGTGCGGTTCGGGGACTACGACTGGTCGCTCAACGAGCAGTAAGGCGAGCAGTAGGACGAGCCGCACGGGAATGCGCATGGGGACGGGCAGAAGGGGCATGTGGTATCTTTACACCTCTTCTCTCATCCCATCCAACCGCACGTCTCCCATGGCCGATATGCCACAAGCGGGCCAGCCCGCACCGCCCTTCTCCGGGACCACCTACACCGGCGATACCGTCGCGCTCAGCGACTTTGCCGGGCAGCCCGTCGCGCTCTATTTCTACCCGAAAGACGACACGCCCGGCTGCACCAAGCAAGCCTGTAACCTCCGCGACAACTACGCCGCGCTCCAGCACGCCGGCATCGCCATCGTGGGCGTATCGGCAGACGACGAGGCTTCGCACGGGCGCTTCACCGAGAAGTACGACCTCCCGTTTCCGCTCATCGCCGACACCGAGCGCGCGATCATGGAAGCCTACGGGGCCTACGGCGAGAAAAACATGTATGGCGTCAAGCGGATGGGCGTGAAGCGCACCACGTTCCTCGTCGACGGCGACGGTACCATCGTGCACGTCTTCAAGCGCCCGAAGACCGCCGCGCACGCCGAGGAGATCCTCGCTAAGTGGGAGGCGGCGCAGGCGTAGCAGACAGCGCTCCGTGTGCGGATCTTGTGTCACAACGCTCGACTCAAGATTCGACAGCATCGCTGGTCTATGGCTGCCTACAAAGGACAACGGACAACGGACGAAGGACCGCGCTACGAAACCGTCATCGGGCTGGAAGTCCACGCGCAGCTCAAGACCGCCTCGAAGGCGTTCAGTCCCGATGCGGCTGCGTTCGGCGCGCCGCCCAACACGCATGTCGACCCGGTGTCACTCGGGCATCCGGGCACGCTGCCGGTGTTCAACGCCGCCGTGGTGGGAGAGACGCTGTTGCTCGGCCTCGCGCTGGACTGCACCATCGCGCGGCGCTCGGTGCTCGCGCGGAAGCACTACTTCTACCCCGACCTCCCGAAGGGCTACCAGATCTCGCAGTACGAGACGCCGATCCTCTCCGGTGGCCACGTCACCATCCGCGACGAGGAGTCCGGAGAGGTGCGCGCCATCGCTCTGACGCGCATCCACCTCGAAGAAGACGCAGGGAGGCTCGTCCACGACCTCGACCCGACGGCTACGCTCGTGGACCACAACCGCTGCGGCGTGCCGCTCCTAGAGATCGTCTCCGAGCCCGACCTACGTACGCCTCGTGAGGCCGCGCTCTACCTCCAGGAGATCCGCCGCCTCGTCCGCTGGCTCGGCATCTGCGACGGTAACATGGAAGAGGGCTCGCTGCGCTGCGACGCGAATGTCTCTGTGCGGCCCGTCGGGAGCGACACACTGGGGACGAAGGCCGAGGTCAAAAACCTTAACTCGATCCGCGGCGTCGAGCGGGCCATCGCGCACGAGGCGGCGCGGCAGATCGCGCTCATCGAACGCGGCGAGGCCGTCGTGCAGGAGACGCGGCTGTGGGACGCCGACCGGGAGGAGACGCGCTCCATGCGCTCGAAGGAGGAGGCGATGGACTACCGCTACGTCCCCGACCCTGACCTTCCACCGGTCGTGGTCACGGACGCCGTGCTGGCCGAGGCCCGCGCCGCGATACCAGAACTCCCCGCCGCCCGCCGCACGCGCTACGTCGACGCGCTCGGCCTGCCCGCCTACGACGCGGCGTTGCTCACGGAGGAGCGCGCGCTCGCCGACTACTTCGAAGCTACGCTCGACGCGCTCCGCGCCACGCCGTCCTCCGACGAGGCCAAGGCCGTCAGCAACGTCGTCATGGGCGATGTCCTGCGCGTGACTAAGGAGCAGAAGCTCGACATCGCCGCGTTCCCCATCGGGCCGGGGCGGCTGGCGGCGCTCGTGCGGATGCGCCTCGACGACCAACTCAGCAGCACGGCGGCCACCGAGGTCTTCGACGCGATGCTCACCGACGCATCTTCGCCCGAGGCCATCGCCCAGACGCGCGATCTGCTCCAGGTCTCCGACGACGACGCGCTCGTTCCTGTCGTGGACCAGATTCTCGCCGCCAACCCCAAACAAGTGGCCGATTTCCGAGCGGGCAAGCAGCAGGTCGTGGGGTTCTTCATCGGCCAAGTGATGCGCGCCTTCCCCGGCGCCCCCGACCCCAAGCGGGTCCGCGCGCTGCTGCTCGAACGGCTCAAAGGGTAGCGGCAAGCGCGTCGGCAAGCGGCTCGCATTTGGGAAAAAACTGCTACACAGACTTGACGCGCGGAGGGTACGCCGTACACTTCGCGCCACCGCTTTGGCTTGCCATTTGCCGAACGCAGCCCACTCGGCTACACGCGCGCCCCTCGTATCGAATTGGTTCCCCGATGCTTCCGTATCTCCATCGCATCCTCGTTCTGGGGGCGCTCCTCGCGTCCTTGCCTATCCTGAGCGGCTGCAGCTATGACCAGGGCGGCTCGCTCGACGAGTACATCACCGACGCCCGTATACAGCGCCAGGACGGCGATGTGGATGCCGCCCTCGACCTGCTGCGCGAGGCTATCGCTGAGTACCCCAACAGCGAGGCGCTGCGCTTCGAGCTCGCGGCGGCCCTGCTTGCAGCCTCGCCGCTGAGCGTCTTCGATCTCGCCGATGCCGCCGAGCACGTGATCTTGGAGCCGACGCGAGACATCGGCGTGCCGGAGGATCAGTCGTGCGCGGTCCCCAACCAGGGCGTGCGCGCGATCGAAGTGTTCGACCCGGTCGGCTTTCCCTCGTTCGCCAACATCGAGGCTTCGGCCGTGGTGCTCGACAGCATCGGGACGCTGCTCACGCAGACGCCAGACGGCCAGGGCTTCTCGACGCTGGAGCGCGAGCTCCGCGCGGTGGACCTGTGCGAGGTCGTGGACCGAGAACTTGCGGTGTTGCGGCCCTACGGGCGCGATGGGATCCTGGAGGCGCTCCGCGTCGACGGGCTCACGGACCTCCAGATCGGCGAGCTGCTCGTGACGTACGCCGTCACCCAACTCACGAGCAACTACTACGAGCTGTTCACCGAGCGCATCCCCTCGCTCAACGGGGGCGAGAACGATGTGGTCACGCTCTACCGGGTCCTGGAGAACGGCTCGGCGGACGCTTACATCAGCTTCTGCGCCACCAACCCGTTCGCGTTCGTCGCGGTGACGAGCACGGCGCGCGATCCGGCTGAGGCGTTTCTGCGCGCTACGCTCGCCGTCGAACTGCGCGCCTACCTGTTCGGCTACCCGGAGGCCACCGACGAACTGATCGTCGACGCCATCGAGGCGCTGATTTCGATCCAGCGCGAACTCGCCACCTGCGCCGAATAGCCCTCCTATCTCGACCCACCGTTGCTGCGATGTTTGTTGTGTCCCGTCGTACGCCAGCCGTCCACCGAATGACGTTGCGAAAGACCGCCTGTATCCTTGCGCTTGCCCTCCTCGGGTTGGCAGCCCACCCCGCCTACGGACAGCTCTTCGGCGACTTGGAGCAGGACGCCACGGGACGCCCGGCAGACATGGCCGCGCTCGGCATGGCCAACGCGGGCGTCGCGCTCATAGACCCTGACCTCGTCTTCTCGTACAACCCGGCGCAACTCGGCCAGCTTCCGCTGGATCGGCTGCACCTGCAGGTGCTCGGCCTCCGGTTCGGCTTCAGCCCTGACATCTTCGACAAGCTCGATTTTATCCAGGGCGACCTGCAAGACGCCATCGACACGGGCATCGAAAACCTCTACGAGGACGACCGCGCCGAATTGGAGGCGCTCTACGACCAAGCGCGCGGCCTCGCGGAGGAGGAGTCGGTGCTGGCCGCGCAGATCTTGCTGCCGCAGGCCTTCTTCCGCGCGGGCCCGGTCAACGTGGGCATCGGCGCATACCTCCAGGGCTACTCGCGCGTGCAGTTTTCCCCGGACCTTGTGCCCGTGCTCGACGCCTACGGGCAGACCGAGTTCATCCTGCCGGTCGCCGTCGGCTACCGGGTGCCCGGCACGGCCATCGACGAGTTTCAGACGGGCGGCCTGTCCGTCGGCGGCACGATCCGCTACATCCGGCGGCAGGTCACGGCCAAGCAGTCGCCCATCGACGCGCTCGACGACACGGAGAGCCTCTATTTCTTCCGCGGCTCCGGTCTCGGCCTCGACATCGGCGCGCACTACGAGGAGGTGTTGCCCAACGTGAACGCGGGCCTCGCCATCTTCAACCTGATCGGCGGCGGCGTCGATCTGAACTTCGAGGGCGGGCGTATCCCCTTCGACGACTCCGAGTCAACCGGGCCGTTTGAGATTCTCTTCGGCGTGTCCGAGCCGACCGACGCCTCGCCGCTGTCGGCAGCCGACTCGCTGGAGTTCCAGGAACTGGAGGCCCGGTTCGCGGAGCGGTCGGCGGCGCCCATCGTGCGCCTCGGAGCAGCCTACGACCTCGACCTCGACCTCGCGAACTCGGCCCTGTCTGGCGTCTCGATTGCGCTCGACTATACGAGCCGCTCCACGTCAGAGTTCACGCAGCCGTTCGGGGCGCACTGGCGGCTGGGCGTGGGCTTCGAGTTGGTGAACATCGTCCATGCACGGGCAGGCTACGCCCAGGGCTACCCCGCACTCGGCGTCGGTATCGACACGCGCTTCGCGCAGTTTGACTACGCCTTTTTCAGCGTCGAGGATGGCCGGCTGCCAGGTCAGCTCCGCCGCTCGAACCACCGCTTCCAGATGCGATTTGGACTGTTTTAGCAGCTCGCACCCGAGTACCGTTGGCAGTCAGCCCTCGCTCCGCAGCACGTCGAGCGGGGGGCGTTCGAGCAGGCCGCGGCTGCCCGCGAGGCCGATGGCGACGGTGAGTAGCGGCACGCCGACGAGGACGCCGACGAGCGAGGCCCAGCCGATCTCGAAGGTGGTGAGCAGGAACGCATAGCGCGCGATGGCCCAGGCCGCCCCGAGCGCGAGGATGCCGCCTGTGATGGCCGCGAGGAGGCCGAGCAGCGCGTATTCGGCCACGAAGATGCGGCGCACCTGCGGGCGGCTCGCGCCCAGGGTGCGTAGCAGCACGGCTTCCTGGATGCGCTGGAGCCGCGCCACCAAGACCGCCCCGGCGAGCACCACCAGGCCCGTCCCGATGGAGAAGAAGGCCATAAACTGTAGCACGAACGCCACCCGGTCGAGAACCCGCTCGATGAGGCCGATCACAAGGCCCACGTCCACGACGGAGACGTTCGGGTAGGCGCGTACGACGGCCCGCTGCACCCGCGCCGAGGCATCCTCGGAGCCTGCCCGTGCCGTGAGCGTCCCGAAGCGCGGCGCGTCGTCGAGGGGGCCGGCGGGGAAGACGGCGAAGAAGTTGAGCTGCGGGCGCGCCCAGTCGACCCGGCGGAGGCCCGCGATTTCCGTCTCCATCGGCACGCCTTGCACGTCCCACGTCAGCCGCGAGCCGACGCCGATGCGCAGGTCGCGCGCGAGTTCGTCCTCGAAGGTGATCGGCACGACCGCGGCGTCGGCGGGGACTTCGCCCACGAAGCGGCCTTCGACGAGTTCTTCGGTGTCGGTGAGTTCCGAGCGGTACGTCGAGCGGTACTCGTGCCGGAGCGCCCAGCGGGCGTCATAGTTGAGTGCCGCCGAGTCCTCGCGGATCTCCTCCACGGAGCGCCCGTCGATGGCGCGCAGCCGCATCGTCACGAGCGGCGTCTGCTCCAGCACCTCGACGCCGTTCTCCTCGACGAGGGCGGCGATGCCGTCCTGCTGGTCGGCCTGGATGTCGAAGAGGATGAGGTCGGGGCGCTCGTCGCCGTCGGGGACCGAGACGCGGTCGAGCAGGACGTGCTCGGTGAGCAGTAGCGTGAGGATGAGGAACGTGCCGAGGCCGAGCGTGAGCAGCAGCACGAGCGTCTGGTTGCCGGGGCGGTAGAGGTTGGCGAGCCCCTGCCGGAGCGTGTACGACGCCCCGCGCGGGACGAGCCGCCGCGCCACCGCGCGCACCACCGCCGCCGCGAGCGTGAGCGCCCCGAGCGCCGCGGCCGTGCCACCAACGAAGAACGCCGCGTTGCGCCATGACCCGAGTTGCACGTACGCAAACCCCACAACCGCCGCCACGAGCACGCCGAGCGCGAGCCAGCGCCACGGATCGCGCCGCGCCGAGACGGGCACTGCATCCGAGCGGATGGCACGCAATGGAGGCACGCGGCGCACGGCGAGCAGCGGCAAGAGCGCGAAGAGGAGTGCCACGCCCAGCCCCACCGCGAGGCCTTGGAAGACGGCCGGCCACACGAGCGCGATCTCCACGTCCACGGGGAGAAAGGCACCGAGAACGGCGGGGAGGAGGTACTGTACGCCCACGCCCAGCACCGCGCCGAGCGTCGCTCCGGCGAGGCCCATCGCGGCGGCTTGGAGCGCGTAGACGGCGAGCGCTTGCCCGCCTGTGGCGCCGAGACAGCGCAGCGTGGCGACGGTGTCGAGCTTCTGGCGGATGTAGACGTGGACCGCGCTCGCCACGCCGAGCCCGCCGAGCAGCAGCGCCACGAAGCCGACTAGTTCGAGGTAGCGCCCGAGGTCGCCAAGCGCCTCACTCCATTCCTGCTCCACGCTCGCGAGCGTCTCGACGTCGAGGTTGCGCGCGCGGAAGCTGGCCGCGAACGTCTCACGGGCACGCTCCGGTAGCGCCTCGTCAACGTCAGCGCCGTCGAAGGCGAGATAGCGGGCATAGTCCACGCGGCTCCCGGCGGTGAGGAGCGCCGGGTCGAGGTTCTGGTAGGGGAGGTAGACGCGCGGCCCGACGAGTTCGGCCATGTCGGTCTGCCCCGTCACGCCGTCCACGCGCCCCGCGATGCGGTACGTCCGCTGCCCAACCTGCACGGAGTCGCCGACCTCGACGCCGTACTGCAGCATGAGCGACGCCGCCACGAGCGCCTCGTCCTGCTCTTGAAAGCGGCTAAGCGCGTCGTCGGGCGTCGTCTCGATAGCGCCGTAGAGCGGAAACGCACCCTCGATGGCGCGGACGTTCACGAGCCGCGTTCCGCCCGCGAGGCTGTCGCGTTCCGGTGCCGGAAAGAGCGCCATCGATGCGAACGAGGCCTCCCCAGCTTGCCGCCCTGGAAACGCCGCGAGCACGGAGTCGATCAGCACCTCGCTGTCGTCCGAGAACGGCTGCCGCGACTCGATTTCGAGGTCGGCCCCGAACAGCTCGCGCGCCTGCGCTGTCACCGACGCCTCGACGTTGGCTCCGAACGAGCGGATTGCCACGAGTGCCGCCACGCCGAGCGCCATCGACGCGACGAAGAGGAAGAGCCGCCGCCGCATCCGTCGGCTGTCGCGCCACGCGGTGTTGAGGATGAACATGCGTTTGGAGACGGGGAAAGGGAGAGACTGGGAGTTGGGAGGGGTTACGGGCAATAATCGACTCCGGAGGCCCCAGTGGTGCCATCCTGAACTCGTTTCAGGATCTCTGACGGTTGAGGTGCGACGTGGCACCTTTGAGATGCTGAATCAAGTTCAGCATGACAAGAGGGAAGGCAGACTCAAGGCATAACGATTTGCCCAGAACGGCTCGCTGTCTCCTCGTCTCGTCGACTCTCCGGCTCCTCTACCCGTCCCGACCGGAGACGGATCACTTGCTCGCAGCGGTCGGCGAGGCGGAGGTCGTGCGTGACTACGACGAGCGCCGTGCCGCGCTCGCGGTTGAGGTCGAAGAGCAGGTCCTCGATGCGCGCGCCGGTACCGTCGTCGAGGTTGCCGGTGGGCTCGTCGGCGAAGAGAATCTGGGGGCGGTGGATGAAGGCGCGGGCGAGGGCCACGCGCTGCTGCTCGCCGCCCGAGAGCTGCGTTGGGTAGTGATCGAGGCGGTCGCCGAGGCCGACGCGGTCGAGGAGCGTCGCGGCCTCCGTTGCTGCGCCGCGCGTGCCCTGGAGTTCGAGGGGCACCATCACGTTCTCGCGCGCCGTGAGGGTGGGGAGGAGGCGGAACTGCTGGAAGACGAAGCCGACGTGGTCGCGGCGGAGCGTCGCGCGGGCGTCCTCGC
The DNA here is from genome assembly GCA_039821555.1 of Bacteroidota bacterium. Taxonomy (NCBI): domain Bacteria; kingdom Pseudomonadati; phylum Bacteroidota; species Bacteroidota bacterium. Next base: position 409,933 of record JBCBNX010000004.1, read on the forward strand.
TCAGCGCGCCGAGGTCCTGCCCGACGAGCCGGACCGTGCCCGACGAGGGCGCGTCCAGCCCGGCGCTGAGCCCCAGCAGCGTCGTCTTGCCGCTGCCTGACGGCCCGACGATCGCGCACGTAGCGCCGTCCTCCACGGCGAAGCTGACCGCGTCGAGGACGGTGAGCGCGCGGCCGGCGTTGGTGAAGGTCTTCGTGAGGCGGTCGGCTTCGAGGACAGCCATGCGGGGAGGAGGCGGTGGGACGGGCACAGGAGAAGGGCGGGCGATGTACGCCCTACCTCGGCGCGGGATTCGGGCAGCCACGCGCGGCCACGAGGCGCAGCGTGCAGTACGTCGCGCGTCGGCTTCATCGCAGAGCGGACGCGGTGTATTATGCCGAACGGAACGCATGCTCAAGCACCGTCATGGTGCCGAGATCGCTCGCATTGCGCGTTGTTGCCCCGGCCTAGTAAGATGTAAGGCGCACTCCTACCCTCAACGCATGTCAGAGAAAGATCAAGTCAAGCACGGGATCAAGGAGGTCCTTGACAGATTCCTCCGTCGAATCGACAGTCTGGCTGGCACTCTGCCTCTGACCATGATTGTGATCAACGCCGTTCAAAGGTCGACCGATGAGGCGTACTCAGCTTTCGCTGAAGACCACGTCGTTGAGGCAGATGAGGGAGATGGCGTCTACGTCAAGCAGGACAAGTTGCGCCAGTTCAATCGCCTGAGTCGCAGGTTGTCAGATTCAAGCATTGCCTTGGAAATAGTCCCTCGCAGTTTCCTCGCCGCGTTAGAGCCTATCCCAATAGGTAGTCGTCGGACGTGAGAGGGCAACGCCGCCACACGATCACCGCGCACGCCAGGTGAAG